>DASTHS010000194.1:0-4841 GCA_035718085.1 Acidimicrobiales bacterium | reverse complement strand
TCGGCGCCGACGTCGCCGCCCTGTCGTACCTGCCCAACGACGGCGGCAAGCTGGTGCAGAACTGCGTCGGACCGGGAGCGACCACCCACCTCATGCGGGAGGTGGCGCTCAGCGCGGTGCTGCCCCTGTGGGACCGCGTCGCCGGGGGCATCAGCAGCTTCCACTTCGGCGACGGCGACGACGGCGGCATCGACCTGGTGCGCTCGTTGCTGCCCGACGTCGAGCTGAAGGGCGGCTGGGTGGTGCCGCTCCGGGGCGAGAGCCGCGTCAGCGGGGTGCTGGTGGTGGCCAACCACCTGCGCACCATCGGCGGGTTCACCACCGCCGACGTGCGCATGCTCGAGACCCTCGCCGGCCACCTGAGCGTCGCCCTCGAGAACGGTCGGCTGGAGCAGTCGCTGGCCGAGCTGCGCAGCCTGCAGGACGAGCTCACCTACGCCGCCACCCACGACTCGCTGACCCGCCTCCCCAACCGGGCGCTGTTCTCCGAGACCACGAACCGGGCGGTCGAGGCGTCGGGCGGCGGGCGGCCCCTCGGGGTGCTGTTCGTCGACCTCGACGACTTCAAGACGGTCAACGACAGCCTCGGTCACGCCGCCGGCGACGAGCTGCTGATCGTGGTCTCCCAGCGCATCGGCGCCTGCCTGCGCGGCGGCGACTTCGCCGCCCGCCTGGGCGGCGACGAGTTCGCCGTGCTGGTCCGCGACGGCGCCGATGTCGCCGCGCCCGGCCAGGTGGCCGAGCGCATCATCGCCAGCCTCAGTGCTCCGATCGGCCTGTCCGCCGGCCAGGTGCGGGTGGGGGCGAGCGTGGGCGTGGCGGTCAGCACCGACGGCGACACGGCCCAGTCGCTGATGCGCAACGCGGACATGGCCATGTACCGGGCCAAGGAGCTCGGCAAGGGCCGTTGGGCCATGTTCTCGCCCGACATGCACGCGGCGGCGGTGCGCCGCCAGGACCTCACCTCCGACCTGCTCACCGGCATCGACGACGGGCAGCTGAGCGTGCACCTGCAACCGCTCGTCGACCTCCACAACGGTCGGCTCCTCGGTGCCGAGGCGCTCGTGCGGTGGGACCACCCCCGCTTCGGGCGCCTGGCGCCCGACACCTTCATCGCCATCGCGGAGGAGAGCGGCAACATCGGGGCGCTGACCCGCTTCGTGCTGCGGGAGGCGTGCCGGATCGCAGTGGGGTGGCCGGCCCCCGAGCCCGGCCGGTGGGAGGGGGTGGTCACCGTCAACCTCTCGGCGCGCGACTTCGACGACGGCGACCTGGTGCGCTCGGTGCGCGCCGCGCTCGACGCGTCGGGGCTGGCCCCCGAGCGGCTCATGCTCGAGATCACCGAGACGCTCATGCTCAACGACCCGGTCTCGTCGGCGGTGCAGCTCGACGGGCTGGCCGCCCTCGGGGTCCACATCGCCCTCGACGACTTCGGCACCGGGTACTCGTCGCTCAGCCAGCTCGGCCGGCTCCCGCTCGGCTGGGTGAAGATCGCCAAGCCCTTCGTCGACGCCATCGGCGTCGACGTGCGCGGCGAGGCCCTGGTGCGGGCCATCGTCGACATGGGCGCCGCCCTCGGCGTGCGGGTGATCGCCGAGGGCATCGAGACCGTCGAGCAGCTGACCGCCCTGCAACGCCTCGGCGCCGACGTGGGGCAGGGCTTCTACATCAGCCGGCCGTTGGCCGCCGACGGGTTCGCCGGGTGGCTCGACGGCCGCCTCGGGCAGGTGCTGCCGCTCACCCCGGCGCCGGCCGCCGGCCACGACCCCGCCGTCGAGGGCGCCGGGGCTGTGGTCAGCCTCGACCGGGAGCGCCTCCGGGTCGCTCGCGGCGAGCGCCGGGGCGACCGGGCCGGCTAGCGCGAGGCCTCGAAACCTAGCGGCCGCCGCCGGGCCGCCCCGGGCCACCAGGGCGCCCCGGCGAGCCGCCGCGGCTCGCTGAGGTGGGCCGCCCGCCGGTGCCCGGGCGGCCGGCGCTGCCGGACCTGCCGGCACCGCCCGATCGGCCGGCACCGCCGCCGCTGCGGCCCGCCGCCGGGCGGCCCGGCCGCGAAGGGGCAGGCGCCGGCTGGGGGGCGGGGGCCACATAGGGGGCAGGGGGGCCGGCCACGGCCTCGATCTCGGGGGAGCCCGGCCGCACCGTCTTGGCCTCCGGCCGGATCCCGGCTTGGCGGGCGAGGGCGGCGACGTCACGGGCCTGCTCCGGGAGGGCCAGGGTCACCACGGTGCCGCCGGCGCCGGCCCGGGCGGTGCGGCCGCTGCGGTGCAGGTAGGCCTTGTGCTCGGTGGGCGGGTCGACGTGCACGACGAGGGCGACGTCGTCGACGTGGATGCCCCGCGCCGCGATGTCGGTCGCCACCAGCACCCGGGTGGCCCCCTCGGTGAAGGCGGCCAGGTTGCGCTCACGAGCGCCCTGGCTCAGGTTGCCGTGCAGCTCGACGGCGGGGACGCCCGCCGCCGTCAGCTGCTTGGCCAGGCGCTTGGCGGTGTGCTTGGTGCGCATGAACAGCAGGCTGCGGCCCTCCCCAGCGGCCAGGGCCCGCACCACCGCCGGCTTGTCGTCGGCGCTCACGTGGAACACGTGGTGGGTCATGGTCGACACCGGGGCGACGGCCGGGTCGACCGAGTGGGTCACCGGGGCGTGCAGGTAGCGGCGCACCAGCACGTCGACCCCATTGTCGAGGGTCGCCGAGAACAGCATGCGCTGCCCGTCGGCCGGGGTGCGGTCGAGGATGCGCCGCACGCCGGGAAGGAAGCCGAGGTCAGCCATGTGGTCGGCCTCGTCGAGCACGGTGACCTCGACGCCGGAGAGGTCGCAGTGCCCCTGGCCGACGAGGTCCTCGAGGCGTCCGGGGCAGGCGACGAGCACGTCGAGGCCCGGGGCCAGCGCCTTGACCTGCGGGTGCTGGCCGACGCCGCCGAAGACGACGGCGCAGCGCAGCCCGGCCGCCTGCGCCAGCGGCTCGACGGTGGCCATCACCTGGCTGGCCAGCTCGCGCGTGGGCACCAGCACCAGGCCGCGCGGCTGGCGCGGCCGGCGGCGACCGCCGTTCAGGCGGGCGACGAGGGGGATGGCGAACGCCAGCGTCTTGCCGCTGCCGGTACGGCCCCGGCCGAGCACGTCACGACCGGCCAGGGTGTCGGGCAGGGTGGCGACCTGGATGGGGAAGGGCGTCGGGCGCCCCATGGCGTCGAGGGCGGCCAGGAGCGGGGCGGGCACGCCGAGGTCGGCGAAGCCCGGGGTCGGGCCCGCCGTCTCCGGCGCGGTGACGGCGCTGTCGGCCGTGGGGGTCGGGGAGGGACGGGGCGCCGGTGCTCCGGCCGAGTCGGCGGCGGGGCGGTGGCGACGGCGCGCCGGGCGCGAGCGCGACCCAGTGGTCTCGTTGGGCAAGGAAGATCCGATCATCGGGGGGCGGGGTGTGCCGCCGGGCCGGAGGCCCGGTGCAGGGCGGGGCGAACCGCCGGCTGCACCTGGGCGTTGACACGACCGCCCGGGAAGACCCCCACCCTACCCTGCGACGAGCCCGGGGGCCGCCCACCCCTCCCCGGCGCGCACCATCGCCAGCGCCGCGGGGGCGGGGACCGCCGGCGACCACAGGAACCCCTGGGCGGCGGGGCAGGCCAGCTCCCGGAGGGCGTCGAGCTGCGCGTGGAGCTCGACGCCTTCGGCCACCACGTCGAGGCCGAGGGCCCGGGCCAGGGCCACGACGGCGCCCACGATCACCTGCGACGCCCGGTCGGAGGGGAGATGCTGGATGAAGGTGCGGTCGACCTTCAGCCGGTCGATGGGCAGGCGCCGCAGCCGGTCGAGCGACGAGTAGCCGGTGCCGAAGTCGTCGAGGGCGACCCGGACCCCCAGGTCGCGCAGGTCCCGCAGGGCGCGCAGCGCCGTCGCCTGCTCGGTCATCGTCGACTCGGTCACCTCCAGGCACACCTGGTCGGTGGCCACCCCGTGGCGGGAGACGGCGGCGGCGACGGCGTCGACGAACCCGGCGCCTTCGAGCTGGCGGGCCGACACGTTCACCGCGAGGGTGAGCGGCGGCCCCGGCTCGGCCGACCAGGTGGCCAACGCCGCGCACGCCTGGTCGAGCACCGCCAGGCCGAGGCGGTCGATGAGCCCGCTGTCCTCGGCTGCGGGCACGAACTCGGCCGGCCCGATGAGCCCCCGCGCGGGGTGCTCGATCCGGGCCAGGGCCTCGAAGCCCGCCAGCCGCCCCGTGGCCACGTCGACGACGGGCTGGAAGTGGGCGGTCAGCTGCCCGGCGTCGAGCGCCTCGCCGAGCGCGGCGACGACCTCGCGGGTTCGTTGCCGTTGGGCGCGCAGCCCGGCGTCGAAGACCCCGACCTGCCCCCTGCCGGCTTCCTTCGCCTCGTACATGGCCACGTCGGCGGCGCGCAGGAGCGCCTCGCCGAGGTCGACGCCGACCGCGACCCCGAAGGCGGCCGACAGCGCTAGGCGCCCGCGCCCGGTCGGCACCGGCTCGCGCAACGCACCCTGCAGGGCAGAGACCAGGTCGAGGGCCTCGGGCAGGCCCCCGGTGACCGGGGCGACGACGACGAGCTCGTCGCCGCCGTAGCGGCTGATCAAGTCGCAGGGGCGCAGCGCGCGCGCCGCCCGCTCGGCCACCGCCCGCAGCACCCGGTCGCCGCCGTCGTGGCCGAGCGCCTCGTTGACCGACCCGAAGTCGTCGATGTCGAGCTCGATGACCGCGACCTCGTGGTCGCCGCTGCGGGCCGCAGCGACCGCCCGCTGCAGCCGGTCGACCAGCTGCCGGCGGTTGGGCAGCCCCGTCATCTCGTCGTGGGTGGCCTGGAAGGCCAGCCGGCGCTCGAGGGCGCGCC
>DASTHS010000193.1:0-14868 GCA_035718085.1 Acidimicrobiales bacterium | reverse complement strand
GTAGTGGCGCTTGGGCGTCTGGTACTCGACGTGGCTGATGTTGATGGTGATGCCCCGCTGGCGCTCCTCGGGGGCCTTGTCGATCTGATCGAACGCAATCGCCTGGGTCCCCGACGGATCACGCTCCGACAGGACCTTGGTGATGGCAGCGGTCAGCGTCGTCTTACCGTGGTCGACGTGACCCATCGTGCCGATGTTGAGGTGGGGCTTGTTGCGCTCGAACTTCTGCTTGGCCATGGAAGGTGTGCTCCTCTACACGCCGGCCTCCAATGGCCGGACAGACGCGGGATGAAATGCTAGTGGATGATGCGACCGCCCTCTAGGCGGTTGCGGGGGGCGTGCAGCACGCAGCGCCGCCGCCCCAGCGGAGCTGGGTGGCTACTCGCCCCGCACGCGCTTGATGATCTCCTCGGCGACCGACTGGGGCACCTCTTGGTACGAGCCGAACTGCATGGTGTAGGTGGCCCGGCCCTGGGTGCGGCTGCGCAGGTCGGTGGCGTAGCCGAACATCTCGGCGAGGGGCACCTCGGCCCGCACGACCTGGTTGCTGCCCCGCTGATCCATGCCGCCCACCTTGCCGCGCCGCGACGAGAGGTTGCCGATGACGTCGCCCATGTAGTCCTCGGGGGTGACGACCTCGACCTGCATGATCGGCTCGAGCAGCACCGGGTGCGCCTTGCGGGCGGCCTCCTTGTAGCACATCGACCCGGCGATCTTGAACGCCATCTCGGAGGAGTCGACGTCGTGGTAGGAGCCGAAGGTCAGGATGGCCCGCACGTCGACGGTCGGGTACCCGGCCAGCACGCCCGACTGCATGGCGTCTTGGATGCCGGCGTCGACCGAGGGGATGTACTCCTTCGGGATGATGCCGCCGGTGATCTTGTCGACGAACTCGTAGCCCCCGCCGGGCCCGGTGGGCTCGAGGGTCAGCACGACGTGGCCGTACTGGCCCTTGCCGCCGGTCTGGCGGATGTAGCGGGTCTCGACCTTCTCGACCTTGTCGCGGATGGTCTCGCGGTAGGCCACCTGCGGCTTGCCGACGTTGGCGTCGACCCGGAACTCGCGCAGCATGCGGTCGACCAGCACCTCGAGGTGCAGCTCGCCCATGCCGCCGATGATCGTCTGGTTCGTCTCCTCGTCGGAGCGGACCTGGAACGTCGGGTCTTCCTCCGACAGCGAGAACAGCGCCTTGGAGAGCTTGTCCTGGTCGGCCTTGGTCTTCGGCTCGACCGCCACGTGGATCACCGGCTCGGGGAAGTCGAGAGACTCGAGCACGATCGGGGCGGTGGGGTCGCAGAGGGTGTCGCCGGTGGTGGTCTGCTTCATGCCGACCAGGGCGATGATGTCGCCGGCGAAGGCGACCTCTCGGTCTTCGCGGTGGTTGGCGTGCATCTGCAGGATGCGCCCGGCCCGCTCCTTGCGATCCTTCGTCGAGTTCAAGATGGCGTCGCCCTTGGAGAGCTTGCCGCTGTAGACCCGCACGTAGGTGAGCTTGCCGCCCGACTGGGGGTCGGTGGCGATCTTGAACGCGAGGGCCGAGAAGGGCGCGTCGTCGCTGGTCGGACGGTCGAGCTCTTCGATGCCCTTCATGTCCATGCCCTTGGTGGGGGGGATGTCGAGCGGCGACGGCAGGAAGTCGACCACGGCGTCGAGCATGGGCTGGACGCCCTTGTTCTTGAACGCGGAGCCGCACAGCACGGGCACGACGTTGCCGGCGATGGTCGCGGTGCGCAGCGCCCGACGGATGTCGTCGGCGGTGATCTCCTCCTCGCCGAGGTACTTCTCGGTGAGGTCGTCGTCGAAGTTCGACAGCACGTCGACGAGCTCGGTGCGGTAGGCGTCGGCCTGCTCCGCCAGGTCGGCGGGGATCTCGACCACGTCGAAGGCGTCGCCCTTGTTGGCCTCGAGCGGCCAGATGAGCGCCTTCATGTTGATCAGGTCGACCACACCGGCGAACTGCGACTCCGAGCCGATGGGCAGCTGCACCACCGCGACGGTGGCGTCGAGGCGGTCTTTGATCATGTCGACGCAGCGGTAGAAGTCGGCGCCGATGCGGTCCATCTTGTTGACGAAGCACATCCGCGGGACGTTGTACTTGTCGGCCTGACGCCACACCGTCTCGGTCTGCGGCTCGACACCGGCGACGGCGTCGAAGACGGCGACGGCACCGTCGAGCACGCGCAGCGACCGCTCGACCTCGACGGTGAAGTCGACGTGGCCGGGGGTGTCGATGATGTTGATGCGGGTGCCGTTCCACTCGCAGGTGGTGGCGGCGGAGGTGATCGTGATGCCACGCTCCTGCTCCTGCACCATCCAGTCCATCGTGGCGGCGCCTTCGTGCACCTCACCGATCTTGTAGTTGATGCCTGTGTAGAACAGGATCCGCTCGGTGGTGGTGGTCTTGCCCGCGTCGATGTGGGCCATGATCCCGATGTTGCGGGTCTTGGCCAGCGGCATCTGCCTGGTCGCTGTCGATTCAGCCATCGCTCATCCTCGCCGCGTAAGGGGGGTGGCACGCGGGGCAACGGCGGAGCCCAGCGGCGCTGATCCATTGTGCCCGACCCGGGGGCCCGATCGGTGCGGCCCGGGGGCCGGCAGCCGGATCCGGGTGCCGGCACCGGGTTCCCGGGGCCGGCACCGCAGCCCCCGGGCGACCCGGGGGCTGCAGGTTGCTACCAGCGGTAGTGCGCGAAGGCCTTGTTCGACTCGGCCATCTTGTGCATGTCTTCCCGGCGCTTGACCGCCGCGCCGACGCCGTTGGCGGCGTCGAGCAGCTCGTTGGCCAGCTTCTGGGCCATCGTCTTCTCGCGGCGCTGGCGGGAGTAGCCCACCAGCCAGCGGATCGACAGGGTGGTGGCCCGCCGGGGGCGCACCTCGACCGGCACCTGGTAGGTGGCACCGCCGACCCGGCGGCTCTTCACCTCGAGCTGCGGGCGGGTGTTGTCGAGGGCCCGCTTCAGCGTGGCGATCGGCTCGGCACCCGAGCGGCTCTCGACCGTCTCGAGGGCCTCGTAGACGATGCGCTCGGCCAGGCTGCGCTTGCCGCGCTCGAGCACCTTGTTGACCAGCTGGGTGACGAGCACCGACTTGTAGATGGGATCCGGGGCGAGCTCGCGCCGCGGAGCCGGGCCCTTGCGAGGCATCGCTCTCCCTAACCCTTCTTGGCGCCGTAGCGGCTACGGGCCTGCTTGCGGTCGCGGACGCCCGAGGTGTCGAGGGTGCCGCGGATGATCTTGTACCGGACGCCCGGGAGGTCCTTCACACGGCCGCCACGCACGAGGACGATCGAGTGCTCCTGCAGGTTGTGCCCGACGCCGGGGATGTAGGCGGTGATCTCGACACCGCTGGTCAACCGCACGCGCGCCACCTTGCGCAGCGCCGAGTTCGGCTTCTTCGGGGTGGTGGTGTACACACGGGTGCACACCCCCCGCCGCTGGGGAGCGCCGCGCAGAGCAGGGGTCTTTGTCTTGTCGGACTTCTGCTCGCGGCCCTTGCGGACCAGCTGGGCGATGGTGGGCAATGCAACCTCTCGGGGAGTCGGGAAACGACCCGCTCGAGCTCGACGCCGCGACGGCATCCGCCCGATGGGCCGTCGTGCATGCTAGCGCACGCCCGGCCTGGTGCACCCCCGCGCCAGGGGGGCGACCGCTGGCCTACTCGGCCCGGAAGGCGGCCGGCCGCTCGGGCGAGGCCTCGGCCAGCTTGGCGCGCACCTCGTCGGCGTCGCCCTCGAAGCCGTAGACCGGCGTGCCGGGCTGCTGGCGCCACGACTCGGCGAGGGAGCCGGCGTCGACGGCGCTGAAGCCGAGGGCCTCGATCAGGTCGAGCACGACCTGCTTGGCCGCAGGGTCGTCGCCGGCGACGGGCAGGGCCATGCGGCCGGGCTCGCCGGCGGGCTTGGCCCGCGACAGCAGGTATGCGGCGTAGATGCCGTTGAACGCCTTGACGACCGGCACGCCGAGCTGCTCCGACACCCACACGCTCTCGGGGGTGCCGCCCTCGACGGCGTCGATCCGGCCGTCGCGCTCGCGGGGGTAGTAGTTGTTCGTGTCGACCACCGGCGCGCCGGGCGCCCGGCGCTCGAGCAGGCCGGCGGGCAGCGAGGGCACCGCCTTGAACGGCACGGTGACGATCACCAGGTCGGCGCCGTCGGCCGCTTCGGCTGCCGGGACGGCGGTGGCGCCCGTCTCGGCGGCCAGGTCGGCGAGGGTCTCGGGGCCTCGGGAGTTCGCCACCCGGACCTCGTGCCCGAGCGACGCGAGCCGCCTGGTCAGGTTGCCGCCGATGTTGCCTGCTCCAACGATGCCGATGCGCATGGGCGCCATCGTGGCCGCCGGGCGCTGCTATCGGCGCGGGTGGTGGCCGATCGACCGGGCCGCGCCGGTCAGGCCGCCGGCGCGCCCATCGCGGCGATGAGCCGTTCGGTCAGCGTGGAGCCGGCGCGCTCGGGCAAGGGGGCCCAGGCGTCGCGCTCGGCGAGGGCCCGCCGCTGGCGGTCGGCGTGGTCGCCCCCGACCAGCAGGGGCACCGAGGAGCCGCCGGTGCCGACGGCGACGGGAAGCGGCCCCGGGTGCCCGAACCACCACCCCTGGCCGAGCGTCGCCCCGAAGCGCGTCGCGGCGGTCGCCTGCGACTCGGTCTCGATGCCCTCGGCGAGCACCGTGGCCCCGGTGCGGCTGGCGTAGCTGGCGACGGCGTCGAGCAGCTTGCCGGCCTGGTGGCCGTTGCGCCGGAGCAGGGCAGCGAGGTTGATGCGCACCACGTCGGGGGCGAGGAACGGCAGGAAGGCGAGGGTCCCGTCGGACGCGTCGACGTGGCCGAGGGAGATGCCGACCCCCCGGCTGCGCAGCTGGGCCACGTCGGCGAGGAAGCCCTCCGGGTCGGTGTCGAGCGCCCGGGCCGAGAGGTCGGCGACGACCTGGAGCGAGCCGGAGGTGGCGACCAGGGCGTCGACGCCGGCGTCGGGGGCGACGTTGACGAACAGGTCGAAGCTGTCGGGCACGGTGGCACCGGCGGCGCTGTGCAGGGCGGCGCGCTGGCAGAGGGCGTCGAGGTCGGCGGAGCGGCGCCGGGCCCGGGCGTAGGCGAACGCCTGGTCGGGGGTGACCGCCAGGCGGGGCCAGCGGGCGAGCGCCTCGGCGCCGATGACCTGACCGGCGGTGAGATCGACCACCGGTTGGTAGGCGGGGGCGATCTGCGCCGGGACGAAGATCGCGTCGAGGGCGCGGGGGTCGGCGTCGGCCATGGCGCCCTTGTCGGTCGCCGCCCCCCCGTTCCTTAGCGGTCGACGAACTTTTCCGTGCCCTATCGGCGCAGGGCGGGCAGCAGCTCGCGCTCGGCCCAGTCGATGAACGGGCGCTGGTGGGCGCCGCCGATCTGCACCAGCGCGACGTGGGTGAAGCCGACGTCGTCGAAGGCGCGGACGGCCTGGACGAACTCGTCGACGTCGGAGCCGCACGGGATCGACCCGGCGACGTCGTCGGGGCGGACGAACTGGGTGGCGGCCGCGAACGCCGAGGTGCCCGGCAGCTCGGCGTTGACCTTCCAGCCGCCGCCGAACCAGCGGAACTGGTCGTGGGCGCGGGCCACCGCGGCGTCGCGGTCGGAGTCGAAGCAGACCGGGATCTGGCCGATCTTCGGCTTGGCGCCGCCGGCCTCGTCGTCGAAGCGCCGCACCAGGGATGCCTCGGGCTCGACGGCGATCATGGCGTCGGCGTGGGCGGCGGCGAGCTCGATCGACTGGCTGCCCGACACGGCGATGCCGAGGCGCGGCGGCGGGTCGGCGACATCCCACACCTTCGCCGACTCGACGGTGAAGTGGCGGCCGTGGTGGGTGACGTACCCGCCGCGCCACAGCCCGGTGATGATCTCGACGGCCTCGGCGAGCATCTCGTGGCGGGTGTCGACGCTCGGCCACGGTCCCACGATGTGCTCGTTGAGCGACTCGCCGGCACCGAGGCCGAGGGTGAAGCGCCCGTCGGAGAGCAACCCCACCGTGGCCGCCATCTGGGCCACGACGGCGGGGTGGTACCGGCGGATCGGGCAGGTGACGTAGGTCATCAGCTCGATGCGCTCCGTGGCGTGGGCGGCGGCGCCCAGCACCGACCAGGCGAAGGGGGCGTGCCCCTGGCTGTCGAGCCATGGGAAGTAGTGGTCGGAGATGACCGAGAACTCGAAGCCGGCGGCCTCCGCGGCCACGACGTCGGAGACGAGGCTCTTGGGGTCGGACTGCTCGCACATCATCGTGTAGCCGTAGGAGGTCATCGTGGGCCGGGCTACCCGGGGTAGGTCGAGGCCATGCCAGGCGCCGTGCTCTTCGACATCGACGGGACCCTCGTGGACTCGAACTACCTGCACGTGACCGCGTGGCGCGAGGCGTTCCTCGCCGTCGACCGCAACATCCCGACCGCGGCCATCCACCGCTGCATCGGGATGGATTCGGCGAAGTTGCTGGAGCGGCTGCTCGGGCCGTCGGAGGCCTCCGGCGAGGTGGCCGAGCGGGCCAAGGCGGAGCACAAGGAGCGCTACATGCACGCCCGGCCGTCGCTGCGGGCGTTCGACGGGGCAGTGGAGCTGGTGCGCGCCGTGGCCGGGCGGGCGACGTCGGTGCTGGCCACCTCGGCGCCCGACGACGAGCTGGCCGTGCTGCGCGACATCCTGCAGGTCGACGACGCCGTGGCCGTGATCACCTCCGCCGGCGACGTCGGCTCGGCCAAGCCCGACCCCGACATCGTGGCCGTGGCCCTCGAGCGGGCGGGTGTCGACGCCGGCGACGCCGTGTTCGTGGGCGACACCGTGTGGGACGTCGAGGCCGCCGGTCGCGCCGGCGTGGGCTGCGTGGCGCTGCTCTCGGGGGGCATCGGCGAGGCCGAGCTGCGCGACGCCGGCGCCGTGGAGGTCTTCGACGGTGCCGCCGCGCTGCTCGACGGCCTGGATCGCAGCGCCCTGGCCCGGGTGCTCGGGTAGCCGCAAGCCCGGGCGCTACAGTCCGCCCCGACGGCGGCGGCGAGGGCCGCCGCTGCATCCGAGGGAGGGGCACCATGGTCTGCACCCGGTGCGGCGCCCACAACACCGAGGGCGCCACCGCCTGTGTCGCCTGCGGCGCCGTGCTGGCGCCGGTGGAGGCCGCCGGCCCGGCCTGGGGCCAACCGCCGCCGCCCCCGGCCTGGCAGGATCCGACGACCCCGTCGTCGACGCCCCCGCCGCCGGCGTGGCAGCAGACGCCTCAGCCCCAGGCACCGGCCTGGCAGGAGGCGCCGCCGCCCCAGGCCCCGGCGTGGCCCCAGCCCCCGGTGCAGGGGCCCCCCGCCCAGGGGCCGCCGGCCGCCCCGTGGGGGCAGGCGCCCCCGCCCCAGCAGCCGTGGGCCGCGCCGTCGCAGCCGGGCTGGGGGGCGCAGCCGCCGGGCTACCCGCCCCAGGGTGCCTTCGGGGGTGGCATCCCCGGCATCCCCGGCGGCCCCGGTCCGCAGAGAGGGCAGCTGGCCACCTGGGGCACCCGCGCCAAGGCATACCTGCTCGACGCGCTGATCTTCGTCGTGCCCACCCTGGTGCTGTCGGTGCTGGCCCGCTTCTCGGTGGTCTTCGCCACCCTCAGCGGCCTCTGGGACCTCGTGGCCATCGCCCTCGGGGTCTGGCTCGCCGTGCAGGTGGGCACGGTCGGCGCCTCGCCGGGCATGCGGGTGGTGGGGCTGCGCTGCATCTCCGCCCGCACCGGCCAGCCGCCTGGGGGCGGCACCGGGTTCCTGCGCTCGCTCTACCACACCCTCCTGTCGCTGGCTTGCGGGATCCCCGCCATCATCGACCTGCTCTTCCCGCTCTGGGACACCCGCCGCCAGACCCTCGCCGACAAGATGGCCGGCACCTACGTGGTGACCGCCGACCCTCAGCCGTTCTCGATCGCCCCGGCAGGCACGTTCTCCTGGGGGCCGTTCTGGCTGACCGGCAACCCGTCGGGCCGCTAGCCGCACCCGCACCCATGGCCGTCGACCTCGCCCGGGGCCCTGCGGCGCCGGTCGCGGTCGGGGCGGCGGCGGCCGCTGCCGCCGCCTACGCCGCCCTGGCCCGCCCAGGGTGGCCCCTCCCCCGGTGCCCGCTGCACGCCGCCACCGGCCTCTGGTGCCCCTTCTGCGGCGGCACCCGCGCCGTGGCCGCCCTGGCGCGCGCCGACCCGGGCGCCGCGCTACGCCTCGACGCCGCCGCCCTTCCCCTGCTGCTGGTGGCCGTCGCGGCCTGGTGCGGGTGGCTGGCCAGCCGCGCCGGCTGGTGGCGGCCGCCGGCCGCGCTGCGCACCCGGCGACCGTGGCTGGCTGGGGCGGTGGTGCTCGGTCTGTTCGGGGTCGCCCGCAACCTGCCGTGGCTCGCGGTGCTGGCCCCCCACCGCTGAGCGGACCCGCCGACCTCAGGCGGTGGGCACCGCGCAGCTGTCGCCATCGCAGGCCCCGGCGGCCGGGTCGACGGTGACCAGCTGCGGGTGCGAGCGCTCCCACGACCGGCGCAGCACGGTGAGGAAGGTGTCGACGTCCTGGGCACCGGGCACGGCGAAGGTCCGGTCGATCACGAAGAACGGCACGCCCGTCGAGCCCAGCTCGTGGGCCTCGCGCTCCTCGGCCCGCACGGCCTCGGCGTAGCGGTCGCGGTCGGCGAGGGTGGCGTCGACCTCCGCCTCGGGCAGGCCGGCGGCGACGGCGACCTCGCGCAGCACGTCGGGGTCGGCGACGTGGCGGTGCTCGACGAAGTAGGCCTGCAGCAACGCCTCCTTCACCTGGCCCTGCAGCTGCGGGCCGCCGACCTCGAGGGCCAGGTGCAGCACCCGGTGGGCGTCGAAGGTGTTGCCGCCGGTGGTGTCGGCCAGGTGCACGTCGAGGCCTTCGCCGGCGAAGGCGCGATCCATCGAGGCGAGCATCGCCTCGGCCTGGGGCACGCTCCGGCGGTACTTGGCGGCGAGCTGCTCGGCCATCGACCGGGACCGGGCGAAGGGGGCGTTCGGGTCGAGCTCGAACGCCTTCCACACGACCTCGACCTGGTCGGCGTGCTCGAAGGCGGCCAGGGCCTTCTCGAACCGGCGCTTGCCGATGTAGCACCACGGGCACACGACGTCGGACCAGATCTCGACTTGCACGTCAGGGTCAACGCTGGCGGGGTGGGGAGTTGTTCCGGCGCCTTGGCTACGTTCCTCCCCAGCCGGGAGCGCCGGTCGTCACGACCGGCGCGCACAACGAGGGAGCGCCCGTGTACGACGCAGTGCTGGCAGAGACGGTCACCATCACCGGGGCGGGCGGCGACCCGATCGAGGCGTACTCCGCCCGCCCCCTCGACGGCAGCCCCCGCGGCGGGGTGGTGGTGATCCACCACATGCCCGGCTACGACCGCGAGAGCAAGGAGGTGGTGCGCACCCTCGCCGTGGGTGGCTACAACGCCATCTGCCCGAACCTCTACTGGCGGGTGGCGCCGGGTGCGGAGCCCGACGACGCCGCCGCCCAGGCGCGCGCCCAGGGCGGCAAGGACGACGACGAGCTCGTCGGCGACGTCCAGGGGGCCGTCGCCTGGCTGAAGGGGCTGTCGAACGCCAACGGCAAGGTGGGCACCATCGGCTACTGCTCGGGGGGCCGCCAGTCGTTCCTGTGCGCCACCAGGCTGCCGATCAACGCGGCGGTCATCTGCTA
Source organism: Acidimicrobiales bacterium (assembly GCA_035718085.1). GTDB lineage: Bacteria > Actinomycetota > Acidimicrobiia > Acidimicrobiales > Palsa-688 > DASTHS01. The sequence goes on along the minus strand of DASTHS010000193.1, from coordinate 5,206 downwards.
CGGGGCGTTCATCGTCGGGGACGTGCCCGAGGGCTTCCCGCTGCGGGTGCGCCCGCTGATCGGCGACGCGGACAAGGTCGGCTGCGAGCTGCTCGGCCTGTTCGGCAACGACGACAAGTATCCGTCGCCCGAGCACGTGGCCGAGATCAAGGCCGGGCTCGACGCCGCCGGCAAGACCTACGAGTTCCACTCCTACGACGGCGCCGGCCACTCGTTCTTCTCCGTCGACCGGCCCGCCTACCGGGTGGAGGCGGCGCTCGACGGGTGGCAGAAGATCTGGTCGTTCTACGGTCGGCTGCTCGGCTAGGGGTCCCGGCATGTGCACCTACGAGACCGAGCTGCTCGCCGTGTCGGGCGCCGGCAAGACGGCCCAGGGCTGGATCCCGGTGACCGACGCCTCGGTCTACCTTGACCACCCGGTCAGCGCCCCGGCCGACCACACGCTGAACATCGACGTGCGCAACCCGGCCCTCGGCGCCGCCGCCCGGGTGGCGCTCGAGCTCGACCCGGCGGCGGCCCGTCGGCTGGCGGAGGCCATCCTGCGCATCCTCGACGCCGCCCCGCCGGGGCTGGTGGAGCCGGCCGCCTGACCGGTCGCCTCTCCTCTCCGGCGCGTGCGGGCCGGGGAGCGCTGCTGCTCTCGACGGCGGCGTGGGCCGCGCGGCCGCCGGGGCGCGTGGGAGATGGTGGCCCGGGTCAGAACGTGATGACCAGCCGGCCGCGCACGCCGCCCGCCTCCAGGCGGCGATGAGCCTCGGCGGCGCGCTCCTTGGGGATCTCGTCGGCCACCCGCAGGGTCACTTGGCCCTGCTCCACCTGCTGGCGGAGACGGTCGAGCTTGTCGTGGGCCCGGGAGTACTCGCTGACCCAGACGGGCCGGAACTCGACCCCCCGGTCGACCGTCTCGCCGTAGCCGCGCACGGTCACGACCATGCCGCCGTCTTTCACCGCCGGGGCCAGCAGCTGGTGCAGCAACGCACCGTCGGCGGCACCGTCGACGCCATCGGGGAAGTGCGACCGCACGGCCTCGGCGAAGCCGTCGCCGCGGCCCACGACCACGTCGGCGCCGAGGCCGCGCACGAGGGCCTCGTCGGCGTCGGAGGCGTCGGCGATCACGGTCAGGCCGTCGGCCTTGGCCAGTTGCACCACATAGCCGCCGAAGGCGCCAGCGGCGCCGGTGACCGCCAGCACCGACCCGGCGGGCAGGTCGAGCACGTCGAGGGCCAGCCGGGCGGTGAGGCCGTTCATCGGCAGGGTCGACGCCTCGGCGTGGGACGCCCCGGCGGGCGCCCGGACCACCGAGTCGGCGGGCAGTACGAGCTGCTCGGAGTAGCCGCCCCGCGACCCCTTGGGCACCACGATGGCCATGACCGGGTCACCGACCTGCAGGTCGGTCTCGACGCCGGGACCGATCTCGGCGAGCACGCCGGCGGCATCCATGCCCGGCACGTAGGGCGGCGGGCCGACGGCGCGCTGGGCCTCGGCGCGGGCGCCGTTGCGCACGAACGTGTCGGTCGGGCTCACCGCGGCGGCGTGCACCCGGATGCGCACGTGGCCGTCCCGCATCGGCGGGTCGGGCACGTCGACCACCTGCAGGGCCTCGGGCCCCCCGAACTCGACGACTCCGACGGCGCGCATGGCGCCGACGCTACGCCGGCCGGCCGGCCGGCCGGGTCAGGGGAGCGACGGTGAGGCCAACCCTGGGGTCGCTGGCGTGACGGCCTGCGACGGCTGCTGGTAGCGTCCTCCGACCCTGCCGGTGCCCGTGCCGCCAGCCGCCTCCACGCGTGCCAGCGCCCGGGCCCCCGGGGCACCCCCGGCGTGAGGAGGCGACCACGATGACCGCACGGAGCAACGAGCAGCCATGGTGAGCAGCCGACCGTCACTCGGCGTGGGCGGCAGGGGTGGCCTGGGCAAGGGCCGCCGAGGCGGGCTGGGCGGCAGCCGCCGGTCGCGGCGGCGCCGTTCCGACTGGGGCGGCTCGCGTCGTGGCGGGGGCGCAGCACGCAAGTTCCTCGTCGCCCTGATCGTCGCTGCCGTCGTGGTGGTCGCCATCGCCATCCGGGTGGTGACCGAACCGGCACCGACGCTGCGCGCCCACACGGTGCTGGCGGCGTCGGTCACGACCCCCGGCACGCCGCCCCCGGCGCCGTGGCCGGCGCAGGGCCAGGGGGCGTTCGTGATCCCGGGGGTGGCCACGGCGGCGTCGCCGCAAGAGTCGCCGGTGCAGATCGCCAGCGTGGCGAAGGTGATGACCGCCTACGTGGTGCTCAAGGACCACCCCTTCGCCCCCGGCCAGCCGGGGTTCAGCTACACCGTGACGCCCGCCGACGCCGCCGACTACGCCCAGCGGGAGGCCCAGGCCCAGTCGATCGTGCCGGTGACCGCGGGCGAGGTGCTCACCGAGCAGCAGCTGCTCGAGGGGCTGCTGATCCCGTCGGGCAACAACTACGCCGACATGCTCGCCGAGCAGGACGCCGGCAGCACCGACGCCTTCGTCGCCAAGATGCAGGCGGCGGCCAAGGCGCTCGGCATGACGGCGACGACCTACACCGACCCGAGTGGCTTCGCGGGCACCACGCTGTCGACCGCCCACGACCAGGCCCTTCTGGCAGCGGCGGCCATGCCCGACCCGGTGTTCGCCGCCATCGTGGCGATGCACAGCGCCACCCTCCCCCAGGCCGGGGCGGTGCACAACTACGACACCATCCTCGGCAGCGACGGGTTCACCGGGATCAAGACCGGCTCCGACATCACCGCCGGCGGCTGCTTCATGTTCGCCGCCACCCACCCCGTCGACGGCAAGCCGGCGACCATCTACGGCGCCGTGCTGGGCCAGGACGTCGGCACCCGCAACACGACGACGCTCGTGAACGCGGCGCAGGCGGCCAGCCAGAAGATCGTCGACACCGAGCTCGCCGCGGTGACGCCCCAGACGGTGCTGCCGGCGGGCACGCCCGTGCTGCAGGTGCGCAACGCCCAAGGAAAGGTCGTCACTGCCGTGACCGACGCGCCGCTCACCCTTTTGGCCGTACCGGGCACCGTGGTGCACCTCGCCGCCGCGGTGACGCCGCTGGGCACGGCGGTGCGGGCCGGTCAGCAGGTGGCGACGGTCACCGGGCCGGACGGGCTGCACACGGGCGTGCACGTCACTGCCGCCAGCCCGGCGGTCACCCTCGGCTACAAGCTCGAGCACATCTTCTAGCTTCCGGCCCCGTCGCCCACCCGGCGGGGAAGACCGTCCGGAGGGTCGGCACCGCGCGCCCGACTCGGGCCGAGGGCTAGCCTGCTTGAACGATCGTTCGATCGACCAGGGGGGTTCGTGATGCGGGTGCTGGTGCTCGGAGGCAACCGCTACATCGGACTGAGCCTGGTGCGCCAGCTGGCCGCCGCCGGTCACGAGGTGACCGTGGCCAACAGCCACGAGGCGGAGCTGCCCGAGGGCGTGGCGCGCATCCACGTCGACCGTCGCATTGGCGGTGCGCTGCCGGCTGCGGTCCGCGGCCTGGTCGGGTCGGTCGACGCGGTCTTCGACAACACCGCCTACGAGGTGGCCGACCTCGAGGAGCTCGTCGACCTCTTCGACGGCGCGGTGGCCCACTACGTGTTCACCAGCTCGGTCGCCGTCTACCGCCGCAGCTTCGTGCAGCCGATCACCGAACACGCCCGCCTGCACGACACCGTCGACGACCAGCCGCTGCGGGCCTACGGGGTGAACAAGGCTCGCTGCGAGCGCTTCCTCTTCGACAGGTTCGCGTCGACGGGCTTCCCGGCCACCAGCGTGCGCGTCGGCCACACCATCGGCCCGCGCAGCCCGCTGCCCACCCGCGACCCCGGGTTCTTCGCCCGCCTCGAGCAGGGGCGCCCGGTGCTCGTTCCGGGCGACGGCTTCCCGTTCGTGCACCTGGTGCACGTCGACGACGCCGCCGGTCTCCTCGTCGCCCTGCTCGGCAACCCGCTGGTGGCCGGCGAGGCCTACAACGCAGCGGGGCCCGAGTTCGCCAGCATCCTCGGCACCGTGCATCTCTTCGCCCGGGCGGCGGGCGTCGAGCCCCACGTGGTGCACGTGCCGCTCGACGTGCTGCGAGGGTGGGGCAAGCCGGTCGGGCACTGGCACGAGGGCACCGCCGGCGGCACGGTGATCTCCATCGCCAAGGCCCTGGCGCACCTCGACTGGCGGCCCCGCTTCGGCCTGGCGGCTGCGTGCACCGACTCGTGGGCGTGGTACGACGCCGGCGGCCGCGACCTCTACGAGTTCGACTTCACCGACGACGACCGCCTGCTGGCCGAGCTCGGCCGGCAGGCCTGAGCGCCCGCGGTGCCGGCGAGCTCAGGCCAGGTAGCGGGGGTCGGTGACCTCGAGCTTGGCCCGCACCTCGGGCTCCAGGGCGGCGGCCAGGCCGTCGAGGTCGTCGTCGTGGCGGCCGGCCCTGATGGCCGCCACGAGCGCCCAGGCGTCGGGGTACCCGAGCGCGGCCAGCCGCGCGCCCTGCTCGGCCATGTGGCGGGGCGCGAGGGCGAGCTCGCGCAGCACCGTGTCGAGCACCCTGACCGCGACGCGGGCGTGGAACTGCACCCGACCGTCGGTGGCGGCCATCACGTCGTCGGCGAGGAAGTCGCGTGCGGCCTCGACGAGCTCGGCAAGTGTGGGCCGCCCGTAGAGGTCGACAGCGACCCCGTCGCTCACTTGATGGCCAGCGGGTTGATCGGAGAGCCGACCCCGTGGGTGAACTTCAGCGGCGGGGCGCAGAAGAAGAACTCGTAGATGCCGTCGGCGGCGCAGTCGGCTGCGAGCTCCTCGAAGTCGAGGATCTCGCCCAGTGTCATGCCCATGTCGCGGATCAACACCATGTGCACGTTCAGCACCTCGCCGTCGATCTCGCCGGGCAGCACCTCGATCGCCCAGTTGTCGGAGCAGACGGCCGCGACCTCGCGCTGGTGGAGCCACTCGGCGCACGCCATGCCGAGGCCCGGCTCGCCGGCCATGAACGCGGCCGGGTCGTGCTCCTCGAGGAACTTGCGCCGCCAGCCGGTGCGGAACAGAAGGATGTCGCCGGGCCGGACCCGCACGCCCTGCGCCTGCTCGGCTGTCTCCAGGTCGGCTGGGGTGATCACCTCGCCGGCCTGCATCCAGTCGACGCCTTTCTGGCGGGCCACGTCGAGCAGCACGCCACGCCCGGCGATGCCCTTCGCCTGCTTGTCAATC
>DASTHS010000192.1:0-4699 GCA_035718085.1 Acidimicrobiales bacterium | reverse complement strand
AGGCCGCCGAGCGACACGGCCAGGGCCCGCATCCCGTCGGCGCTGGCGGTGAGGGCGTCGTCGACGCTGTCGGCGGCGTCGTGGGAGTGCGGGCGGAACAGCGCCTCCAGCACCCCCCGCACCCCCCCCGGGTGCGCGTGCCCGTGCTCGTGGTCGTGGCTGGCGTGGTCGTGGCTGGCGTGGTCATGACCGTGGTCGTGGTCGGGGTTCTCGTCGGTGGCCACCGGGGGCAGGCTAAGCGGCCGCCAGTGGGCAGGCCACCGCCCGGCCACCGGGCGTCGGGGCGTTCCGCGCACCTGGGTGAGGAAGTGCCCCCCGCTGGGGATAGGGGCGGGCAGTGCCCAAGACCCCGTTCCGACGACGCCACGACCAGGAGCCGAGCGAGAGGAGCAGGTGGCGGCGCGCCGCCCGTTACGCCGGCGCTGGCATCGGGGGCCTGGTGCTGTTGGGTGTCGCCGTGTTCGCCGTCGTCTGGTTCAAGACGTCGATCCCTTCGGAGGCGCCCCTGGCGGCGTCGACGGTCGTGACCGACACCACCGGCAAGCCGCTCGCCACCTTCGACGACGGCGGCGACCGCACCGTCGTGCCGCTGTCGAGCGTGCCGCCGATCGTGCGCGACGCCGTCATCGACGTCGAAGACCGGAACTTCTACCACGAGGGTGGCATCAACCCGATGAGCATCGGCCGGGCGGTGCTGGCCAACCTGTCGGCCGGCCACATCGCCCAGGGCGGTTCGACGATCACCCAGCAGTACGTGAAGAACCGCTACGTCGGCCAGGCCCGCACCTTCACCCGCAAGATCACCGAGGCCGTGCTGGCCATCAAGCTCGACCAGAAGCTCAGCAAGGACCAGATCCTCGGCCGCTACCTCAACACCATCTACTGGGGCCGGGGCGCCTACGGGGTGCAGGCCGCGTCCCGGGTGTGGTTCGGCAAGGACGTCGGGCAGCTCGACGCCAACCAGGCCGCCTATCTGGCCGGCCTCATCCGGGAGCCGGAATACGCCGACGTCGCCGTGCACCCCGACGTCGCCACCCGCAACCGCAACCTGTCGCTGGATGCCATGGTGGCCGCCCACCACCTCTCGGCGGCCGACGCCGCCGCTGACCGGGCGGTGCCGGTCGCCTCCTACACGGTGCCCCGCAAAGACCACGTCGGCTTCGCCGTGACCGGTGGGGCGAACGTCGGCAGCCAGTACTTCGCGGCGGTCGTGCGCCAGCAGCTGGTGGCCCGCTACGGGCAGGCGGCGGTCGATCGGGGTGGCCTCAAGGTGAAGACCACGCTCGACCTCGCCGCCCAGCAGCGGGCCTACCAGGCCGTCTACGGGTTCCTGCGCCCCGGCGAGCCGGCCGGGGCGCTCGTCAGCCTCGACGGCAGCGGCCACGTGGTCGCCTACGTCGCCGGACGCGACTACGCCACCTCGCAGCTGGACCTGGCCCGGGGGGGCACCGAGGGCGGCGGCGGGTCGGGCCGTCAGGCCGGCTCCACGTTCAAGCCCTTCGCCCTCGCCGCAGCCGTGCAGGGGGGCATGTGCTGGCAGCAGACCTTCCCCGGCCCCTCGGTGCTGACCCTGCCGGCGGCCAACGGCGGTGCCGACTGGACCGTGCACAACTTCCAGAACGAGAACTTCGGCCCGATCGACCTGGCCACGGCGACGGCCAACTCGGTGAACACCGTCTACGCCCAGCTGGCCGTGCAGGTGGGGGCCGACAAGATCGCCGCCGAGGCCAAGGCCGCCGGCATCACCACGCCGCTGTCGGTGCAGCCCTCACTGGTGCTCGGCACCGACTCGGTGACGGTGCTCGACATGGCCGACGGGTACCTGACCTTCGCCAACGGCGGGGTCCGCACCGACCCGTCGTTCATCACCAGCGTGCGCGACTCGACAGGCAAAGACCTCGGCTGGCCGGCGCCCGTCTCGGAGCGGGTCATGCCGCAGAACGTCGCGGCCACCGTCGAAGCGCTGCTCACCGGGGTCGTGACCCACGGCACCGGCACCGGCGCCGCCATCGGCAAGCCCGTGGCCGGCAAGACCGGCACCACCGAGAACGAGGCCGACGCCTGGTTCGTCGGCTTCACCCCGCACGTCACCACCGCCGTGTGGATGGGCTACCCCGACTCCGAGAGCCGGCCGATGACCGACGTGCGGGGCACCACCGTCGCCGGCGGCACCTTCCCGGCGTCGATGTGGGCGACCTACATGCGCGCCGAGACCGCCGGCATGAAGCCCGACGGGTTCCCGGCCGCCCCGGCGTGCACGCCGTCGGCGCCCCCGTCGACGAGCAGCACGTCGTCGACCTCCTCGTCGACCACCTCGTCGACGTCGTCGTCGACCACCAGCACGTCGACCACGTCGACCACGCTGCCGCCGCCCCCGTCGCTGCCGCCGGTCACCGACACGACCACCACCTCGAGCACCACCCTGCCGGCCGACACCACCACCTCGTCGAGCTCGACCACCTCGACGACGGCGCCCCCGAAGCACTGACGGTCGCCGGCCGGTGTTGGCGTCGGCCGGCGACTTCCCCATCCCGCCGGGAGGCGGCGCTCAGCCGCCGCTGCCGGCCACCACCGGGCGGATCTGGGGGGTCGAGCAGCCCGGCAGGCCCTTCCCGCCGTCGGCGGTGAGGCTCACGTGCTCCGAGCTCGTCGACCCCGGCGGGGTGACCAGCGCGGCGGGGTAGCTGGGGCAGGAGGTGGCGCTCCCGGACGGCACGTCGCTGCCGGTGAGCAGGGCGCTGGCCTCCGCCCCGGGGGCCAGGCGCACCGGGGACCCCGGCGACCCGGTGCGGGCGGCTTGCACGGCCTGGGCCCCCGACGCGTCGAGCAGCGCCACCCCCGGGTACCCCCCGAGCACGCAGGTCGTCGACCCGGTGTTGGTGAAGCTCAGGGGCACCCCGATGGTGCCCGCCGCCCCCTCCGACTGGCCGACGGCGATGGCCAGGTGGGTGCAGCGGTCCGACGAGGTCGTCGACGTGGTCACCGGGGCGACCGTGGTGGTCGACGCCGCCGCGGTGGTCACCGTGGTGACCGGCACGCTGGTGGGCGCGGTCGTCGCCGTCCCGGTCGTGGGGGCCGTGGTCGCGACCGCCGCCGATGTCGCGGTGGTCGGGGCGGTGGCCGGGTGGCCTGAGCCGCCGCAGCCGCCCGCGGCGACGGCGATGGCGATGAGGCCGGCGGTGGCAAGGGGAGCGCGACGCACCGTTGATGTGTACCCGCTCGCGGCGGTCCGGTGGGGGTGTGTCGTTGGTCATCGCAGCCGCCGCAGGGGAATGCGAGGTGTCGCGGCGGCGTCGTAGATGCCATGAGCACGCTGTTCTCGCCCATGCACCTGCGCGATCTCACCCTGGCCAACCGGGTGTGGGTGTCGCCGATGTGCCAGTACTCGTCGGTCGACGGGCGGCCGACCGACTGGCACCTGGTGCACCTGGGCTCGCTGGCCCGGGGCGGCGCCGGGCTGGTCATGACCGAGGCGACCGCAGTGAGCCCGGAGGGGCGCATCAGCCCGAGCGACGCCGGCATCTGGACCGACGAGCAGGCCGCCGACTACCGCCGCATCACCGACTTCATCCACACGGCCGGGTCGGCGGCCGGCATCCAGCTGGGCCACGCCGGGCGCAAGGCCTCCACCGATGTGCCCTGGGAGGGGCGCAGCTGGGTGCCTCTCGACCGGGGCGGCTGGGAGGCCGTCGGCCCGTCGCCCATCGGCTACGGGAACTGGCCGGCTCCCCGGGCCCTCGACGACGAGGGCATCGCGACCGTCGTGGCCGACTTCGCGGCTGCCGCCCGGCGCGCCGAGGCGGCCGGGTTCGACGTCGTCGAGCTGCACGCCGCCCACGGCTACCTGCTGCACCAGTTCCTCTCGCCCCTGACCAACACCCGCAGCGACGCCTACGGCGGCGACCTGGAGGGTCGCAGCCGCCTGCTGCTCGAGGTGGTGGAGGCCGTGCGGCGAGCGTGGCCGGCCGGCAAGCCGGTCCTGGTGCGCCTGTCGGCCACCGACTGGGCGCCGGGCGGCTGGGACGTGGAGGACACGGTCAAGGTGGCCGTTGCCCTCCGCCAGCTCGGCGTCGACCTGATCGACGTGTCGAGCGGCGGCAACGTGCCCGAGCAGCAGATCGCCATCGGCCCCGGCTACCAGGTGGCCTTCGCCCGGGCGGTCCGCGAGGGGGCCGGCATCGCCACCGCCGCCGTGGGCCTGCTCAGCGAGCCGGTGCAGGCGGAGCAGGTGCTCGTCGAGGGCGCCGCCGACGCCGTCTTCCTGGCCCGGGCGCTCCTCCGCGACCCGCACTGGCCCCAGCGGGCAGCCGCCGAGCTCGGCGACCCCGTCCCCGTCCCGAAGCAGTACGAGCGGGCCTGGGGGCGGTAGGCGGTCCGCCGCTCCAAGCAGGTCGGTGGTCGGGCGTCGAGCGGGCAGCCGGCCGTGGACTGCCTGCTACCGTTCTGCCAGCGCCACCTGCCGCCTGGTGCGGCGAGAAGACCGATGTGGCGTCACCGCTCCCCGGATGTCCGCTCCCCGAGTGGCTGACGGGACGAGGGGACGAGGGGACGTAGCTCAGTTGGCTAGAGCACCTGCTTTGCAAGCAGGGGGTCGTGGGTTCGAGTCCCATCGTCTCCACTTCGAAAAACCCAGGCGTGGCCTGGGTTTTTGTCATTCCTGGAGCTGTGGATAAGTGGCTGGTCAGGAGCGGCGTGCGCG
>DASTHS010000191.1:0-11754 GCA_035718085.1 Acidimicrobiales bacterium | reverse complement strand
GCCGTGGGGCTCGCCGCCGTCGCCGGGCTCGTCGGCCTCGGCGCGCCCTCCGGCCACGTCGGCGGCCGCGCGCGCCACGGTGTAGGCTCGCTGCAGCTACTCGTGCACCACGTCGAGGGTGCGTGGCACCACGGCGTAGCTCTCGAGGAGCCGCTCGCGCCCGGCGCGCAGCTGCTCGATCTGCACGGTGGCCACCCGGCGGCGCCGCGACAGGTCGGCGAGGATCTTCTCCCGCACCGCTTGGGCGCCGTCGACGGTGCGGCGCCGCTCCTGCTCCGCCTGCTCGCGCACGGCGTCCGCGTCGGCGCGGGCCCGGGCGACGATGGCGTCCGCCTCGGTGCGGGCCGCCTGCCGGCTCTGCTCGACGGTGGCCTCGGCGTCAGCCGCCGTCTTGACCAGGAGCCCCTCGGCCTCGAGGCGCATCGAGCTGCTGGCCTGCCGGGCGTCGCCGACGATGCGCTCGGCCTCGGCCTCCGCCCGCCGCCGCAGGTCGACCGCCGCCGACCGGGCGGCGCGCAGCACCGACGCCGTCTCCTCACCGACCAGTGCCACCACCTCGTCGAGGTCGAGCGGCGCCCGCTCGGCGGGGGCAGCCGTGACCGCCTCTGCGGGGGCGACCGGCGCCGCGTCCGCGGCGCGGGCTGCGGCCGCTTTGGCTGCCGCCAGCTCGTCGGTCAGCGCCGCGACCCGCCGGTCGAGGGCGCGCACCTCGGCGGCAACCTGGTCGAGGAAGGCGCGCACCTCCTCCTGATCGAAGCCGCGACGCACGACCATGAAGCCCCGCTGCGCGATCAGGTCTGGCCCGAGACCGCTCGTCGCTCGGCCCGTCTCTCCACCGGTCATGGCTGCAGCGTAGATGGCGTGCCGCCCCCCGACCCGGACCTGGCGGGCTACGACTCGCTCACGGCGACGGGCAGGCGGATGCTGAAGGTGGACCCGCGCCCCGGCGCCGAGCTGCAGCGCACCGTGCCGCCCTGGCCGTCGACCACCCGGGCCACGATGGCCAGCCCGAGGCCGAGGCCGCCGTAGGAGCGGGTGTCGCTGCCGTCACCCTGCGCGAACTCGGTGAACGCCGCCTCCTGCTCGTCGGCGGTCATGCCCTTCCCCCTGTCGCGGACGGTGATCTCGACCGCGGGGCCGTCGCCGCCGTCGATGGCGGCGGCGCGCACGTCGACAGGACCGCCGTCGGGGGAGAACTTCACGGCGTTGTCGACCAGTTCGTCGACCGCCAGGGCCAGCCACCGGCGGTCGCCCTCGACGGCCGGCAGCCTGCGGCCGACCCTGCGGCGGACGGGCGTGCCAGCGGGCGCGCGGTCGGCCCAGCTGTCAACCACCTGATCGACGAGCTCGGCGACGTCGAGCTGCTCGCGACGCAGGGTGAGGCGGCCGGCGCCGGTGCCGGCGACGAACTCGAGCATCTCGATCACCCGCAGCAGGCGGCGGGCGGACGAGAGGATCTCGCCGGCGAACTGTGGGCCGCGGCCGGCGGGCACGTCGTCCCCGTAGCGGGCGAGCAACTGGGCGTAGCCGATCACGCCGGTGAGCGGTGTGCGCAGCTCGTGGCCGATGCGGGAGAGGAACTCGCTCTTCATCCGCTCGACCGTCTGCTCGGCGCGCAGGTCCCGCAGCACCAGCACGGCACCCGCGGGCTCGCCTGCGGCGCCGGTCAGGCTCCCGGCGGTGGCCGCCACCGGCACGCCCGCACCGGGAGCTGCCACGAGGGTGGCGACCACGCCTCGCACCCCGGTGCGGTCGGCACCCACCAGCATCGGCAGCACCGGTCGCCCCTGCTCGTCGACGAGGTCGAACAGGTCGTCGATCGCGGCGCCGACCGCCGCAGCCCTCGCCACCCCGGTCAGGGCCACCGCCGCCCGGTTGAAGTCGGTGACCCGACCGCCGGCGTCGACGGCGACGAGGGCCTCGCCCATGCCGGCCACCACCGCTTCCAACCGACCCCGGAGCGCGGCTTCGTCCGCCGCCGCCCGCTCGAGGGCGAGCGTCTGCTCCTCGATGGAGACGACCATGGCGTCGAATGCGTTCCCGAGCTCGCCGACCTCGTCGTCGCCGCCGACCCCTGCGCGTGCGGTCGTGTCGCCCGCCTGCACGCGCGCGGCGGCGCCGGTCAACCGCCGGACGCCGGCGGTGATGCGGTCGCCGACGAGGGCGGCGAGGAGCAGGGCGAGCACGGTGCCGCCGACCGAGACGATGAACAGGGCGTGCAGCAGGCGGGTGCGGGCTGCCACCTGGCTGGCCAGGGCCGACGCCACGACGAGGGCGCCCACCGGCCTGGGTCCCGGGCCGGGGACCGGTTGCACGGCCACGGCCAGGTGGCCGACCACCCGGGCCGCCGGGGTGAGCGCGGCGGTGCGGGCATCGGCGACGGCGGCCGGGTCGACAGCGCCGCCGACGACGACGGGGCCGGTGGCCGAGGCGAGCAGCACGGCCGTCGCCGGGTCGGCGGCCCGCCGGCCGGCCAGGTAGGCACCGTCGAAGGGCACGGCCCGGACGACCGCGCCCACCGGCCGGGTGGCCTGGCAGACCGGGAAGGTGGCCGCGGCCCAGAGGAGCCCGGAGGCCGGCACGACCCCGCCGGCGCCCCCGTTGCTGCAGCCGTCACCCTGGAGGCCCGATGCGGTGGCGAGGGCGGTCGCCGTCGCCGCGGTCAGCGCGCCGCCGGTGGCGACCACCTCACCTGCGGAGCCGACGTAGGCGAACCCACCCACCGGGTAGAGGGCGGCGAGCCGCCCGAGCTGCGCGGCGACCGGCGCGGGCGGGCCGCCGACCAGCGGGTCGGGTTGCGCCGAGCCGAGCACGGCAGACAGGTCGGCGGCGGCGAAGCGGGCGTCCTCCACGGCCGTCGCCGTGGTGGCGGACAGCTCGGCGACCTCGACCCCGGCCCGACCGGTGAGGCTGCGCAGCTGCGCCCCTTGCAGGGCAGAGGTGATCACCGAGCCGAGGGCGGCGGAGAGCACCAATACCACGGCGAGGAGCGCGGCGGCGGAGGCGGCGGCGATGCGGGCGGCGACCGACGATCGGCTGGCGCCGAGCAGGCCGGCGCCGACGGCGAGGGCGCCGCCGATCAGCGTGGCGTCGACGGCGTCGGCAACCACGCCACCACCGCCCGAACCGGCGGCGACGAGCCCGACGACCCCGGTGGCGGCCCAGGCCAGACCCCCGAGGGCCACGGCCACCGAGGCGGCAGTGGCGCGCCGCCAGCGCCGGCTGCCCACGGCCACGGCCAGCCCGGCGACGAGGCGCACCGAGGCGGTCGCCCGGCCGTCGGCCGCGACCTGCAGGCCGTCGAGGGCGGCGGCGGCGGCGACGCCGGCGAGGCCGAGGGCGAGCGCCAATCGACCGGCGCGCGCAGCGGGCACCACCGGGCCGCCGCCCGGCCCGCCGGCTGCTGACCGCCGGCGGAGGGCGACCAGCAGCACCCCGGCGACGGCGACGGCGAGCGAGGCGAACTGCGCGGCGAAGAGCGCCTCAGCCGACGTCGTCGACACGCCCACGCCCCCACCCGCCGGGCTGCGCCGGGATGCGCCCCGGCGGGCGGCAACCGTCCCGGCCGCTCACGCCGTGGCCGTCCCGGCCGTCGGCGGCAGCGCGCCGCCCATCTGCTCGAGCACGGCGAGCGCCTGGCCGAGGCTGCGCACCGCCACGACCCGCATGTGCCCAGCGTGGGAGAGGGCGGCCGCGTACTCCTGCGGCGGCACGAAGAAGACCTGCGCCCCGGCGCGGGACACCGCGATCGCCTTCTGGGCCACCCCCCCGACGTCACCGACCGCCCCGTCGGGGGCGATGGTGCCGGTGGCGGCCACCACGTGACCGCCGATGAGGTGGCCGCCGGAGAGGGTGTCGAGCATGCCGAGGGTCAACGCCAGTCCGGCTGACGGGCCACCGATGTCGCCCACCTCGGCCGACACGGGGAACGGCAGGTCGTAGCGCACGTCGTCGCTGGTGGCCACGCCCAGGAAGGCGGTGTGGGGCTGGGCCGGCGCGGCCGGCGCCTCGGGGGTGGCCGGGCGGGCCGGCACACTGCCGAGGCGGGCGTGCAGGGTCAGCGTGGTGGCTCCCCCCTTCCCGTCCGGTCGCTGGACGGTCAGCGACACCTCCTGCCCCGGCGCCGACGCATGCACCGCAGCGGCCACCTCGGCGGCGTCGCCGACCGGGTGCCCGTCGATCGCCGTCACCAGGTCGTTGCAACGCACGCCCCCGGCGGCGGCGCCCGAGCCCGGCTCCACCTGCACCACCCGGGCGCCGAGGCGCGTCGTGCCCACCTTCTGCCCGAGCCTCGTCAGCGCCGCTACCGCCGCCGACCGGGTGGCGTCGGTCATCTGCTGGGCGTCCTGGCAGGCCATCTGCGAGGCGGGCGTCGACCCGAGCACCTCGGCTGCCGGCAGCAGCTGTGCCCCCCGGTGCACGGTGCCGAGCAGGCCGAGCTCGTCGAGGAGCACGTCCTGGGGGGTCGGCCGGCCCACCAGCACGTCGACCATCAGCAGCCGGCCGTCGATGGGGGCACCCCGCCCAGGAGGGACCACGACCCTGGCGCAGGGGGAACCGCCGGGCAGCGTGAGGGTGCCCGACGACCCCCGCAGGGCGCACGTGGTGGCGGTGGTCACCTGCGGTGCGTCGCCGGGCGTGTACTCGAAGTAGCCGCCGGCTCGGTGCGCCGCCCAGGCGAAGGCGACGCCAACGGCCACAGCCAGGGTGAGGGCCGCCCACAGCAGCGTCCGGCGACGGCGACCGGGGCCGGGGCCTGGCGGGGGCGTGGCACCCGAGGCCGGCGGGGGCACGGCCGGGGCCGTGGACGTCGCGTCAGCCACGGGGGGTAGGGTCGGGTGCCGTGGGAGAGCGGCGATCGGACGGCCACGGCCGGCGCACACCTGGGTCGACGGCGCTGGTCACAGCGCACCAGCCTGCCACCTCCGCGGTGCCCGGCCCGGGCGGGGTCGGCCGATGACCAGCCCCGTGCGCGCTGCGCCCGACCGACGGCCCGAGCTGGCGGCCCGCCGTGGTGCGCCCGGACGGGTGCAGCACCGGGTGGGTCCCGGCCGCAGGCTGCGCAGCGGCCTCGGTCTGTTGCTGACCGCCCTCGTGCTCGGGGTGGTGCTGGCGGCGGCGCTCAGCGTCGCCGTCTGGGCCATCGCCAGTGCCATCCACCACGCCGCGACCGCCTGAGCGCTCCGGGGTGACCGTCGGCCCCCTCGCCCGTCGGCGGGCGGTCGCCCTCGCCGGGCACACCGGCGACGAGACCACGGCCCGGGCCGCGCTCGACGACCCCGACCCGGCGGTGCGGGCCACGGCGCTCGGCGCCCTCGACCGCCTCGGCGCCCTCGACGACGCAACCTGGCGGGCGGCGCTCGACGACCCGGCTGCGCCGGTGCGCCGACGGGCGTGTGAGCTCGCCGCCACCCGCGGGGCCACCGGCCTGGCGCCGCTGACCGATCGGCTGGGCGATCACGACGACGGCGTGGTGGAGGCCGCCTGCTTCGCCCTCGGCGAAGTGGGCTCGGCCGCCACGGCGGCGGTGTCCCGCCTGGCCGCGGTCACGGCCGACCACCGCGACCCGCTCGTGCGGGAGGCGGCGGTCGCCGCCCTGGGGGCCATCGGCGACCCGGCCGGCCTGACCGCGATCCTCGAGGCGACCGGCGACCGGCCAGCGGTGCGCCGTCGTGCCGTGTTGGCGCTCGCCCCCTTCGAGGGCCCCGAGGTCGATGCCGCCCTGAGCCGCGCGCTGAGCGACCGTGACTGGCAGGTGCGCCAGGCAGCCGAAGACCTCGGCGCCCGTCCGGCGGACGACGCACCGGCCCCGCCGGTCACATGAACAGCTCTTGCACCGCCTCGAACTCCTCGAGGCAGCGACCGGCGCCCAGCACCACGCACTCGAGCGGCGCATCGACGAGGTGCACCGGCAGGGCCGTCTCCTCCGCCAGGCGCCGGTCGAGCCCCGACAACATCCCGCCACCGCCCACGAGGTGGATCCCCTGGGAGATCAGGTCTTGCGCCAGCTCCGGCGGCGCGTTGCCGAGGCAGCGCACCACCGAGTCGACGATGGCCCCGGTCTGCTCCTCGATGGCCTCGCGAACCTCCTCGGGAGCGAGGATGACCGTCTTCGGCAGGCCGGTCATCAGGTCGCGCCCGCGGACCTCCGCCTTCACCTCGTCGTCGGTCGGCCACGCCGAGCCGATGGCCACCTTGATCTCCTCCGCAGTGCGCTCGCCGATGGCGATGCCGTATTCACGGCGCACGTAGGTCTGGATGGAGGCGTCGATGTCGAAGCTGCCCACCCGGATCGCCTCGAGGGCGACGACACCGCCGAGTGAGATGACCGCCGTCTCGGTGGTGCCCCCGCCGATGTCGACGACCATGTTGCCGAGCGGCTCGTGGATGGGCAGCCCCGCGCCGATGGCGGCCGCCATCGGCTGCTCGATCAGGTAGGCGCCGTTGGCGCCGGCGCCTCGCGCCGCCTCCTCGACGGCCCGGCGCTCCACCTCGGTGATCGCCGAGGGCACGCAGATCAGCACCCGCGGACGGTTGAAGCGGCTCACCCCGGCCCGCTGCAGCAGCAGGCGGATCATGCGCTGGGTGATGTCGAAGTCGGTGATCGCCCCCTTGCGCAGCGGTCGCACGGCCACGATGTAGCCGGGGGTGCGGCCGATCATCTGCCACGCCTCCTGCCCCATGGCGAGCACGTCCTGGGTGCGGGAGTTGAGGGCGATCACGGTCGGCTCGTTGAGCACGATGCCGCGACCCTTCGCGTAGACGAGGGTGTTGGCGGTGCCGAGGTCGATGGCGAGGTCCCTAGCCAGCGCGACCCGCCTCGTTCGTGCTCCGGCGAGCGGAGCGCCGGGCGCGCCGGTCGGGCGCAGCCGGCGGCGTGGGGGCGGGGGCGAGGGCCCGGAGACCCCGGTTGAACGACTCGACGTTGGCCTCCATCGACCGGGGCTTGCGCTGGCGCAGCACGAGCACCGACGAGATCACCACCGCGATGACCACGGCGCCGATGAGGTAGGCGAGGTTCGACAGCTGCACCGAGGCGGTCATCGCACGACCTCGCCGATGGGCTGCGCCCCGGTGCCCCACCCGGTGCCGTCGGCCCAGGTCTCGTGCTTCCAGATGGGCACGCTCTCCTTGACGGTGTCGATGACGTAGCGGGCGGCGTCGAACGCGGTGGCACGGTGCGGCGCCGACACCGCCACCACGACGACCACGTCGGTCAACCCGACGGCGCCGGTGCGGTGCCAGCAGGCCACCCGGCCGATCTCGGGCCACCGGCCCCGGCAGGCGGCCACGACCTCGGTCATCCGCTCGACAGCCGGCTGCTCGTAGGCCTCGTAGACCAACCCGGTGACACCGTCACGGCCTTCGGCGTGATCGCGCACCGTGCCCGCGAACACGACCACGCCGCCGCACGAGGGCAGGACGACCCACGACGCAGCGTCGCCGACGGCGAGCTCATCGGGCGCCAGCGCGATCCAGTCGTTGCCGTTGGGGTCGGACACTGCGCCTACGTTAGGGCCGCCCACCACCCCGTGCCGCCCGGTCGCCCGATGCCAGCCGCAAGGGGGGCGCCGATAACCTCGCCGGGCGTGGACGCCGACGAGAGCCCCGAGGAGGACGGGCCGCTCCTTCCCTTCGTCCACCCCGACGACCGGCTCTGGCGGCACCCCTCCGAGATGCGCCGGGGTCCCGCCCCGGTGGCGACCCTCGGGCCGGTCGCCGCGCCCGCGACCGCCCCCCGGCCGTGGGCCATCGCCCTCGTCGCCGGCCTCGTCGGCGCCCTGGTGGCGTCGGGGGTGCTCGTCGCCAGCGGTGACCTCGCCCGCCGCCCGACGACGGTGCTGGCCCCGGTCACCAAGCTGGCGACCCCCGACACGCTGGCGACCGCCGCCACCGGCACCGAGACCGGGTGGCCTGCGGTGCTCGACGCCGTCTCGGCCTCGGTCGCCTCGGTGGCCGCCGAGACGGCCGGCGGCACCCGGCGCGGCTCCGCGGTCGTCTTCGCCACCGACGCGTCGGCCACCTACCTGCTCACCGACGCCCGGCTGGTCGCCCAGTCGTCGCCGGTCGAGGTCACCTTCAACGGTGGTCTCCCCGAGTCGGCGAGGGTGCTCCACGTCGACGACACCTTCGGGGTCGCCGTGCTCCGGGTCGCTCCGGGCGACCACCCCGGTCCGCGCCTCGGCACCGTCGGCAGCCTGCACGCCGCCGACCCGGTGCTCGTGGTCGGCGGTCATCCCGGCGGCGGGTCGGCCACCGTCGCCGCCGCCGTGAGCAGCGTCGACTGCAGCGTCGTCGACGCGTCGACCGACGGCATGCACGCCGGGCTGCTCTCCGTGGCCGCCACGGTCGCCCCCGCCGACGACGGTGGCGCCCTGGTCGACGCCGCCGGTGACGTGGTCGGCGTGCTGACCGGCGCCAGCACGTCCGACCCCAACGAGCAGGGCCTGTCGTTCGCCGTGCCGATCGACGATGCCCGGCAGGTGGCGCTGGCGGTGCTGGCGGGCCGGTCGGTGAGCCACCCCTGGCTCGGGGTGGAGGCGACCAGCGACCTCGACAGCGCCACCGCCCACGGCATGGGCCTCCCCGGGGGGGCGCAAGTGCTGCAGCTCGCCGCAGGGAGCCCCGCGGCGGCCGCCGGGATGCGGGCCGACGACGTGGTCGTCGCGGTCGACGGTCGCCCGGTGACCTCGAGCGGCGCCCTGATGGAGATGGTCGACGACGCCACGGTCGGCCAGGTGGCGTCGCTCACCTACCGGCGCGGCGAGGCCCTGGGCACCGCCACGGTGCGGGTGGCCGAGCAACCGGCCGACCTCGACGCCGACGGCTGACCGCCGCCGGGAGGGTCAGGGGCGCGTGGCCCGCCGGCGGAGCGCCAGCACGGCGGCGCCGGTGCCGGCGACGCCGCCCAGCACCGCCAGCCCCGTGGCGGCCAGCACGACCTGCTGGCGCCGACCGGGTGGGAGGTCGTCGAGGTGCGGCCGGGCGTCGGTGGCCACGAGGGCCTCTTCGCTGGTGTGGGCCGGCGTCCAGCCCTCGACCTTCAACCGGTCGGGGGCGACGACCCAAGGGTGCATGGCGTAGGGCCGGGCCTCTCTCGGGATGCCGCGCCGCCACAGGTCCCAGCCGAGGGCGGCCAGGGGGCGGCCGACCCATGCTGGCACGCTGAAGGCGGCCACCCCGCCCGACAGGGCCCGGGCGGTGGCCTCGGGCATCCCGGCGTCGGGCGCCACGTTGTAGACGCCGGTGAGCGACCGGTCGACCGCCAGCACGACCGCGGCGGCGAGGTCGTCGACGTGGAGGTACTGCACCGGCCGGGTGCCGTCACCGACAGCCGGCACGCGGGTCCCGCCGAGCGCCTCGTAGAGGGGGCGCTGGGGCGTGCCGAGGGTCACCGTCGGACGCAGGACGGCCACCGCCACCTCGGGGTGGGCCGCGGCCCACCGGGCCACGACACGCTCGGCTTCCGCCTTGCCGGTGGCGAACCCGAACCCCGGGTTCGGGCGCAGCAGGGCGTCCTCGCCCAGCGGGATGCGGTTGTCGGCCCAGGCCCCGTAGACGGTCGCGCTCGACAGGTGCACCAGCCGCCGGGCCCCGCTGGCCGCCGTGGCCGCCAGCACCCGCGCCAGCGCGACCCGGTTGGCCTCCGCGGCGCGCATCGCGTCGGCCCCGGGCCCGTCGGCGGTGACCCACGCCAGGTGCACCACGGCGTCGGCCCCGACCATGGCCGCCGCCAGGGCGTCGTCGGTGGCGCCGGGGGAGCCGGCGAGGTCGAGCGAGACGACGCGGGCCCCGGCGGGCAGGCCGCCACCCCCGTCGAGGTCGACGCCGACCACGTCGTCGCCGCGGCCCGGCCCGAGGAGCTGCGCGGCCACCCGACGCCCGAGCGAGCCGGAGATCCCGGTGACGACGATCCTGGCCACGGCCCTACCATGCCCGAATGCACACCACACCGGCGACCGCGACCCCGGGGCCGGTGCCGGCCCCGCCCCGGTGAGCGTCCCCGGCCCCTTCGACGCCGGAGGCCCCTTCGGCGAGCTGATGCGCAACCTGGCGTCGTTGTTCACCAGCTCCGGCCCGGTCAACTGGGAGGTCGCCCGCCAGGTCGCCGGCTGGGCTGCCACCTCCGGCCAGTCGGAGGCCAACCCCGACCCGCTGGCCCGGGTGCGCATCGAGGAGCTGCTGCGCGTGGCAGAGCTGCACGTCGGCGAGGCGACCGGCCTCGGCGCCAGCGGGGGCGGGGTGCTGCGGGCCCGGAGCACCACCCGGCAGGAGTGGGCGCTGCGCACCCTGGAAGCCTGGCGGCCGTTGCTCGAGGCGTTGGCCACGTCGATGGCCCGGGGGGCGACGCAGGGCGACGACCAGGCCGACTCCCCGCCGCCCGACCCGATGGGCCAGCTGCTCGGCAACCTGCCGCAGGTGCTGACGCCGCTGCTGTTCGGCATGCAGGCGGGCACCATGGTCGGCCAGCTCGCCGCCAGGGCCATGGGCCAGTACGACCTGCCGATGCCCCGCCCGGCGGCCGACGAGCTGCTGTTCGTGCCCGCGACCATCGACGCGTTCGCCGGCGACTGGAGCCTGCAGGCCGACGAGGTCCGCCTCTGGGTGTGCGTTCGGGAGGTCGCCGTGCACTCGGTGCTCAGCCGGGCGCACGTGCGGGCCCACGTCGACGGGCTGATCCGCGACTACGTCGACGCCTTCGCCCCCGACCCCGACGCCGTGCAAGGTGTGGTCGGGTCGATCGACCTGAACGACCCGTCGTCGCTGGAAGCCGCGTTCGGCGACCCCTCCGCCGTGCTCGGCCAGCTGCGCAACGACGAACAGCGACGCCGCCAGGTGCCGCTCCAGGCGATGCTGTCGGTGCTCAGCGGCTACGTCGACCACGTGGTCGAGCGGGTGGGCCGCACGCTGATCACCGGCTACGGGCCCCTCACCGAGGCGTTGCACCGCCGACGGCTCGAGGAGACCGGCGGCGCCGAGATCCTCGGTCAGCTCTTCGGTGTGGAGCTCGACGGCGCCGCCTACGAGCGCGGCCAGCGGTTCGTCGCCGGCATCGTCGAGCGCGCCGGCGACGACGCGCTGCAGCGCCTGTGGCGATCGGCGCGCGAGCTGCCGACGGTGGCCGAGGTCGACGCCCCCGGTCTGTGGCTGGCCCGCATCGACCTCCCCGACGACCCGCCGTCGGGTGCCTAGGTCGCTCTAGTCGAGCTCGACGATGCGGTGGGCCACCACCTCCCCGTCGACGAGCTCGAGCACTCCCAGGGTGTGGTGGGGTTGCGCACGCCGTTGGGTGGGCGACCCCGGGTTGAACAGCAGCTGGCCGTCGATGCCGAGCTCGTCGCAGGGCACGTGGCTGTGGCCGAAGACGACCACGGCGGCATCGGGGAACCGGCGGGCCATGCGCGCCGCCCGGCCGACCCGGGCCCCGGCGTCGTGCACCATCGCCACCGCCACCCCGCCGAGGTCGAGGCGGGCGATCTCGGGCAGCGCACCGACGAGGGTGCGGTCGTTGTTGCCGAGCACGGCGTGCACCGGGGCCAGCTCGCGGAGCCGGACCAGCACCCCGTCGTCGAGGACGTCGCCGGCGTGGAGGATGACGTCGGCGCGCTCGAGGTGGCCGAGCGCCGACGGGGGGAGCCACCGGCCCCTGACCGGGTTGCCCCGCCGGCCCTGCCCGGGCCGGGTCTCGAGGTGGGTGTCGGCGAGCACCACGGCGTGCACCCGGCGACCGTACCGCCGGCACGTAGCACCGGA
>DASTHS010000190.1:0-5336 GCA_035718085.1 Acidimicrobiales bacterium | reverse complement strand
GGTGCAGGCCGACATCCTCAAGGAGGACCAGGGCCAGAACACCTGCATCTTCTCCACCGAGTTCTCGCTGCGGGTCATGGCCGACATCCAGGAGTGGTTCATCGGCCGTGGGGTGCGCAACTTCTACTCCGTGTCGATCTCCGGCTACCACATCGCCGAGGCGGGCGCGAACCCCATCACCCAGCTGGCGTTCACCCTGGCCAACGGGTTCACCTACGTCGAGTCGTACCTGGCCCGTGGCATGCCCATCGACGACTTCGCCCCCAACCTGTCGTTCTTCTTCTCCAACGGCATGGACCCGGAGTACACGGTGCTGGGCCGCGTCGCCCGTCGCATCTGGGCGGTGGCGATGCGCGACCGCTACGGCGCCAACGCCCGCAGCCAGAAGCTGAAGTACCACATCCAGACCTCCGGCCGGTCGCTGCACGCCCAGGAGATGGCGTTCAACGACATCCGTACGACGCTCCAGGCGCTGTGCGCCTACTACGACAACGCCAACAGCTTGCACACCAACGCCTACGACGAGGCGGTCACCACCCCCAGCGAGGAGTCGGTGCGCCGGGCGCTGGCCATCCAGCTGGTCATCGCCCGCGAGTGGGGTCTGGCCGCCAACGAGAACCCGCTGCAGGGCAGCTACGCGGTCGAGGAGCTGACCGACCTCGTGGAAGCGGCCGTGCTCGCCGAGCTCGACGCCCTCTCCGAGCGCGGCGGGGTGCTGGGCGCCATGGAGACCGGGTACCAGCGGGGACGCATCCAGGACGAGTCGATGCTCTACGAGACCCGCAAGCACGACGGCAGCCTGCCGATCGTGGGGGTGAACACCTTCCTCGCCCCCGAGCCCGACGGTGAGCCGGTCAGGGTCGCGCTGGCCCGGTCGACCGACGACGAGAAGCAGAGCCAGTTGCGCCGCCTCCGGGACTTCCAGGCGCGCCACGCCGGTGAGCGCCCGGCCATGCTCGAGCGGCTGGCCGACGCCGCCCTGGGGGGCGGCAACGTGTTCGCGGTGCTCGTCGACGCCGTGCGCTGCTGCTCCCTCGGCGAGATCACCGACGTGCTCTTCGGGGTGGGGGGCCGCTACCGCCGGTCGGTGTAGGCCGCCAGCACCGAGTCTGAGAGCGCCGGCCAGGCGGCGGCCGCCCACGGCCCGAAGGCGGTGTCGGCCACCCCGCAGCACGCCACCCCCACGGCCGGGTCGACCCAGAGGAACGCCCCGGACTGACCGAAGTGCCCGAAGGTGGCCGGCGAGCAGCGGGCGCCGGTCCAGTGCGGCGACTTGTGGTCGCGCACCTCGAAGCCGAGCCCCCAGTCGTTGTGTGCCTGGTGCCCGAACCCGGGCAGCACCCCCCCGATGCCGGCGAATGCGGGGGCGGTGGCCGCTGCCAGCGTCGCCGGGTCGACGAGGGTGGGGGAGCGCAGCTCCGCGGCGAGGGCCAGCAGGTCGGTGAGCGGCCCGCGGCCGCCCCACGCAGGGGAGCCCTCGAGCCGGGTGCCGGCCATGCCCAGCGGCTCGAGCACCGCACCGGCCAGGTAGTCGGCGAACGCGAACCCGGTCGCCGCCTCGAGGGCCCCGGCCGCCAACTCGATGCCCCGGTTGGAGTAGATGCGGCGGGCGCCCGGGGCGGCGCGGGCCTCGTCGCCGTCAAGGCCAAGACCCGACGCATGGGCCAGCAGGTGCCGCACGGTCGACCCCGGCGGCCCCGCCGGCGTGTCGAGGTCGAGGCTGCCCTCCTCGACGGCCACGAGGGCGCTGAGGGCCACGAGCAGCTTGGTCACCGACGCCCACGGGCGAGGCACGAACGGGTCGCCCCGACGGCGGGTGCCGTCGGGGCCGACGACGGCGACCGCGGCGGTCACCGGCCAGTCGGCGACGGCGTCGAGCGGCGAGCTCACTGCTCGAGCGGGCAGCCGAGCCCGCCCAGGAGGCTGGTCAGGTCGCTCTCCAACGCACCGGCGTAGGTGGTCGACGCCCGGGCTCCGGGCGGCGACGCGATGAGGGCGGGGACCGTGACGACCTTGGCCCCGACGGCGGCCGCCGCCGACCGCAGGGCGGTGTCGGGCGCGCCGCTCACGTCGAAGACGGCGCTGCCTGCGGCGCGCACCGCAGCTTGCGCCTGGCCCGGGGGGGTGGCGGCGGTGACCACCACGGTGGTCAGATCGCCCAGGTGCGCGAGCCCGTCGAGTTGCGGGCCGCCGGCGACCAGCGAGCGGCGCGAGCACGCCTGCAGGCTGCCAGCGGCGTCGTCGGCGACGGCTTGCATCTGCGTCTGCACCGCCAGGCGCCCGTCGCGCCAGGCGCCGGCCTCCGTGGGCACGAGGCGCGAGAGCGTGGCGGCCAGGCGCGCGGCGAAGTCGGTCAGGTCGGCGGGGACCAGCTCGTTGCCCCCGAAGTCGAGGCTGGCCGCCGCCTCCGACGCCGCCGTGCGGTACGCCGCCGACGACGCCGAGGAGATCAGCCACAGCGCCCCAGGGTCGTGGGGTGGGGGGGCGCCGGGGGCCACCTGCACGACGGCGAGGTGGCCCCCCCCGACGGTGCCGGCCACCCGGCCGAGCGCCCAGTCGTCGGTGACCACCTCGACCGCCGCGCTGTGGCCGGTCGGCGCCGCGGAGCCGCACCCGCCGAGGAGCAGGGCGACCACGGCGCAGGCGGCTGCCCCCACTGGTCGGGATGTTCGCCTCCGGAGCATGCTGGGCACCACTATGCCGATGCGCACACCGTTCGCCCCACTGCTGCGCCCCATCACCGCCCCCCTCGAGGCGATCGGCCGGGTCGGCGAGACGGCGGTGGTGGTTGGCCGCACCGGCATCCTCGGCCCCTACCCCCCGCACCGCCTGCTCGCCGCCGGGGCGGTGCTGCGCCGCAACGGCGTCGGTCTCGGCGGGGTCTTCGCCCTCGCCGCCGCGCTGCGCGGCGACCACGTCGTCGCCGTCGACGACCGGGGGGCGTCGACGGCCACCGACATGGAGCGGCGGGCCGCGCAGGTGGCCGCCGCCCTGGCCGCCGCCGGCGTGCGCGCCGGCGACCAGGTGGCGGTGATGTGCCGGAACTCGCGGCACTTCCTCGCCACGATCGTCGCCCTGGGCAAGATCGGTGCCGACATCCTCTACCTCAACACCGGGTTCGCCGCCCCCCAGCTGCGCGAGGTGTCGGCCCGCGAGGGCGCCAAGGCCATGGTGCTCGACGAGGAGTTCCTGCCCGTCGCCGAGGGCGTCGACCTCCCGCTGTTCGTGGCGTGGCGCGACGGGGGCGGCCGTCGGGCCGACGGCGTCGTCAGCCTCGACGACGTGGTCTGTGGACCGCCGCTCGAGCCGCCGGCGCACGCCGGCCGGGAGTCGCGCCAGATCATCCTCACCTCCGGCACCACCGGCACGCCGAAGGGCGCCCAGCGGGAGACGAGCAGCCAGGTGGCTCCCATCGTCGCCCTGCTCAGCCGCATCCCGCTGCGCACCGGCGACGTCACCGTGGTCGCCGCCCCCATGTTCCACTCCTGGGGACTCGCCAACGCCGCCATCGGCCTGGCGTTCGGGTCGCGCCTGGTGCTGCCCCGCCGGTTCGACCCGGAGGACACCCTGCGCCTCGTCGCCGAGCAACGGGCCAGCGTGCTCGTCGTCGTGCCGGTGATGCTCCAGCGCATCATGGACCTCCCCGAGAAGGTGCGCCGCCGGTACGACACCTCGTCGCTGCGGGTGATCGGGCTGTCGGGCTCGGCCCTCCCCGGTGAGCTCGCCGTTCGGGCCATGGACGCCTTCGGCGACGTGGTCTACAACCTCTACGGGTCGACCGAGGTCGGCTGGGTGTCGATCGCCGACCCTGCCGACCTGCGGGGGGCACCGGGCACGGCGGGACGGGTGCCGCTCGGCACGTCGGTGCGCCTGCTCGACGACGACGACGCCCCCGTCGCACCGGGGCGCCCCGGCCGCATCTTCGTGCGCAGCGGGCTGCTGTTCGAGGGCTACACCGGCGGCGGCGGCAAGGCGGTCGTCGACGGCTACATGTCGACCGGCGACATGGGCCACTTCGACGAAGCCGGGCGCCTCTTCGTCGACGGCCGCGACGACGACATGATCGTGTCGGGCGGCGAGAACGTCTTCCCCCGGGAGGTCGAAGACCTGCTCGCCGAGCACCCCTCGGTGGCCGACGTCGCCGTCGTCGGCGTGCCCGACGAGGAGTTCGGGCAGCGCCTGGCGGCGTTCGTGGTCGCCGCCGACGGCGCCGAGATCGACCCCGACGAGCTGCGCGGCCACGTCCGTGCGGCGCTGGCGCGCTACAAGGTGCCTCGCGACATCACCGTGGTCGACGAGCTGCCTCGCAACGCCACCGGCAAGGTGCTCCGCCGCGAGCTGCGCGACAACCCCGCCTAGCCGGCAGCCGCCCCGCTGCGCACCCAGCGGCCGACGGGGAGGCCGTGCTCGCCGAGCGGGCCGACCGCCACCTCGCCGATGCGTTCGGCGATGAGGGGCAGGGCGCCGAGGGCGTTGCGCCACGACCCCGGCGCCGAGGTCACGTCGGAGTCGTGCAGCAGCACGGTGGCCCCGGGCCACCACGTCGCCAGCACGTCGTCGGCGGTGGTCTGCGCCGTGGCGTCGGGACGCCAGTCGCGTCCCCAGGTCGTCCAGAGCACCGGCTGCACCCCGGCGACCCGGGCGGCGACCAGCGACGACGCCGCCAGGGCCCCGTAGGGAGGTCGGAACCAGCGGAGGGGCCGGCCGGTGCGCCCCTCGATGAGGTCGCGGGCCCGTCGGAGGTCGTCGACCACCCACGGGGCCGCCCGGCGCAGGTGGCTGGTGTGCGCGTCGCCGTGCACGCCGAGCTCGTGGCCGCGGGCGACGAGCTCGTCGAGCAGGCCCGGCGCGCGGCGGACCTGGCTCCCGAGCACGAAGAACGTCGCCCGCCAGCCCAACCGGTCGAGGGCGTCCAGCACGAGCGGGGTGACCGCCGGATCGGGACCGTCGTCGAAGGTCAGGGCCACGTGACCGGCGTCGCCGACGCCCGACAGCACCGGCAGGAGCCGGCAGCGGGCAGTGCGCCAGGCGACGGCGCCGGGAGCGAGGTGGGCGACGACCGCAGCGCCGGCCGCCCCGGCGAGCAGCACCGGTGACGGGCGCCTCACCGTGCCAGCGACGTGAGGGGCGCCCCGGCGAGGCCGGCGGCGGCCAGCCGCTCGGCCAGGGCCCGCAGCAGGGCGGCGGTGCGGGCAGGGGTGGCCCCCACCCCCACGACCAGCGACGTCGTGCGTGCCGTGAGGTCGGCGCTGGGATCGCCTGGATCACCGGGGCGGAGCTGGGTGGCCGGCACCACCGCGGTGAGGTGGTCGGTGTCACAGTCGTAGAGGTCCCAG
>DASTHS010000189.1:0-4017 GCA_035718085.1 Acidimicrobiales bacterium | reverse complement strand
GGCCGCCCCGGCGATCGAGGCGTCGGGGGCGGCCGGGTCGTGCCGCAGCGGCACCGTCGGGTCCCCCGAGGCGCGGGGGGCGTCGATGAGCGGCGAGCCGGCGGCCCGTTCGAGGGGCTCGTCCGCGCCGACGGGCGCGGCAGGGGCCAGGTCACCGCCGGAGGTGACCGGCCGGCCGGCGCCGGCGTCGGCGACGGTCGCGGTGGGCTGGGTGACCGGCTCGTCGGTCGGCACGCCGAGGGCGGCGCCGAGGTCGACGCGGTGGGGGTCGGTGCCCGCGCCCGGGCTGGCACCCAGGCCGGAGTCGACGCCGGTGTCGACGGCCGGCTCGCCGCGCAGCGGGACGCGCGCCTCCGGCCAAGGGGCGCGCGCCCGGCGCAGCCAGTCGGGCTCACCCGCCTCGCCGCCCAGCGCCGGCGCCGGCCCACCGCCGCCCGCCGGGGCGACCGGCACCTGCAGCTCGGGTTCGGGCTCCTGGATGGCCTGCGCCTCCGGGTGGGCTGCCGCTGACGAGATCCCCCCGACGACCGGCCAGCCAGCCGCACCGGCGGGCGGGTCGGCCGCCGAAGCGGTCAGGTCGAGCACCGGCTGCTCGCTGGTGATGGCGAAGGCGTCGTGCTGCTCCGCCTCGCCACCGGCGGTCAGCGCCTCGCCGGTGGTCACCGCGTCGTCGGCGGTGACGGCGCCGTCGGCGGCCGCCACGGGGTCGCCCGCGGCCCCACCTGCGCCGGGGTCGGCGCCGCCGCTGCGCCCGTGCCAGGGCCGGGGGTCGTGCGCATCCTCGGCACGCACCGCCGGCCGGCTGCGTGCGGCCACGGGGTCGACCCGGGCCGGGGGCACCACCGGCACTCGCGGCACGGCGTCGGCCGGGTCGACCGAGTCTGGGAGCGGGAACCGGTGGCGGGGCCGCGGGCCGCTCGGCGTCGGCGGCACATCGCCGAAGCGCAGCTCGTCGTCGGCGCGCCGGCCGGCGGCCGCGCCCGCGTCGAGGGCAGCCTGCGCCTCCTCGGGGCCGATGATGCGCACCCCCTCGGCGGGGCGGCGCTCGTTGCTCCGTTCACCGGGCTCGTTGCGTTCGCTCACGTCACCTCCAGGGGCAGGGTGGGCGCCAGGCCGGCGCTCACACCTCGAGCAGCTCGTCCTGCTTGCGGGCCAGCAGTCGGTCGATCTCCGCGATGCGCTCGTGGGTGAGCTTCTCGAGCTCCTTCTCGGCTCGCTCGAGCTCGTCGGAGCCGATGTCGCCGTCCTTCTCGAGCGCCTCGAGATCTTTCCGGGCGGCGCGCCGCAGGTTGCGCACCGCGACCCGGCCTTCCTCCGCCTTGGCCTGGGCGACCTTCACCAGGGCCTTGCGCCGCTCCTCGGTGAGCGGGGGGAAGGTGAGGCGGATGTTGGCGCCGTCGTTGTTCGGGTTGACCCCGAGGTCGGAGGCCTGGATGGCCTTCTCGATGGCCTTCAGGGTCGTCTTGTCGTAGGGGGAGATGAGGAGGGTCTTGGCCTCGGGCACCTGGATGCCGGCGAGCTGCTGCAGGGGCACCTCACTGCCGAAGTACTCGACGCGCAGCTTCTCGACCAGCGCCGGGACGGCCCGACCGGTGCGCAGGGCGGAGAACTCGGCCGACGTGTGCTCGACCGCCCGCACCATCTTGTCGCGGCCGTCCTCGAGCACGGCGTCGACGTAGCTGTCGTCCTCCATCAGCGGATCAGCGTACCGATCCGCTCCCCGTGGAGGGTGCGACGCAGGTTCCCCGGCTCCATGATCGAGAAGTAGACCACCGGCATGGCGTTCTCCCGGCAGAGGGTGATGGCGGTGAGGTCCATGGCTCGGAGGTCTTCGGCGATCACCCGGTCGTAGGTGGCCTCGTCGATCTTGGTCGCCTCCGGGTTGGTGCGGGGGTCGGCGTCGTAGATGCCGTCGACGCCGCTGTGGGTGCCCTTCAGCAGCACCTCGGCGTCGATCTCGACCGCCCGGAGGGCACCAGCGGTGTCGGTGGTGAAGAACGGGTTGCCGGTGCCGGCGGCGAAGACCACCACACGCCCCTTCTCCAGGTGGCGGATGGCCCGCAGGCGGATGTAGGGCTCCGCGATCTGGGACATGCCGATCGCCGTCTGCACCCGCGTGGGCTGGCCGAGCCGTTCCAGGGCGTCGCGCAGGGCCAGGGCGTTGATGACCGTGGCGAGCATGCCCATGTAGTCGGCGTTGGCTCGATCCATCCCGCTGGCCGACCCGGTGGCGCCCCGCCAGATGTTGCCGCCGCCCACGACGACGGCCATCTGCACGTCGAGCTCGGCGCGGACCTCGGCGATCTCGCTCGCCAGACGGTGCACCACTGCGCCGTCGATGGTCTCGTCGGCCGCCTCGCTGGCGAACGCCTCCCCCGACAACTTCAGCAGCACGCGCCGCCAGGGCGCGCCGCCGGGGCCGGGGCCGGTGTGGTCGGAGGTCTCGGGCGTCGGGCGCATCGGGTGTCCGACCCTAGCGGTGCGCCTGCCGGCGACCGGCCCCCGGCGCCCGCAGCCCCCTCCGCCCCCTGACGCGCCGGATGGCCGGCCCTCGTGGGCCGGCCATCCGGTGGGCGCACCCCTTCGGGATGCTCAGTCGCCGATGACGGCCTGGGCGAAGCGCACGATC
Organism: Acidimicrobiales bacterium; assembly: GCA_035718085.1. GTDB lineage: Bacteria > Actinomycetota > Acidimicrobiia > Acidimicrobiales > Palsa-688 > DASTHS01. The sequence goes on along the minus strand of DASTHS010000189.1, from coordinate 1,388 downwards.
GACGCGCCGCCGAGCACCTGGGTGACGCTCTGCTTGTCATCCTTGGCGAAGGGCTGGTCGAGCAGCACCCCGCCGGGCACCCGCTTGTACCAGCCGTTCAGCTTGCCTTCGACGATCTTGGTCAACGCCGCCTCGGGCTTGCCCTCGTTGCGGGTCTCGTTCTCGAGCACGGCCCGCTCGGCCTCGACGGCCTCGGCGGGCACCTCGTCACGGTTCAGGTAGCCGGGCTTGCCGAACGCGACGTGCACGGCGAGGTCGTGCGCCAGCTCCTTGCTGCCGCCGTCGAGCTCGATCAGCACGCCGTTGACCCCGCGGCCGTTCTGCACGTGCAGGTAGGTGTCGAGCACGTGGCCCTCGGGAACCTCGAAGCGGGCGACGCGGCCGACCTCGATGTTCTCCTTGGTGGTGATGCGCAGGTCGTCGATCGCCTCTTTCTCGGCCTCGATCGCCGACTCCCCCTGGGCGGCGACGGCCTCGGCGAGGCGGTCGAGCACCCCGACGAACGCAGGGGTCTTGGCGCCGAAGTCGGTCTCCGAGCGCAGCTCGACGAGCGCGCCGGCCCGGCCGTCAGGGGTGATGGCGACCGCCACCCCGCCCTGGGCGGTCTCGTTGCCGGACCGCTCCGCCGCCTTGCCGAGGCCGCGCTCGCGCAGCCAGGTGGTGGCGGCCTGCATGTCGCCGTCGTTCTCGGTGAGCGCCCGCTTGGCGTCCATCATGCCGGCGCCGGTCGCGTCGCGCAGCGCCTTCACGTCTTTGGCGGTGAACTCTGCCATTGCTGCTCCTTGGGGGGTGTGTGGGGCGGCTCAGCCGGCGGCCGGCTCGTCGCCGGCGCCCGCGTCGGCGGAGGTGGCGGCCTCGGCGGCCAGGGTCGGGTCGGCGGCCGTCGGGTCGGCGGCCGTCGGGTCGGTGGCCGTCGGGTCGGTGGCGGCGGCGTCGAGGGTCGGGCTCACCTGCTCACCGGCGGCGTCACTGCTGAGGGTGTCGTCGCCGGGGGCGTCGTCGCCGGCATCCGCGGCGATGCGGCCGGCGGCGAGACGTGCCTCGCGCTCGGCCTGCTGGATGGCGGCCTGCCGGCGGGCGGCAGCCTGTTGGGCGGCGCGGCGGGCCTCGGCCTCGGGGTCGGGCTCGGCGGGGGCGGCGACGGCGGCCGGCCCGCCGGCGTTGCGCCCAGCGCGGCGGGCGGCGATGTAGCGGCCCTCTTCGACGGCGTCGGCGATGACGCGGCACATGAGGTTGCCCGAGCGGATGGCGTCGTCGTTGCCCGGGATCACGTACTGGATCAGGTCGGGGTCGCAGTTGGTGTCGACCACGGCGACGATCGGCAGGCCAAGCTTGTTGGCCTCGGTGACCGCGATGTGCTCCTTCTTGGTGTCGATGATGAACACCGC
>DASTHS010000188.1:0-17234 GCA_035718085.1 Acidimicrobiales bacterium | reverse complement strand
CGGTGCCGGCACGGTGGAATGCTGCGCCTTCGACGCCGCCGACCCCCCCACCCACGACGCCGCCCTCGACGACGCCTGGCGGCTGGCGGGCGGCGACGTCGACGTCGTCGTCGTCGCCTTCGGCGTGCTCGGCGACCAGGCCCACTTCGAGTCGGGGCCCGCCGGGCGGGCGGCGGCGGTCGAGGTGGCCACGGTCAACTACGTGGGCGGCGTGTCGGCGGGGCTGGGCGCCGCCGAGCGGCTGCGCCGCCAGGGGCACGGCACCCTGGTGGTGCTCTCGTCGGTCGCCGGTGAACGGGTGCGCCGGGCCAACTACGTGTACGGCTCGACCAAGGCGGCCCTCGACGGCTTCGCCCAGGGGCTCGGCGACGCCCTGGCCGGCAGCGGCGTGTCGGTGCTGGTGGTGCGCCCCGGCTTCGTCCACGGGCGCATGACCGCCGGCATGCCCCCGGCGCCCATGGCCACCACCGTCGAGGCCGTCGCCACCGCCACTGTTGCCGCCCTGCGCGACGGCCGGCAGGTGGTGTGGGTGCCGGGCGGCCTGCGCTGGGTGTTCGCCGTGCTGCGCCACCTGCCCCGCCCCCTGTGGCGGCGGATGCCGGGCTGAACCCGGCCGACCCGAGCGGCCCGCAGGTGCGTTGGTTCGACCGCTTCGTGGTGGTCGACTGGAGCGCCGCCAACCGGCCGACGCTCGGCCCCGACAGCATCTGGGTGTGCGTCGCCGGGCCCGCCCACGCGCCGGTGGTGGCCAACCTGGCCACCCGGCGGGCCGCCGAGCGGTGGCTGCGGGCGGAGCTGGCCGCCGCCGTCGCCGCCGGCGAGCGCACACTGGTCGGCACCGACTTCTGCCACGGCTACCCGGCGGGCTTCGCCGCCGCCGTCGCCCCCGGTGACCCCACCTGGCGGGGGGTGTGGGCGCACCTGGCCGCCGCCGTCACCGACGACGCCGCCAATCAGAGCGACCGCTTCGAGGTCGCCGCCCGCCTCAACCGCCGCCTCGCCGGGGCCGGCCTCGGTGCTCCCTTCTGGGGGCGGCCCGCCGCGCCGCCCGTGCCCGACCTTCCGGCCACCCGCCCGGCGCCCGGCCCGCTGGCCGAGTGGCGGGGCGCCGAGGCCGCCCTGCGCGCCGGCGGCCACCGGCCCCACGCCGTCTGGAAGCTGGCCTACGCCGGGGCGGTCGGCAGCCAGACGCTGCTCGGCATCCCGGTGCTCGAACGCCTCCGCACCGACCCGCTGCTCGCCCGCTGCACCCGGGTGTGGCCCTTCGAGCCGGTGGCGCCACCCCCGGCCCGGCCGCTGGTGGTGCACGCCGAGACGTGGCCCGCCCTGTTCGCCCCCGAGGCGGAGGAAGGCACGTGCCGCGACGAGCGGCAGGTGCGTGCCGTGGTCGCCGCGTGGCAGCGCCTCGACGGTGCCGGCCGCCTGGCACCGCTGCTCGCCGGCGTGCCCGACCTGCCCGCCGTGCGGGCCGAGGAGGGCTGGGTGCTCGGCGCCGCCCGCATCGACCCGGCCCCCCGCCCGGTCCCCGGCCCGGCCAGGTAGCCGGGCGGCCGTGGTAGGCCGAGGGCGTGCCCTACGTCGAGCCAGGCGAGTTCAACCGCGACACCAAGTACATCGGCGACCGCATCACCCGCGACGGCCGGGATGGCTGGCCCGTCGAGGCCGGTCGCTACCGCCTGGTGGTGGCCCGCGCCTGCCCGTGGGCCAACCGGGCCATCATCGTGCGCCGCCTGCTCGGCCTGGAGCCGGCCATCTCCATGGGGCTGTGCGGGCCGACCCACGACGAGCGGTCGTGGACCTTCGACCTCGACCCGGGGGGCCGCGACCCGGTGCTCGGCTACGAGCGCCTGCAGGAGGCGTACTTCGCCCGGTTCCCCGGCTACCCGAAGGGCATCACCGTGCCGGCGATGGTCGACGTGCCCAGCCGGGCGGTGGTCACCAACGACTTCCCCCAGATCACCATCGACCTGTCGCTCGAATGGGTCGACCACCACCGGCCCGGCGCCCCGCAGCTGTACCCCGAGCACCTCCGCGACGAGATCGACGAGGTCAACGCCTGGGTCTACAGCGACATCAACAACGGGGTCTACCGGTGCGGGTTCGCCGGCAGCCAGCGCGGCTACGACGCCTCCTACCGGCGGCTCTTCGCCGCCGTCGACCGGGTCACCGAGCGCCTCGAGCGCCGCCGCTACCTGGTGGGCGACACCATCACCGAGGCCGATGTGCGCCTCTTCACCACCTTGGCGCGCTTCGACCCCGTCTACCACGGGCACTTCAAGTGCAACCGGTCGAAGCTCACCGAGATCCCCGTGCTGTGGGCCTACGCCCGCGACCTGTTCCAGACCCCGGGGTTCGGCGACACCATCGACTTCGTGCAGGTCAAACGGCACTACTACGAGGTGCATCGCGACATCAACCCAACGGGGGTGGTGCCCCTGGGCCCCGACCTGGCCGGCTGGCTGGCCCCGCACGGGCGCGAGGCGCTCGGCGGCCGCCCCTTCGGCGACGGCACCCCGCCCGGGCCGCCCGCCGAGGGCGAGGCGGTCGACCCCGACCACACCCCGCTGCCGGCGGCCTGACGCCGCCACCCCGACCGCCGCGGCAGGCCGGCGGCCTGACGCCGCCACCCGACCGCCGCGGCAGGCCGGCGGCCGGGCGCCCCAACTCCCCGAGACGTCGCGAAGCACCCGGGAAGGCGCTCTGACGCCAGACCGCTCGCTTCGGGCGCAGCGGGTCACCCGGAGGAACGGTGCGGGCGCGCAGATCCCCCGTCGTCCGCCGGTGGGCTCAGCTGGGCGCTGCTCCCGGTCGATGAGGAGGTCGCCCATCCTGTGGTGCTGGGCGCCCCCCGCCGATGCCGACCCTCTCCCACCATGCCATCGCCCCGCTGCGGGTGATCTGCGCCGTCGCGGTGGTGCTGCTGCTCGCCACCGGGGCGATCGGCGTGGCCGCCGCCGACCGGGCGGCGGCCACCGGCCGGCTCGTCAGCCGGGACCAGATGGTGACCGAGCAGGCGACCGCCAGCGCCGTGCAGGCCGTCGCCGACGCCTACGCCGCCGGCGAGGTCGCCCTCGGCGGGGGCCCGGCGGGGCAGGGAGCCGCCCGGGCCCTTAGCGGCACCCTGCTCAGGGCCGCCGACGCCGCCCTCTTCGACCTGCAGCGCGACCACGCCAGCGACGATGGCGCCGAGGGCGCCACCGCGGCCCGCGTCTCGGAGGAGTGGGCCGTGCTGCGCGAGCGGCTCGACGCCGTCGCCACCGGCGCAGCCGGCTCGACACCGTCGGGGCAGACGGCATCGACCCTCTCGAGTGCCTACGACCCGATCGACACCGACATGCAGGCCCTGCTGGCCCGCGAGCCGGCGGAGGCAGCGGCCGCGACGGCCGCCGACGGGGGCGCCCTCCGCCACGACGCGTGGATCATCGGCGGCCTGGTGGCCGCCGGGGCCCTGTCGGCGCTGCTGGCCATGCTGGTGCTCTCCCGGAGGGTGCGGCGGGCCCTCCAGCCGGTGGGCGAGCAGGCGGAGTTCTCCGAGACCCTGCAACTGGCGACCGACGAGGTGGAGGCGCACCGGCTGCTGCAGCGCCACCTCGAGCGCACCGTGCCGGGCGCCACCGCGGTGGTGCTGAACCGCAACAACAGCGCCGATCGCCTCGAGGCGGTGACCGGGCTCCCGGCCGGGTCACGTCTGCGGGACGCGCTGGCTGGCGCCGAACCGACCTCCTGCCTGGCCGTACGGTCGGCGGGCCCCCACAGTCGGGGGGCCGGCCCGCCCCGGCTGCTCGAGTGCGCCGTGTGCTCGGCGTGCGACGGCGCCTCGACGTGCGCGCCGCTCACCGTCGGCGGCGAGGTCATCGGCGCCGTGCTCCTCGAGCGCGACCGGCCGCTGGAGACCCACGAGCAGCAGCGCACCCTGGAGTCGGTGAGCCAGGCCGCCCCGGTGCTCGCCAACCTGCGGAACCTGGCCGTCGCCGAGCTGCGGGCGGCCACCGACGGCCTGACCGGCCTGCCCAACAAGCGGGCGGTGACCGACACCGCCAAGCGGCTGTTCGCCCAGGCGGTGGCGACCGGCAGCCCGCTGGCGCTCGTGGTGCTCGACCTCGACCACTTCAAGCAGCTCAACGACCACTACGGCCACCCGGTCGGCGACCAGGCGCTGGCCGCCGTCGGCACGGTGCTCCGGGGGAACCTGCGGGGCACCGACTTCGCCGGGCGCAACGGCGGCGAGGAGTTCGCCATCCTGCTGCCCGGCGTGCACGCCGCCCCGGCCGCAGAGCTGGCCGAGCGGGTGCGCCGCGGCATCGCCGAGATCCGCCTGCCGGGCACGGAGGTGCGCCTCACGGCCAGCTTCGGGGTGGCCGCCTACCCCGAGCACGCCACCACCCTCGACCGCCTCGAACGGCTGGCCGACGGCGCCCTCTACGTCGGCAAGCAGTCGGGCCGCGACCGCACCGTCGTCGCCCGCAGCGCCGACGACCCGGTGCCCGGCGCTGCGCCCACCGTCGGGCTGCCTGCGCCCGTCGCTGGCAGCTGAGGCGGCCGGCTACCGGTCGGTCCGCTCGGCCCCGCAGCGGATGCACACCGGGGTGTCGTCGTCGTTGAGCTGACCGCACACCTCGCAGGGCCAACGGTCGAGCTGGAACACGAAGAAGTCGTCGTCGGGTGTCGGGGCCTCCACGGTGCGCCAGCATGGGCCATGGCCACTACCTGCGCACCCGCTCCTCCCGACGCCACGCACACCGACGGCGGCAGGCACACCGACGGCGGCAGGCACACCGGCGGCGGCAGGCACGCCAGCAGGGCGGCCCGGTGATGGCGGGACGGTTGCAGGGCAAGGCCACCGTCGTGGTCGGAGCGGGCCAGACGCCCGGTGACACCACCGGCAACGGGCGGGCCATCGCCCTGCTCTTCGCCCGCGAGGGAGCGGAGGTGCTCTGCGTCGACCGGCTGGCGGCGCGGGCGGAGGAGACGGCGGCCATGATCGCCGCCGAGGGCGGAAGGGCCACCCCCTTCGCCGCCGACATCGTGCGCGCCGAGCAGGCCGCCGCCGTCGTCGAGGAGGCCGGCCGGCGCATGGGACGCCTCGACGTGCTGGTGAACAACGTGGGCATCGGCGGCGGCCCCGACGCCCCCGACGGCCCCGCCCACCGGGCCAGCGAGGAGGGCTTCGACCGCATCATGGAGGTCAACCTGAAAGGCACGTGGCTGACGGTCCGATCGGCCGTGCCGGTGATGCGGGCGCAGGGGGGAGGCGCCATCGTGAACATCTCGTCGCTGGCATCCCTGGCCGGGGCGAACATGGTCGCCTACGAGACCTCCAAGGCGGCGGTCAACCGGCTCACCCTGGCGGTGGCGGTGGCCAACGCCCGCCACGGCGTGCGGGCCAACGCCGTGCTGCCCGGCCTCATGGACACCCCCATGGCCATCGAGGGCACGGCCGCCGCCACCGGCCGTGACGTCGAGCAGGTGCGAGCGGCGCGCAACGCCAGCGTGCCGCTCCGGGGTGGCATGGGCAGCGCGTGGGACACCGCCTACGCGACCCTCTTCCTCGCCAGTGACGAGGCCCGCTTCGTCACCGGCGTGTTGCTCCCCGTCGACGGGGGCATGTCGGCCCGGGTGGGGTGAGGCTGCAGGCCGGGCTGCTCAGGGCTCCCGGGGCGGCATGATCGTGACGGTGCCCTGGGCGGCGCCGATGAGGCGGCCGCCGTTCTCCACGTCGACGCGCACCACCGCCGTGCGCCGCGACAGGGCCACGATCGTCGACGTGGCCCGCATGGGGCCCACCCGCGCCGGGGCCAGCAGGTTCAACTTGAACTCGCTGGTCGCCGGCCACGACCCCGGGGCCACGACCGGCACGGTCACCGCGCCGAGCACGTGGTCGACGAGGGCGGCGATCACCCCGCCGTGGGCGGCACCGAAGGGGTTGAGGAGCTCCTCGGTGACCTCCAGCTCGCCGACCACGCGGCCCGGGCCGACGTCGGTGAAGCGCATGCCGAGGTAGCCGGGCAGGCCGCCGCCGGTCCCGGTCGCGGCGGCGAGCATCGCCGTGCCGCGCTCGGCGTCGTAGTTGGGGAAGTCCATCGGCAGAGCTTGGCAGCGGGCGGGCGGCCAGGTGGTCAACGGCGGGTGGCGACGATCGCTGCGGTGACGAGCGTGACCGGGAAGGTGGGCCCGAGGGCGCGGAGCCGTTCGCCGACCTCGGCCAGCAGCGCGGCGCGGGTGGCCCCGGGAAGCCCCCGGTGGTCGCTGAAGGTCTCGAGCAGCGCCACCCACCGGTCGGGTGTCCACTGCTGCGTGCGGTAGGCGCAGGTGCGCATCCCGGGTCGCACGCCGTCGAAGGGGCCGTCGGCCAGGGCTTGCGCCCACGGGTCGCCGCCGGGGGTCGGCAGCCGGTCGAACCCGAGGGCAAACGACGCCAGCCCCGGCGCGTGGCGCCGGTAGGCGTCGAGCATGGCGACCAGCGGGTCGTGGTGGTGGCGGTACTCGGTCCAGAGGGCAGCGAGGCGGCCGCCTGGGCGGAGCACCTCGGCGGCCTTGCCGGCCCCGGCGACCGGGTCGACCCAGTGCCACGCCGAGCCGGCGACCACCAGGTCGAAGGTGCGGCCGGCTGCGGCCCAGGTCTCGAACGGCGCCACCTCGACGCTCACGCCACGGCGGCGGGCGACGGCGGCCATGCGCCCGTCGGGCTCGACGCCGACCACGGTGCAGCCGGCGGCCAGCAGCTGGCGGGCGAGCTGGCCGGTGCCACACCCGACGTCGAGCGCCCGCACCCCCTTGCCGGCGCCGACGGCCGTCAGCAGGTCGGGGGCGTAGTCGGGGCGGGCGGCGTCGTAGCGCTCGGCGATGGCACCGAAGTGCTCCGCCGTGGCCCGGTCGTCGGAGGGCAGCGCGTCAGCCACCGGGGCAGTGTGGCGGACGCGCCGGTCCCGGGCCGCTGGGCGACCCGGGACCGGGGAGCGGGCGCTGCGCCAGGGCGCGGTGGTGGCGTCAGTAGTAGTGCCGTCGGCCGCCGACGGCGCGGCCGGTCGACCCGAGCAGCAGCAGCACCAGGCCGATGACCAGCACGATGATGCCCAGTGTCCAGAGGATTGGTATGCCGAAGATGAAGCCGAGCAACATCAAGATGACGCCCACGGCGATCATGCGAATCTCCTCCCATTCCTCCCGGGCCGGTGCCCGGGTCGGTCGGGCGTGTCGCCCGTGCTTGAGGCGTGCCCGGCCACGACATCCGGCAAACCGGACTGCGCAATATGCGCGTGGCGGCAGGCGGCGCCGTGTGGCGAGGGCCACGGCTCACCGCGGCTCCCGGTGACCGCCCGCCCACCGCTGATCGTGTGCGCCGAGCTCGACCCGGCCACGACCGAGCTGCTCGACGGGCTGCGCCGGCAGCACTTCCCGCCGGGGCGCACGGTGGTCGGGGCGCACCTGACCCTGTTCCACCACCTCGACGGCCCCGAGCCGGAGACCGGCTCCCTGCTCGCCGAGGTGGCGGGTGCGACACCGGCGCTCGACGCCGAGGTGGCCGCTCCCCGCAACCTGGGGCGTGGCGTCGCCTTCGCCGTCACCTGCCCGCCGCTGCTGGAGGTGCGCCAGTGGCTGGCCGCCCGGGTGCCCGGCGAGCTGACGCCCCAGGACCGCCAGTGGCGCTGGCCGCACGTCACCGTCGCCAACAAGCTCGACCCCCGGCGGCCCGGGCGTTGCAGGCCGCCCTCGCCGCACGGTGGGAGCGCCGCCCGGCGCTGGGCGAGGGCCTGTCGCTGTGGCGCTACCTCGGCGGCCCGTGGGAGCCGGCCGGCTCGTGGCCGTTCACCGGCCCGTCGGCAGCGGGCGCCGGCGTGGCGGGCTGACGCCCGGCGCGGGGGTGTCCGTGGTTGGTGGTGCGGACTTGCTCCCGCAGAGCGGCACCAACCACGCACACCCAGCCCCTCGTGGAGGCCGGCGCCGAGACCGTTGACCACGTGGCCGGGGTCTCCTATCGTGCGCCCGGCGCCAGCGGGGCGCCACCGCCGGGGGGAGACGACCATGGCTGAGGTCGAGGCACGCACGCGCCAGTTCATCGACGCGATCAACCAACGCGACTGGCAGACCGTCGCCGCACTCGTCACCCCCACCACGGTGCACCGCTACACCGGTGGGGAGGCCACAGGGGCCGACGGCATCATCGGGCTGTACACCATGCTCTGCGAGCAGATGGGCTGGAAGATCACGGTCAACGCCATGACCAGCGCCGGCGACTGGGTGGCCACGCTGCACACCAACACCTTCACCGACGGTGCGTTCGAGGTGTGCACGTCGGGCCGCTTCGACGGCGACCGGGTGGCCGAGCTGTGGACCGTCGGCATGCCGCCGCTGTCCTGAGCGGGCTCCGTGTGCTCTGATCCGGGCACACGGAGCAGCAGGGGAGGAAGTGGCGAGATGGCGATCGACACCCCAGGGGACACGGGCCGGGCCGGCCCGGGCCGCAGCGCCACCACGCCGGCCGGCCCCTTCGACTCGGCCCTGCGCGCCCGGGCCGCGGCGGTCGTCCCCGGCGGGATGTACGGCCACCAGAGCGCCCGCAGCCTGCCGGCGGCGTTCCCCCAGTTCATGGCCCGCGGCGAGGGCTGCCACGTGTGGGACGTCGACGGCAACGCCTACGTCGACCTGATGTGCAGCTACGGGCCGATCATCCTCGGCCACCGCCATCCCGTCGTCGAGGCCGCCGCCGCCCGCCAGGCCGCGCTGGCCGACTGCTCGAACGGCCCGGCCGAGGTCATGGTCGAGCTCGCCGAGCTGCTCGTGGCCACCGTCGCCGACGCCGACTGGGCCATGTTCGCCAAGAACGGCACCGACGCCACCACCGCGTGCGTCACCATCGCCCGGGCCGGCACCGGTCGGCGCAAGGTGCTCGTGGCCAAGGGCGCCTACCACGGGGCGGCGCCGTGGTGCACCCCGGTGCGCGCCGGTGTGGTGGCCGACGACCGCGCCCACCTGGTGCGCTACCGCTACAACGACGTCGACTCGCTCACCGAGGCGGTGGCGGCGTGCGCCGGCGACCTGGCCGCCGTGGTGGTGTCACCGTTCCGCCACGACGCCCGCTTCGACCAGGAGCTGGTCGACCCGGCCTTCGCGTCCGCCGTGCGCGCCGCGTGTGACGCCACCGGGGCGGCGCTGGTGGTCGACGACGTGCGCGCCGGGTTCCGCTTGGCCTCCGGGGGCAGCTGGGAGCCCCTCGGCATCCGGGCCGACCTGTCGGCGTGGAGCAAGGCCATCGCCAACGGCCACGCCCTCGCCGCCGTCACCGGCGCCGACCACTGGCGTGACGCCGCGTCGTCGGTCTACGTCACCGGGTCGTTCTGGTTCTCGGCGGTGGCCATGGCCGCCGCCGTCGCCACCATCGGCGAGCTGGCGGCGGTCGACGGCGTTGGGCGCATGCGCCGGGCTGGCACCCGGCTCTGCGACGGGCTGGCGGCGCAGGCCGCCGCCCACGGCGTCGAGGTCCGGGTCTCCGGGCCGCCGCAGATGCCGTTCATGACCTTCGCCGGCGACGAAGGCTTCGCCATGGCCGACCTGTGGAGCGGCACCGCCGCCGCCGGGGGCGCCTACCTGCACCCGTGGCACAACTGGTTCGTGTCGGCCGCCCACACCGACGACGACATCGACCGGGCCCTGCTCGCCACCGACGACGGCTTCGCCGCCGTGCGCCGGGCGTTCGGCTGATCACCGGCCCCGGGGCGCGAAGCTGACCCCATGCCGCCGAGCGATCACGCCCACGACGCCGAGGGGCAGGTCTACGACCAGGCCTACTGGGACGAGCGCTACCGCAGCGAGGAGCGGCTCTGGAGCGGCCGGCCCAACGCCACCCTCGTCGATGCCGCCGGCCACCTGCCGGCCGGGCGGGCCCTCGACGTCGGCTGCGGTGAGGGCGCCGACGCCATCTGGCTCGCCGGGCGGGGCTGGGAGGTGCTCGGCGTCGACATCTCGGCGGTGGCCATCGAGCGCGCCGGCGCCGCCCGGCGCTCCCAGCCCGGCGACGTCCAGGGCCGGGTGCGCTTCGAGCGGCGCGAGCTGCCGTCGTGGGTGCCCGAGCCCGAGGCCTACGACCTGGTGGTCGCCGCGTTCTTGCACCTGCCGTCGGCCGGCCGGGCCGAGGTGTGGCACGCCCTCGCCGCTGCGGTGGCGCCCGCAGGCCACCTGGTCGTCGTCGCCCACGACATGGCCGACCCCCACGCCGCCGCCCGCCTGGCCGAGATGCCCGACCGGTTCTTCGCCGCCGACGAGGTGGTGGGGGCCCTCGGCGCGTCCGGCGGGTTCGAGGTCGACCGGGCCGGCTCCGCCGAGCGGCCCGGGCGCGACGGGCACAGCGCCCTCGACCTGATCGTGCACGCCGTGCGCCGCTGCGCCTGACCGCACCCCAGCCGCGCGGCCGGATGGCAGCCCGGCTGCCGGGGGATCAGTCGGGCAGCTGGTCGAGGGTGCCGGTCCAGCGCGGCGGCCGCTTCTCGAAGAAGGCGGTCGGGCCCTCGGCGGCGTCGGGCTGGCGGGTGGTGAAGGCGAACAGCTCGTCCTCCTTGCGCCGGAACGCCTTCAGGTCGACCCCGAGGCCCTCCCACAGCAGGCGCTTGGCCAGGGCGACGGGCACCGGGGCGGTGTTGGCGGCCATGTCGGCCGCCATCGCCATCGCCGCCGGCAGCACCTCCGCGGCGGGCAGGGCCCGGGTGGCGACGCCGTAGTCGACGGCCTCGGCCCCGAGGAAGGTGCGGCCCGACAGCAGCAGCTCGCTGGCCCGGCTGATGCCGCAGAGGCGGGGGAGGATCACGTGCGACGCCAGTTCGGGCAGCACCCCGCGGCGCACGAAGGCGAAGGCGAGCTTGGCCTCCTCGGCGACCAGGCGGATGTCGCACTGCAGCGGCCAGGTGATGCCGACACCGACGGCGTGGCCGTTGATGGCGGCGATCACCGGCTTGCGCACCTCGATCGGGCCCATGGCCCGCAGCCGCGGTGCATCACCGGCGCCTCCGGCGCCGCCCGTGGCGCCGCGGAACCCGCCGCTGCTGAGGTCGGCGCCCGCGCAGAACGCCCGACCGGCACCGGTGACCACCACGGCGCGCACGGCGTCGTCGGCGTCGGCCTCGGCCATGGCGTCACCGAGCTCGGCGCCCAGCTGCGCCGTCCAGGCGTTCATCTTCTCGGGCCGGTTCAGCGTCACCAGGGCGACGCCGTCGGCCACCTCGTAGCGGACCTGCTCGTAGGCGACCATGTGCCCTCCCCTCGCCGGTTTGTGCCCCGACGGTAGCGCCCGGTCGGGGGACGACCCCGGGGCGCCGACGGATCAGGTCGGGAAGCCCTTCTTGGTCTGCTGCTTGTCCTTCTTGTCCTGGCGCTTCTCTTTGAGCGACTTGCCGGACTTCTTGGACATCGACTTGCGGGGAGACTTGTCGGTCATGTCAGCCCCCTTCCTGTGGGGCGACCATATACCCGCGCCGGGCGCGCCGACCGGGAGATCCGGTAGGGGGCGGGCATCGTCGATGATGGGGCCTCCCACCACCAGGAGGCCCCATGCCCCAGCAGCTCGACGTCGACGTGCCCACCCCCGACGGGACGTGCCCGTCGGTGCTCACCGTGCCCGACGGGGAGGGGCCCTGGCCGGCGGTGATCCTGTTCATGGACGCGGGCGGCGTGCGCCCCGCCATGCGGCAGATGGCCGACCGGCTGGCGGGCATGGGCTACGTCGTGCTGGTGCCGGAGATGTACTACCGCCACGGTGACTACGAGCCGTTCGACATCGCCACCGCCTTCAGCGACCCCGGCGAGCGCGCCCGGCTGTTCTCGATGATCGGGTCGGTGACCAAGGAGATGGCGGCCAGCGACACCGGCGCCTTCCTCGACTTCCTCGACGGGCGGCCCGAGGTGGCCGACGCGCCCGTCGGCACCACCGGCTACTGCATGGGGGGCGGCCTGTCGCTGACCGCGGCGGCGCGCCACCCCGACCGCATCGGTGCGGCGGCGTCGTTCCACGGCGGGAACCTGGCCAGCGACGCCCCCGACAGCCCCCACCGCATCGCCGGGCAGATCCGCGGCCGGGTGTACGTGGCCGGGGCCAAAGACGACCAGTCGTTCCCCCAGGAGCAGGCCGACCTGCTGGGCGAAGCGCTGAGCGCCGGCGGGGTCACCCACGAGATCACCTTCTACGACGCCCACCACGGCTTCGCCGTGCCCGACAACGCCACCTTCGACGAGGCCGCCGCCGCCCGCCACTGGCAGGCCCTCGCCGACCTGTACGGCGCCACCCTCACCGCCTGACGCGCACACGCCCGGGCGGGCGCCCGGGGGTGGCACAACCGGCCCCGGTGCGCCACCGTGGGCGCATGGGCCGGTTCGTGGTGGCGTGCACACCCCTGCACGGCCACGTCACCCCGCTGCTCGCGGTCACCGCGGCCCTGACCGCCCGCGGCCACGAGGTGGTGGTCTGCACCGGCGCCCGCTTCGCCGGGGCCGTCGAGGCGGCCGGCGCCACCCACCGCCCCCTGCCCGGGCCGGCCGACTTCGACGACCGCCGCCTCGAGGCGGAGGTGCCCGAACGGGGGGCGCGGGGGCGCATCGCCCGGGTGAACGCCGACATCCGCCGCCTGCTGGCCGACCGCCTACCCGCCCAGCACGTTGCGGTGGCGGCTGCGGTCGCCGAGGTGGGGCCGGATGCCGTGGTGGTCGACAGCAGCTTCCTCGGCGGGATCACCTGGCGCCTGGGGAGCGCCTCGCCGCCGCTGGCCGTCGTCAACGTGACCTTCCTCACCCTCGGCGGGCGCGGCGTGCCCCCTGCCGGCGTCGGCCTGGCGTGGCGGCCGGGAGTGCTGGGCGGGCTGCGCGACCGGGCCGTGCGCCAGGTCACCGACCGGGTGGTGGTGCGGCCGGGGCTGCGGGCCCTCGACGCCGCCGCCACGTCGGTGCTCGGCGCCCCGGTGCCGGGGATGCTCTTCGACGGGCCGGGCATGGCCGACCTGCTGCTGGTCGCCACGGTGGCCGGCTTCGAGCACCCCCGCAGCGACCTGCCCGCCCACGTGCGCTACGTCGGGCCGCTGGCCCCGCCGGCCGCCACCGGCGGGACGCCGCCGTGGTGGGGCGACCTCGACGGCCGCCGGGTCGTGCACGTCACCCAGGGCACCATGGACACCGCCGACCCCGGCCGCCTGCTCGCCCCCACCCTCGCCGCCCTCGCGGCCGACGACGTGGTGGTCGTCGCCAGCACCGGCGGCCGGCCCGTCGCCGGGGTCACCGACGCCCTGGGCGGCCCCCTGCCGGCCAACGCCCGGGTGGTGCCGTTCGTGCCCTACGCCGACCTGCTGCCCCGGGTCGACGTGATGGTCACCAACGGCGGTTTCGGGGGCGTGCAGCAGGCCCTCGCCGAGGGGGTGCCACTGGTCTGCGCCGGCGACGGCGAGGACAAGCCCGAGGTCGCCCGCCGCGTCGCCCGCAGCGGCGCCGGCCTCGACCTGCGGCGGGGCAGCCCGTCGTCGGCCCGCATCGGCCGGGCCGTGCGCACGGTGCTCGCCGACGACCGCTACCGGCGCGCCGCGGGACGGCTGGCCTCCGAGATGGCCGCCACCGGGGGCGCCGCGGCCGCCGCCGACGAGATCGAGGCGCTGGCCGACCGGGGACGCCGACGCCGGTAGGGTGCGCGCCCCGTGAGCGACGACGCGCTGCTGCAGGAACGGGTGCGCGGGGTGCTCGCCGTGCCGCTGCACCGCTGGCTGGGGCTGCGCCTGGCCGACGAGGCCGACCCCGCCGCCGGCACGGTGCTCCACGTCGGCGACGCCGCGGTCAACAATGCCGGGGTGCTGCACGGCGGGCTGGTGGCCGCCCTCTGCGACGTGGCCGCCTACCTGGCCGTGCTGCCCCACCTGCGTCCGGGCACCAACGCGGTGACCACGGCGTCGTCGGTGGCCATCGTGCGGTCGGCGCCGGCGGGGGCGACGGTCACCTTCCGGGGCCAGGTGGTGCGGGTCGGGCGCAGCGTGGCGGTGTGCACCTCGAGCGCGCACCTCCTCGACGAGGGTGGGGAAGTCGCCGGGGTGGTGGCCACCGGGCAGGTGACCAAGCAGGTCGTGGCGACGGGCTGATGGTCGGCTGCCGGTCGGCCCTCCGAGGCGACCTCGAGTAGCGCCGGCGGCCTGCGAAAGTCGGGTTGCCGCGCTCAGATCGGGTGGCGGCGGGCCGATCAGGCTGCACCAGACCGCCCGGGAGGCGTCACCGATGGCCAACATGCCGGCGATCTCCGCCGCCACCAGCTTCGACCAGGCGTGCGCGCAGGTCGTCGAGTACCTGTCGAAGGCGGTGCCGATGGGCTACTGGTCGATCAGCCGCTACGACGGCACCGACCAGGTGTACCTGGCGGTGGCCGACCGGGTCTACGGCAAGGTGGTCGGCGACCGCCACGCGTGGTCGGACTCGTTCTGCCAGTTCGCCACCGACGGGCGGGCGCCCCAGATCGCCCCCGACGCCATGGCCGTGCCCGAGTACGCGTCGGCGGGGGTGAGCCAGGTGCTGCCGATCGGCAGCTACGTCGGCATCCCCGTGCGCCGGGAGGGCGGCGAGCTGTTCGGCACCATCTGCGGCCTCGATCCCGCCGTCCACGGCGAGGAGCTGGCCGCCCAAGCCCCGCTGCTCGGCCTGCTCGCCGGGCTGCTGGAGATGATCCTGCACACCGACGAGGCGCGCGCCGAGCAGGCCCGGGCGCGCGAGCAGGCCGAGGTGCGGGCGGAGACCGACCCCCTGACCGGCGTGGTCAACCGCCGGGGCTGGGAGCGGTTCATCGCCCTCGAGGAGGAGCGCTACCGCCGCTTCGGTGACCCCGGCTCGGTGGTCATCCTCGACCTCGACGGGCTGAAGGAGGTCAACGACACCTACGGGCACGGCGCCGGCGACGACTACCTCAAGCGGGCGGCCGCGGCGCTCACCGACGCCGTGCGGGGCCGGGACCTGGTCGCCCGCCTGGGCGGCGACGAGTTCGGCGTGCTGGCGGTCAACACCACCCCGGCGCAGACCGAGCGGCTGGTCGAGCGGCTGCGCGCCGCGCTGACCGACGCCGGCACCCCGACGTCGGTCGGGGCGGCGCCCTACACCTTCGTCGCCGGTTTCCCCGGCGCCTGGGAGGCCGCCGACAAGGCGATGTACGAGGACAAGCGCCGCCGCCGGGCGGCTGCGTCGGCCAGCTGACCGGTCGGGGCCCTCGGCCCCGGACCACGGCCTGCGCCGTGTCGCCGCGGGCGCCGCCGGCGCCGCCGGCGCCGCCGGCGCACATGGTGTGAGGTCACCGAAACCCTCCTGACATCGAGGTGTCGCGCCATGGTCACGACGCCGTCGCGGCGGCGTGACACCCACCGCTGAAGCTCCGGGCACCGAGCCACCTCGACCAAGGAGCAGCCATGGCAGCCACCACGACCAGCCCACCGACCGAGAGCGCGGCGCCGCCGTCGAAGACCGCCGGCCGCCGCTACAACGCCGCCGTCGGCAACGAGGTGCTGGAGGACTACTCCCTGCGCTTCGCCCCGAGCAGCTTCCGGCGCTGGAGCGAGTTCACCGTCGCCAACACCGCCCTCGGCGGCATCGCCTACCTGGCCGACTTCGCCATCGGCGCGTCGATCGCCATCACCCACGGGTTCACCAACGCAGTGGCGTCGGTGCTCGTCGCCGCCGTGGTCATCTTCCTGACCGGCATCCCGATCGCCTACTACTCGGCGAAGTACTCGATCGACATGGACCTGCTGACCCGGGCGTCGGGCTTCGGCTACCTCGGGTCGACGGTCACGTCGATCGTCTACGCCAGCTTCACCTTCATCTTCTTCGCCCTCGAGGGCTCGATCATGGCCCAGGCGTTCAACTCCGGCTTCGGGCTGCCGCTGGCCGCCGGCTACCTGCTGGCGTCGCTGGTCGTGATCCCGATCGTCATCTTCGGGATGACCGCCATGGCCAAGCTGCAGGTGTACACCCAGCCGATCTGGATCGGCCTCATGGTCGCCCCGTTCGTCTACGTCGGGGTCACCGACCCGTCGAAGTACGCGTCGTTCAGCCACTTCACCGGGTCCGGGCACAGCTCGAGCTTCAGCGGCATCGGGTTCGGCCTGGGCATGGGCGTCGCCCTGTCGCTGATCGCCCAGATCGGCGAGCAGGTCGACTACCTGCGGTTCATGCCGGCCAAGACGGCCGCCAACTCCAAGCGCTGGTGGGCGGCGGTCATCGCCGCCGGGCCCGGTTGGGTGGTGCTCGGCGCCCTCAAGCAGATCGGCGGCGGGTTCCTCGCCTTCCTGGTGGCCGGCAAGGTCGGCCTGACGGCGGCCGGCGAGCCGATCCAGCAGTACCTGGGCGGCTTCGGGACGTTCATGACCGCCGGCACCCTCGGGCTCGCGGTGTTCTTCGTGGTGCTCAGCCAGATCAAGATCAACACGGTCAACGCCTACTCGGGCTCGCTGTCGTGGTCGAACTTCTTCAGCCGCCTCACCCACCGCCACCCCGGCCGGGTGGTGTGGATCTTCTTCAACGTCGGCATCGCCCTGGCGCTGATGGAAGCCGGCGTGTTCTCGTTCCTCAACACCGTGCTCGGCTTCTACTCGAACGTGGCGATCGCCTGGATCGGGGCCATCTGCGCCGACCTGGTCGTCAACAAGCCGATGGGGTGGGCGCCCAAGGCCATCGAGTTCAAGCGGGCCCACCTCTACAACGTCAACCCGGTGGGCTTCGGCTCGATGTGCATCGGCGCGGCGGTGTCGATCGCCGCGTTCTACGACGCCTTCGGCGTGTGGGCGCAAGCGTTCTCGCCGTTCATCGCCCTGGCCCTGGCGTTCGCCCTGTCGCCGGTGATCTGCCTGGCCACCAAGGGCAAGTACTACATCGCCCGGCCCGACGACCTGGCCGAGCCGCTGGTGGTCGACGGCCAGCTGTCGACGGCCGTGCTCACCTGCGTCGTCTGCGGCGGCGGCTTCGAGCGCCCCGACATGGCCGCCTGCCCGGTGCACGACGGCGCCATCTGCTCGCTGTGCTGCAGCCTCGATGCCACCTGCCACGACCGCTGCAAGGCGCCAGCGCCGGACGTGCGCATCGACCTCACGGCCCGGCCGGCGGTGACGTCGGCGTGACCCGCCCTGATCGACGGCATGAACCGGTCGGCGAGCTACAAGTACGCCACGCTCCTCGCACTCATCGACGAGGCGACCGCCGAGCTCGGCCGGCTGGGTCGGGAGCCCACCGTGCTGCGAGGGCGG
>DASTHS010000187.1:0-2957 GCA_035718085.1 Acidimicrobiales bacterium | reverse complement strand
GATGCCGGTGTCGAGCACGGCGACGGCCACGCCGGCACCGTTGACGCCCGCGCTCACCAACGGTGACGCGTCGGTGACCTGGGGATACACCGCGCTCGGCGGGTGGGTGCCCGCTGAGGTGGTGGCGGCCACGCCGACGGGGTTGTCGGGCACCACCACGGCGCCCTGGGCCTCGGCGGCGGCCTGCTGGGTCGGGGTCATGAGCGCCGCGGCACCGCCCGACGACGCCAGGGCGGCGATGGCGGAGCCTCCTGCGGAGCTGACGTCGCTGAGGGCCGCGGTGTCGCTCGCCGCCTCCACGATCACCCGCTGGGCGGTGCCGGGGTCGGCGTGCGCGGGCTGCACCAGCGCCGTGGCGGCCGGGAGCGCCGTAGCGCCGGCAGCCACGGCGACGAGCAGCGCCCGCTGCCGGGCGCGCATCCAGCGCACCGACCGACCGACCTCGCTCTTGTTGATCCGACGTCCACTCACTGGTTGCGTTCCTTCGCTCGCGGTGCGTGGTAATGGTCACACAGGCGGTGGGCGTCGGTCACTGCCCCGGAAGAGCCATTCGTCGAACCGTCCGTTCGGACTAGACATCGACCCGGTCGGGCCGACGTGGTCAGCGCACGGCGGTCCGGCTGCCGAGCAGTTCGACCACGGCCTCCACGGCCAGCCGGTAGCCGACCCCGCCGACGCCGGCGATCACTGCATCGGCCACCGGGGTGACCACCGAGGTGTGCCGCCAACCCTCGCGTCGACCGGGGTTCGACAGGTGCAGCTCGACCACGGGGCCGTCGAAGGCGGCGAGGGCGTCGGCCAGGGCCCAGGAGTAGTGGGTGAGGGCGCCGGCGTTGACCACGATGGCAGCGACCCTGCCCCGGGCCCGGTGCACGGCCTCGACGAGCGCGCCTTCGTGGTCGGTGGCCTCGTGCTCGAGGCGCAAGCCGGCGGCGGCGGCGGCCCGGCGGGCGGTGACCACGTGGTCGGCCAGGGTGGCGGTGCCGTAGATGTCGGGCTGGCGGGTGCCGAGGAGGCCGAGGTTGGGGCCGGAGAGCAGCAGCACCGTCGGCTGGTCGGCCGGGGCCTCGGTGGTCACGGGGCGATCTCGGCGAGCGTCGCCTGCACGTCGGCGGCGTCGACGCCCCGCACGACCTCGAGGCCGGCCGGGCCGTCGAGCACGAAGGTGAGGCCGCCGTCGAGCACCTTCTTGTCTCGACCCATGAGGGCGACGAGGTCGGCGCCGCCGAGGTCGTCGGGCAGCCGGTCGGGCAGCCCGTAGCCGCGCACCAGCGCCTCGTGGGCGGCGACCCGGGCGTCGTCGACCCGGCCGAGGCGCCGCGCCAGGCGGGCGGCGAACACCAGGCCGACGGCCACGGCCTCACCGTGGCGCAGGCCGTAGCCGCCGGCGGTCTCCAGGGCGTGGGCGAGGGTGTGGCCGTAGTTGAGCAGGGCGCGCGCCCCGCCCTCGCGCTCGTCGGCGGCCACGGCGGCCGCCTTGGCCGCCACGCAGGCGGCCACGGCCCGGTCGAGGGGCAGCCTGGCGAGGTCGTCGACGCCGAGGAACGCGTACTTGGCCATCTCGCCCCGCCCGCTGGCCCACTCCCGGGGCGGCAGCGAGGCGAGCGTGGCCGTGTCGCACACCACGGCGGCCGGCTGCCAGAAGGTGCCGACCAGGTTCTTGCCCTCCGGGAGGTTCACGCCGGTCTTGCCGCCGATGGCGGCGTCGACCTGGGCCAGGAGGGTGGTGGCCACGTGCACCACGGGCACGCCCCGGTGGTACACCGACGCCGCGAACCCGGCCAGGTCGGTGACGACGCCGCCGCCGACGGCGACGACCACGTCGGCGCGGGTGAGGCCCCAGGCCGCCCAGTCCCGGCACAGCTCGTCGAGGGTGGCGAGCGACTTGGCGTCCTCGCCGGCGCCGACGGCGAAGACCCGCTGCTCGACGCCGGTGTCGACCTCCACCGGCACGGCGGCCTGGGTGACCACAGCCGCCCGGCGGGCCCCGCCCGGCAGCAGCGACGCCAGCCGGCCCAGGGCACCGTCGCCCACCAGCACCGGGTAGGCCCGGTCGCCGAGGGGCACCTCGACGTCGATCACGGCTCGGCGAGCTCGGCGCGGGCGGCCAGCACGGCGTCGACCACCTCGTCGGGGGGCACGTTGTCGACGTCGACGGCGACATCGGCGAGCTGGCGGTACAGCGGCCGGCGCTCGGCGTCGAGGCGCGCCAGGGAGGCGGCCGGGTCGCGCTCGAGCAGCGGTCGCCCGTCGCCGGCGCCCACCCGGCCGGCGAGGGTGCCGGGGTCGGCGCGCAACCACACCACGAGACCGGCCGCAGCGATGCGCTCGCGGTTGGCCGGGTCGAGCACCGCCCCGCCGGCGACCGACACCACCACAGGGTCCGGGCTCGACACGGCGTCGGCGAGCACGGCCGCTTCCTCCGCCCGGAAGGCGGCCTCACCCGACTGGTGCCAGATCTCGGGCACGCTGCGACCGGTGCGCCGCAGGATCTCGGCGTCGGAGTCGAGGTAGCGCCAGCCCAGCCGGTCGGCGAGGAGCTGCCCGGTGGTCGACTTGCCGGCCCCCATCATCCCGATGAGCAGGATGCGCTCGGGAGCGTCGCTCACAGCGCCGCCAGGTAGGCGTCGCGGTTGCGCACCACCTCGTCGAGGGAGTCCCCACCGAACTTGCGGAGGGCCTCGCCGGCGAGCACGAGGGCGACCATCGTCTCGGCCACCACCCCCATGGCGGGCACGGCGGTGACGTCGGTGCGCTCCTTGAACGAGACCGTCTCCTCCTTCGTCTCCACGTCCACGGTCTTCAGCACCGGCCGGTTCAACGTGGCGAGCGGCTTCATGGCGGCCCTCGCCACGAGCAGGGCGCCCGAGGAGATGCCTCCTTCGACCCCCCCGGCCCGGGACGTCTCCCGGACGTAGTCGCCGCGCCCGGCGTCCCACCCGATCGGGTCGTGGGCC
>DASTHS010000186.1:0-13146 GCA_035718085.1 Acidimicrobiales bacterium | reverse complement strand
CCGTCGTATCGCCGGGTATGCCGTCGCCAAGCGCCGCTGACCTGCCCGCCCCCAGCGATCTGGTGCGCGATATGTGTCGTAATCAGCGTTTCAGCGCGTCAGATCGCTCGACGGGTCAGGCGGCGGACTTCTCCAGGATGTGCACGCCGCAGGCCGAGCCGAGGCCGATCACGTGGGCCAAGCCGACCTTGGCGTCGGGGATCTGGCGGTCACCGGCCTCGCCGCGCAGGTGGGTGCAGACCTCCCAGATGTTGGCGATGCCCGTGGCCGAGATCGGGTGGCCCTTCGACTCGAGGCCGCCCGACACGTTCACCGGCAGCCGGCCGTCGCGCCAGGTGGCGCCCGACTCGAAGAAGTCGACGGCGCCGCCCTCCTCGCAGAGGTTCAGGTTGTCGTAGTGCACCAGCTCCGCGGTGGCGAAGCAGTCGTGGAGCTCGACGAGGTCGAGGTCGTCGGGGCCGACGCCGGCCTGCTCGTAGGCCTGCCGGGCGGCGTTCTTGGTGAGGGTGTTGACGTCGGGGAGCACCTGGCAGGCCTCCTGCCACGGGTCGGTGGTCAGGACCGACGCCGACACCTTGATGGCTCGTCGCTGCTGCTCGCTCGACAGCGTCTTGAGCTTGGCGCCGCTCACCACGACCGCGGCGGCGGCGCCGTCGCAGTTCGCCGAGCACATCGACCGCGTGTTCGGGTAGCTGATCATGACGTCGTTCATGATCTGCTCGAGGGTGAACCGCTTCTGGTAGGTGGCCAGCGGGTTGAGCGTCGAGTGGGCGTGGTTCTTCTCGGCGATCTTGGCGAACAGCTCGAAGCTGGTCCCCCCGTAGCGGTGGCCGTACTCCATGCCGATCTGAGCGAACACCCCTGGCATCGTCTGCGTGCCCACCCGGCCGTCGAGGTTGGTCACCGCGCCGAACCGGCCCGACGGCTCCCAGGTCTGCTCCTCGGACGACGCCCGGCCGCCGGCGCCGAGCAGCCCGGCGCCCGCCAGCTTCTCGACGCCGACGGCGAGGCCCATGTCGCACTCGCCCGACTTCACCGCCATGGCGGCCACCCGCAGCGCCGTCGCACCGGTGGCGCACGCGTTGGCCACGTTGTAGACGGGGATGCCCGTCTGGCCGATCTGCTTCTGCAGCTGCTGGCCGACCCCGGCGGAGGCGTTCATCAGGTTGCCGACCGCCATGACGCCCATGTCGCCCATGGTGACCCCGCCGTCGGCGAGGGCGGCCATGGTGGCCTCCGACGCCAGGTCGAGGGCGTCCTTGTCGGGGTGCTTGCCGAACTTGGTCATCGAGATGCCGAGGATCCAGAGGTCGTCGCTTGCCATCGTTGTGCTCCGTTCTCGCTGTTGGTGGACGCGCTCAGGCGATCGGCTCGAAGCCGAAGCCGACGGCCTCGGTGCCCGCGCTGTCGGTGCCGATGGGGAAGGTCGTCAGCCGCACCTTCATGCCGAGGGTGACCGCCTCCGGGGTGGGGTCGCAGTTGACGACGTTGGCGCGCACCGACGTGCCGCCGCAGTCGATCGTCGCTGAGACGAACGGCACGGGCACGCCGGGCGCCGCCAACGAGACGATGGTGAACGCCCGCACCTCGCCCTCGGTGGCCACGTCGGCGCGGTGGAACGACGTCGCGAAGCAGGACGCGCAGGCGTTGCGCCGGTCGAAGAAGCGGGCGCCGCAGCTGTCGCACTCCCACGCGACGAGGTGCGGGTGCTCGTCGAGCACCAGGTAGTCGACGACCGGCACCTGCGCGCCGGTCGCGGTGGCGACGTCGTCTGCCAAGGCGATCTCCCCCGGTTGTCGGCGGCCGACGGCCGCTGCGATCACCGGCGCAGCCGCGCCGGCACCCCAAGCATGCCCCCTGGTGGGGGCACCCGGCGAGTCGGATGGCGCCGGGGCCGCGGCTACCGTCGTCGCCCGTGTCCGCCCCCCGCACCCCCGCTGCCGCCGCGCTGACCGCATCGGTCGGCCTCGCCGTCGCCCTCGCTGTCGGCGGGTGCGGGTCGTCGTCGTCCACCAACCCCAAGGTCGACGCCCCCGACACGGGCACGGTCAGCACCACCAGCGTCGCCCCCTCCACCTCGACGCCGGACACGTCGGCGCCCGCCACCTCCTCGACGAGCGCGCAGGCCGCCGGCATGCCGCTGCTGCAGTCGGGCGCCGTGCCGGCGGTGACCGGCGCCACCGACCTGACCAAGGAGCCGACCATCGCCCCGGGCACCCCGCCCGCGCCGACGCAGCCGACGGGGAAGGACCTCGTGGTCGGCACCGGCACCGTCGCCGGCCCCGGCGCGACGGTGCAGGTGCAGTACGTCGGCACGATCTTCGACACCGGCAAGGTGTTCGACGCCTCCTGGACCGACGGCAACGGCCCGGCCACGTTCCCGCTCTCGGGCGTGATCCCCGGCTTCAAGGACGCCATCGTCGGCATGGCCGTCGGCGGCCGCCGCGAGGTCGTGATCCCACCGGCCGAGGGCTACGGCGCATCCGGCAGCGGCCCCATCCCGCCGAACTCCACGCTGGTGTTCGTGATCGACCTCCTCAAGGTGCAGCAGTAGCGATCTCCCTGGCTCCCCCCAGGGGCACCCGAGCCAGCTGAGGCGCCCGCCTCAGCCCCGCAGCCGGGCCCGGGGGAAGGGGTCGGCGACGCACAGGCGCCCGTCGCGCTCGACCACGTCGTCGCCCTCGATCAGGGGTTGGAGGGCCTTGCGCACGCTGCTGCCCGAGGCCTTGCCATAGCGGCGGGGGAAGAGGATCACCACGTTGAGGCCGTCACGCATGCGGGCGGTGAGCGCCCGCAGCTCGTCGCGCCGGCCGCCCCGCTGACTGTGGGCGCCGGGGGTGTGGACGACTCTTCAGCTGGTGACAGCGGGGGCGGTCACACCCGGTTCGTAGGGTGGATGCAGTGCTCGACCCGGGCGGGTCCTCCTCAGTTCGAACGCGGAGGTGCACCCCTGTGTGCGCGCACGACATCCCCGAGGGCGCGTCCCTCGACGAGCTCGCCGACTTCCTCCGGGCCGCGGCCCGTGCGGTCGACGTCATCCAGGCCCGGTGGCTGGTGGCGTTGGGCGAGTTCGACCGCGCCCAGGCTTGGGTGACCGACGGCGCCCTCTCGGCGGTCGACTGGCTGGTGACCCATGCCCGGATGGCCAGGGGCACGGCCTTCGAGAAGCTGCGGGTGGCGGCCGAGCTTCGCCGTCGCCCGGTGGTGCGCACCGCGCTGCTCGACGGCCGCATCAGCTACTCGGCGGCGCGGGCCATCACCCGGGCGGCGGGGGCGTGGCCGGCGGTCGACGAGGCGCTGGTCGAGGTGGCCATCGCCGGCACGGTGGTCGACGTCGAGCGCATGGTGCGCCGCTACCTCCAGCTCGCCGAGCAGGACCGCAGGCCGCGGGAGCCGGGCGAGGGCCGCGGCCTGCGCATCACGGCCCGTCCCGACGGCACGACCCAGCTGGTCGTGGTGCTCGACGACGGCGACGCCGCTGAGCTGCTGGCCCGCATCGACCGCATCGCGTCGGCAGCGAGGTCGACCGACCGCAGCGCGCCGGCGCCCGAGGCCCCGAGCGTGCCGGCCGGCCGGGCCGATGCGCTGGTCGAGCTGGCCCGCACGGCCACGGGAGCGCCGCTGCCGGCGGCAGAGCGCTACATGGTGCACGCGGTGGTCGACCTCGGCACGACCACCATGCTCGATGGCCGGCCCCTCGACCCGGCGGCGGCCGCCGCCATCCGCTGCGACTGCTCTACGGTCACCCACACGGTCGACCCGGCTGGCGCGCCGCTGGCGCTCGGCCGTCTGCAGCGCACGTGGAACGCGTCGCAACGCCGGGCCGTCGCCGTCCGTGACGGCGGCCGGTGCCGGTGGCCGGGCTGTGAACGCCGCACGGTCGACGTGCACCACGTGCTGCCCTGGGAGGACGGCGGCAGCACCGACGTCGCCAACGGGGTGCTGCTCTGCCCCCGTCACCACACCCTCACCCACGCCGGCTGGCACACCACCGGCTCGGCCAACGACGAGCTCACTTGGCACGATCCCCGCAGCGGGCGCCCGATCGGCAGCAGCCGCCCCGACCGGCCCGTCGTCGCCCGCCTGACCGCCCTCGCCGCCGCAGCGCCCCACCACTAGGGTGCCGCGAGGGTTGCGGAGGAGGTCGGGTCGCCTCCTAGGCAGGCTGAACCCGGCAGGCAGCGGCCGGCGCCGGTCCGCGGTCACCCCGCTCGAGGTCGAGCAGCCACCGCTTGGCGTCGGCCCCCCCGGCGTAGTCGCCGACCGACCCGTCGGCGCGCACCACCCGGTGGCAGGGCAGCACCACCGGCAGCGGGTTGCGGGCGCAGCCGGTGCCCACCGCCCGGGCGGCGCCCGGCGCGCCGAGCCGGGCCGCCAGCGCCCCGTAGCCCACCGTCTCGCCGTAGCCGATGCCTGCGAGCGCCTCGGCCACCCGGCGGCGGAACCCGCCGGCCAGGCGCAGGTCGAGGGGCAGCTCGAACCGACGTCGCCGGCCGGTGAAGAACTCCTCGAGCTGGCGTGTGGGTTCGTCGAGGCGCGCCCCCGCCCGCAGCACGCGGGGGCCGACGTTGGCGGCGAGCTCCGCGAGGGCGGCGTCGTGACCCTGCACGTCGAAGGCGATCCGCACCACCCCCAACGGCGTCGCCGCCAGCAGCAGCGGGCCGACGGGGCTGTCGACGCTGCGGTAGGCCACGTCGAGGAGCCCGGCGGCGTCGGCGCCGGAAGCCAGGCGCGAGCGCAGCCGGCCGACGGCGTCGCCCTCGGCGGCGGCGGGGAAGAGGTCGGTCATCTGGTGGGCTCCTCGGTGGTGTGGCGGCGGTGGTGGAGGCGCAGGGCGGCGAGGCCGTCGGCGGCGCTGCGCCGGGCGGCGGCCTCGCTGACCCCCATCTCGGCGGCCACCTCGGCGTAGGCCAGGTCACCGACGTAGCGCAGGGTCACGGCGCTGCGCTGCTTGACGGGCAGGGCCGCCACCGCCGACCACAGCGCGCCGTCGGCCGGCTCCGGCCCGGGGTGGGCGGCGGCGGCCACGGAGGCGACGGGGGCCGAGCGGCCCCTGCGCCGGGCCAGGTCGACCGCCTTGCGGTGGGCGATGGTCACCAGCCAGGCCCGCAGGTCGCTGTCAGGGCGCAACCGGGGGTAGGCCTCCAGGGCGGCGAGGAGGGCGTCGGCGGCGGCGTCCTCGGCGTCGGTGGGCCCGACCACCGCCCGGCAGACCCGCAGCACGGTTGCGGCGTGCTCGTCGACGACGGCGGCGAACGGCGGCAGGCTCACGTCACACCAACGTTGCAGGCGGCCGGTCCGTGAGGTCGGCGGAGGTCGGCGGGCTCAGCCGGCGTGGTCGAGCACCAGCCGGGCGATGCGGTCGCCGTGGGTGTCCTGCAGGAAGTGGGCGGCGTCGTCGAAGACGTCCCAGGTGGCATGCGGGATCATCGCCCGCCACCGCTCCCCCCAGGCCCGGGTGAACACCTCGTCGGCGCCCCCCCACACGAAGTGCACGGGCAGCTCGGTGGCGTTGACGGCCGCGAAGCAGGCGGCCTGCGCGTCCGCCATGCCCCGGTCGGGGTCGACGAGGGGGATGCTGATCGGGAACTGGCGGGGCCCGGTGACCCCCTCGTCGCCGAGGCCGGCGAAGGGGGCGTCGTAGGCGGCCCGCACGGCCTCGGCGTCGCCGCTGAGCACCGGTCGCGCCCCCGACAGGGCAGGGAACAGGGCCTCTTTCGGGGTGGCCCGGCCGGTGCCCACGGCCATGAGGGTGCCCCAGCCGAACGAGGCGGGCACGTGGTCACGGAACAGCCCACCGGGCTGGTTCTGGGCGATCCAGTTGCGGATGCCGGCGGTGTACTCGTAGCCGTCGTGGTGCAACCAGGTGTTCATGATCACCAGCCGGGCGAAGCGCTCCGGCATGTGGGCCACCTGGGCCAGGCCGATGGGGCCACCCCAGTCCTGCACGAAGAGGGTGACGCCCCGGAGGTCGAGCGCCTCGACCAGCCGGGTCAGGTTGGCGGTGTGGGTGGCGATGTCGTACCACGCCGGGTCGGTCACCTTGTCGCTGCGCCCGAAGCCGATGTGGTCGGGAGCGATGCAGCGCCAGCCGGCGGCGCTGAGCCCCCGGATCACCGAGCGGTAGAGGTAGCTCCACGTGGGCATGCCGGGCACCATGAGCGCGACGGGGCCGTCGGCGGGGCCCTCGTCGACGTAGTGCATCCGGACGCCACCGAGGTCGAGGTGGTGCGGGGCGTAGGGGAAGTCGCGAAGTGCGGCGAAGTTGGCGTCGGGGGTACGCACCGACGGCGGGTGGGCGCTCATGGCTGCCTGTTGTAGCCGGGCTACCCCGCGGCGGCCACGAGCGCGGCGGCAGCCTCGTCGTCGAAGGCCTCGACCCACGCCGGCAGCTCGTCGGCCACCCACGACCACGACGGCGCCACGAACACCTCGGTCTGGTAGTGGGTGATGTCGTAGCCGAGCGTGCCCATGGCGGCGAGGTCGACGGGCAGGGGGGTGGCGGCGGCGATGGCGGCGAGCTCGCCGAAGCTCGACAGCAGCCCAGCGCCCCAGGCCCGCACCCGGCCGCCCTCGCGCACGGCGCCGAACTCGACGGTCCGCCAGAACACCCGCGACAGCACCCGCAGCGCGGTCTCGGTCTCGAGGCGGCTGGTGGTGGCGGCGACCACCCGGTAGAGCCGGTCGAGGGCGGGGTCGACCAGGTGGTGGGCGTGGCCGAGCACTTCGTGGCAGATGTCGGGCTCGGGGGTGTAGAGGGGGGAGCTGGCGTGGCGCAGGTACTGCGTCGACCAGAACGTCCGCCCGGCGAACGCGCCATAGAACTCCCGCAGCGGCGCCAGCCCGGCGACGGGCAGGTAGCGCCACGTCGAACCGGCCCGGGTCAGGGCGGCGGTGACCTCGTCGAGCTGCGGCGCGTGGTCGCCGGGCAGGGCGAGGGCCTCGACGCCGTCGAGGAACGACCGGGCCGCCGAGGCGGCCCACAGCGGGCCGAGCTCGCTGCGCACCGTGGCCCAGGTGGCGTGCTCGGTGGCGTTGTAGGTGATCACCGGCACCGGGGCACCGGGCCGCCACGACGAGGAAGCTGCGGCGATCTCGTCGCGCCGGACCCGGTAGCGACCGTCGGCGACGCCGGGGTGGTCGCCGGCGAGCTCGACGTGGCCGTCGCGGCCGACGGTCGGGTAGCCGGTGGCGGCCGTCGCCGTGGTCACCGCCCGCCCCACGACCGGAAGTAGTCGGGGTCGTCGACGCCGAGGGCGGCGCTCGACAGCGCCAGCGGGTCGAAGGTGTCGACCATGACGGCGTACTCCTCCGTGCGGTCCTGGTCCGCGCTGCGCTCGAGGGCGCCGGGTTGCGGGCCGTGGGTGAACCCGGCCGGGTGGATCGTCATCGACGCTGCCCCGATCCCGGCGCCGGCCCGGCTCATGAAGTCGCCCCGGCTGTAGAAGAGCACCTCGTCGGAGTCGACGTTGGCGTGGTGGTAGGGCACCTTCAGCGCGCCCGGCTCGAAGTCGTACGGGCGCGGCACGAACGAGCAGACGACGAAGCGCGGCCCGGCGAAGGTCTGGTGCACCGGCGGCGGTTGGTGGATCCGCCCCACCACCGGCTCGATGTCCCCGATGTTGAGGGCCCACGGGTAGGCGCAGCCGTCCCAGCCCACCACGTCGAAGGGGTGGGTGGCGACCACATGGCGGGTGAGCCCGGCCCGGGTGCGCACGAGCACCTCGGTCGGCCCGTCGGCGTCGACGACCAGCGGCTCGACGGGGGAGCGCACGTCGCGTTCGGAGAAGATGGCGCCCTCCCGCAGCTGCCCGCTGCGGGTGAGGTAGCGCTCCGGCACGTCGACGTGGCCGCCGTGCGCTTCGACGACCAACAGCTGCGAGGGGCCGTCGAGCACCCAGCGGTGGGTGGTGCCGGCCGGCACCACGACGTAGTCGCCGGCGACGACGGGCAGTGCGCCGAACACGGTCTCGAGGCGACCGCCGCCCGCCTGCACGTAGACCAGCTCGTCGCCCACCGCGTCGCGGTAGAGCGGCGAGGTGCCGGCGCCGCCCGCCCACCACGCCAGGCTGACCGTCGGCGTGCCGACCAGCACGGTGCGCCCGGTGACGGGGTCGGGGCGCTCGTCGAGCTTGACCGGGCGCAGGTGGCGGGGCAGCAGCGGGTGGTTGGCGACCAGGGCGGGGCGGGGGCCCTCGAGCTCCTCGACGGCGAGCAGCGTCGACGGTGACGACCGGTGGTAGAGCAGGGCCGAGGCGCCGGAGAAGCCGTCCTCGCCGACCAGCTCTTCGAAGCCACCTGACCGCAGGTGCCGCTTGCGAGGCACCTCGCCTACGCGTCGGTAGTGGGGCACGGGTCCATCCTCCCGGTGACGCAGCCAAGCTGCGGGCTGGTGATGGTGGCCTCCGAGCCGTCGGCCAGCCAGGGCAGGTCAGCCTCGAAGAGGCTGCCCTCGCTGCCCGGCAGGGGGCCGGAGATGGTGCCGGTGCCGATCAGGTCGCCCGGCCGGGCGGCGGCCCCGCCCACGGTCACCTGGGCCAGCAACTGGCCCGGCGTCCAGTTGAGCGTCCGCGACGACGTGCGCGCCACGGCATGCCCGTCGACGGTCAGGGCCAGGTCGACGGCCACCCCTCGGCCGGCGGGGTCGCGGAGGTAGGGGGCGGGGGGCACACCGGTGCCCGGTGCCCGGCAGCGGGGCAGCAGGTCGAGGGGCACCACCCAGGGGGAGATCGACGTGGCGAAGCTCTTCCCGATGTGCGGACCGAGCGGCACGGCCTCGAACGCCTGGATGTCGCGTGCCGACCAGTCGTTCAGCAGCACGGCGCCGAAGAGCCGGGTCTCGGCGGCGGCCGCCGGCACGGTCGACCCGACGGGGTTGCCGACGCCGACCACGAAGCCGAGCTCGACCTCCACGTCGAGGCGCCGGGACGGGCCGAAGGTGGGCGGCTCGCCGGGGCGCACCCCGGCCGGCCGGGTGATCGGCGTGCCCGACACCACCACGGTCGACGACCGGCCGGTGTACCCCTGCGGCACGTGGCGCCACGCCGCCGGGAGCGGCGGCTGGCCGGGCCGGAACCGGCGGCCCATGGCCTCGACGTGGTGCTCGCAGGCGTAGAAGTCGGTGTAGTCGCCGGGGAGCACCGGCACGAACGGCGCCGCGGCCGCCTCGGGGTCGGCGACCGGGGCGTCGGCGGCGGCGGCGCGCATGCGGGCCCACTCGGCCGGCCCCGCCGCCAGGACCTCCATGAGGTCGCGGCGCCGGTAGGCGGCGCCGAGCCCCGACAGGTCGACGACCGTGCCGTCGGGTCGACGTGCCGCCACCCCGGTGGCCAGGGCGCCGAAGCCCAGCAGCATCAGAGGTTGCCGCGCTTGGCCTGCTCGCGCTCGATGGCCTCGAAGAGCGCCTTGAAGTTGCCCTCCCCGAAGCCGGTCGCCCCGTGGCGCTCGATGACCTCGAGGAACAGCGTCGGGCGGTCGCCCACCGGCTCGCTGAACACCTGCAGCAGGTAGCCGTCGCCCTCGCGGTCGACCAGGATGCCGAGGCGGGCCAGCTCCTCCCACGCCAGCTCGTCGCCGATCCCCACCATCCGGGCGCGGGCGTCGGCGTAGTAGGTCGCCGGCGGGGTCAGGAAGCGCAGGCCACGCCGCTGCAGCCGGTCGACGGTGGTGGTGATGTTGACGGTGGAGAGGGCCACGTGCTGCACGCCGGGGCCGTGGTAGGCCTCGATGTACTCCTGGATCTGGCTCTTCTTGCGGCCGGGCGCCGGCTCGTTGAGCGGCATGGTGATGCGCCCGTTGGTCATGACCGTGGAGCGCAGCGCCGAGAACTCCGTGGAGATCTGGTCGCGGTCGAAGTGGGTGAGCTCCTCGAACCCGAACACCGTGGTGTAGAAGCGCACCCACTCGTCGAGGGCGCCGTCGGGCAGGTTGCCGACGATGTGGTCGACGCCCTCGAGGCCGACGGGCCCCGGCCCGTCACCGACGATGAGACCGTCGGTGGCGAACATCGGTCCCCAGACCGGGTGGCGGCGGTCCGTGAAGTGGTGGAGCGTGTCGCCGTAGCCGGCGACGGTCGCCCGGCGCACCCGGCCGGCGCCGTCCGCGTCGTCCGCGGGGTCGGCCAGGCCGGTGCCGCCGTGGGCCACCGCGGCCGCATAGGCGCCGTCGACGTCGTCGGTCGCCATCGACAGGGCCCGGACGCCGTCGCCGTGGGTGCGCACGTGGTCCCACACCTCGTCGGCAGGGTCGAGTGCGGCGGTGACGACCAGGCGGATGTCGCCCTGCTCGAGCACGTAGCTCACGCGGGCCCGGTCGCCCGTCTCGGGGCCCCGGTAGGCGCGGCAGGCGAAACCACACGTCGACACGAGGAACTGTGCAGTGGTGCGGGCGTTGGCGACCCACAACTCCAGGCAGTCCCAGCCGGTCAGCAGCGCAGCGGGGGTGGCGGTGGGGGCGTCTGCGACGGCGGTCACACCGCGCATGCTCCGCCCAACCGGCAAGCCAGTCAACCAACGTCGCTCCTCCTGCGCGATGTGCACAGTGCTCAGGGCATACGGTGGGCACAGTGATCGATCGCCTCGACGGCCGCATCCTCGCCGCGCTGCGGGCGTCGCCACGCGCTGGCGTGCTGACCCTGGCCCGGGAGCTCGGGGTGGCCCGGGGCACGGTGCAGGCACGCCTCGACCACATGGTCGCCAAGGGGGTCGTGACCGGCTTCGGCCCCGATGTCGACCTGGCCGCCGTCGGTTACCGCGTCACGGGGTTCGTCACCCTCGAGATCACCCAGGGCCGCATGGACGACGTGGTCGCCCACCTGGCGGAGATCCCCCAGGTGATCGAGGTGCACATGGTCACCGGCGTCGGCGACCTGCTGTGCCGCCTCGTCGCACGCGACAACGAGCACCTCGGCGCGGTGCTCTCCCACGTCCTTGAGGTGCCGGGCATCGCCCGCACCACCACGGTGCTGTCGCTCGCCCCGGTCGTGCCCGCCCGGGTCGGCCCCGCCCTCGACGCCGTGGTCGGGGGCGACCCTCGGCACGGGTAGCGTCCGCCCATGCCCGTCACCGGTCCGCGCGAACCTGGTGCCGCCGGCGCTGCGGCCGACCCGCAGGTGATCGTGCTGTTCGGCGCGACCGGTGACCTGGCCCGCCGCAAGTTGCTCCCGGCGCTGGTCCACCTCGACGACGCCGGTCTGATCCCCGAGTTCCGGGTGATCGGCACGTCACTCGACGACTTCGACGACGACGAGTTCCGCCGCTTCGCCCGCAAGGCCTGCGAGGAGTTCTGCCGGTCGAGGATCAGCGACGAGCAGTGGGCCCGGTTCCTGCCCAAGCTCCACTACGTGCCGATCGCCGCCGGGGCCGACGGGCTGCAGGCCGCCGTGGCCGCCGTCGAAGCCGAGCTCGGCCCGCCGCCGCCCAGGCGCCTCCACTACCTCAGCATCCCGCCGTCGGCGGCGACGTCGGTGGTGCAGATGCTCGGGGACGCCGGCCTCGCCGAGCGGGCACGGATCATCATGGAGAAGCCCTTCGGGTCGGACCTGCCCTCGGCGCGGGCGCTCAACGCCGACGTCCACCGCTTCTTCGACGATCACCAGGTGTTCCGGATCGACCACTTCCTCGGCAAGGAGGCCGCCCAGAACATCCTGGCCTTCCGCTTCGCCAACGGCCTGTTCGAGCCGATCTGGAACCGGGACCACATCGACCACGTGCAGATCGACGTGCCCGAGACGCTGTCGGTCGGCGGGCGGGCCGGCTTCTACGAGT
Source organism: Acidimicrobiales bacterium (assembly GCA_035718085.1). GTDB lineage: Bacteria > Actinomycetota > Acidimicrobiia > Acidimicrobiales > Palsa-688 > DASTHS01. The sequence continues at coordinate 1,381 of DASTHS010000186.1, read as the reverse complement.
CGACCGGCGCCTACTCCGACATGGTCGTGACCCACCTGTTCCAGATCCTCGGGTTCGTGGCCATGGAGCCGCCCACCGCCCTCGAGCCCCGGGCCATCTCCGAGGAGAAGGACAAGGTCTTCCGCTCCCTCCAGCCCGTCGACCCGGCGAAGGTGGTGCGCGGGCAGTACGAGGGCTACCGCCAGGAGCCGGGCGTGTCGCCCGGCTCGCAGACCGAGACCTTCGTCGCCCTCGAGGTGGCCATCGACAACTGGCGGTGGGCGGGGGTGCCGTTCTTCCTGCGCACGGGGAAGCGCATGGCCGAGGGGGCGCGCATCATCTCGATCGCGTTCCGCGAGCCGCCCAAGAGCATGTTCCCGGCCGGGTCGGGCGTCGGCACGAAAGGCCCCGACCACCTCACCTTCGACCTCGCCGACCAGTCGCGCCTGTCACTGTCGTTCTACGGCAAGCGGCCGGGGCCGGGGATGCGCCTCGAGAAGCTCAGCATGCAGTTCGCCCTGCAGGACACCGGCCAGGGCGGCGCCGTGCTGGAGGCCTACGAGCGGCTCATCCACGATGCCATGACCGGCGACCAGACCCTCTTCACCAGCGCGGAGGGCATCGAGCGGCTCTGGGAGGTGTCGACGCCGCTGCTCCAGGACCCCCCCAAGGTCAAGCCCTACTGGCAGGGGTCGTGGGGCCCCGACGGCGTCGAGCAGCTCATCTCTCCCCGCGAGTGGCGGCTGCCCTTCCGGCGGGGGTGGCGGGCCACGGGCGCTTAGATCCGGGCGAAGCGGTCGAGGGTGGCCGGGGAAGCGACCCGGCGGGCGGCCAGCGCCCACGGCGCCCCGACCGTGGTGGCGGCCAGCACCGACGGCGCCAGCTCCCGGCGCGCGATCCGCTCGACCAGCCGGGCACCACGACCGGCGACGGTGCGCGGCCGGTGGTGCACGACGGCGGTCAGCACGTCGTTGCGCGCCAGCCGTCCGGCCCGGGCGCGGGGGTCGCGGCTCGCCGACGGGGCGTGGCGCACGACCGCCTCGGGCGCGTAGGCGAGGCCCCACCCCGTCGTCGCCAGGGCCAGGGCCAGCGGCTCCTCCTCCCCGCCGATGCCGAGCTCCACGGGGAAGCCGCCGGCCGCCAGGAACCTGGCCCGGTCGACCACCGCTGCGCACGCCAGGAACCCGGCGACGGCCCGCCGCCCGACCGGCGTCTCCTGCCAGCGCACGTCGAAGCGGCCGGCCGCCTGCGCCGCCGACACCGGGTCGAGGTCGTCGTCGGGCATCACCCGCACCTCGCCGGTGACCAGCGCCAGCGATGCGTCCGCCTGGAGCAGGTCGACCGCGGCGGCGAGCGCACCGGCGTCCCACCACGAGTCGTCGTCGGCGAAGGCGACGTACGG
>DASTHS010000185.1:0-4232 GCA_035718085.1 Acidimicrobiales bacterium | reverse complement strand
CAGCTCCGTCGCAACACCGACCGCCGACCCGCACACCGCATCGCCCAGCTCGCCCTCGCAGTCACGTTTCTGCTCGTCGCCAAGCTCATCGACTGGCGAAACCGCTGGTCACCGGCGTCAACCCCTATCCGCTGAGCCTCTTAGCCGTGCTCACCATCTTCGAGCAGAACGTGCCGCACAGATCAGCGGCCTTGCCCCGTCTCGAGCGGAGCGTCGGCCGACGTGCAGAACGGCACCTATGGGTCCGGCGAGAGTTCCCGCTGATGCTGCTTGACGCCGCCACTGCCGGGAGCTGGCCGGCGCCAGTGAGCGAGGCTCAATCGCCGACGATGGGCAGGGTGCAGGTTGGGTCATGATGTTGGGCGAGCTGCCCGGCCCCCGATGCCTCTGCGGGCGGTGCCATGGTCCCAGCATGCTCCACCCGCCCAGCACCAGCCACGCCGTACCGAACAGACGGCCTGGATCGGTCCGTGTCTGACCTGACGTCGTGACGACTGCGGGGTGAGCCGCCCTCGCCAGCCATGCTGGTCGGCCTCTTACCTTTCGGGCCTGGCAGCAACCCCGAGCGTCGGCCCTTCGACGGAGCCTCCCGTTGAGACAGATCGGCGACTCAGATGCCCGTGCTTGCGTCTGGCGACGACGTCACGGCGGGCAGTTCGGGCCCGATCCCGCGCCGGCCTGACACCTCTCGCGGGATGCTCGCGGGATGGAGTGGGAGCGAGTCGGCCTGAAGCGCCGGCCAGACCAGCCCCAAAAGTCTCTGACCAGGCACTTTCCGGAGAGCGAGTGACGGGAATCGAACCCGCGTTCTCAGCTTGGGAAGCTGATGTTCTGCCTCTGAACTACACTCGCGTTGCGGAGGGCAGTGTAGTCGAGGCGGAGAAACCGTTGCCGCGCCTGGGCGCCCGGTAGCTCGACGTCATCGACCTGCCGGCACGTCCCGAGGCTCGGGGCAGGGCTCACGGCATCGACGTCGACGCGATGGCGAGCAGGGTGGTCGCTGCCGCCGACAGGGGCCGGTTGCCGTTCCACACGGCCCGGATCTCGCGGCGCAGCGGCAGCTCGGGGCACGCCACGGCGACCAGCTGGCCGGCTTGCAGCTCGGCGCGCACCGTGAGCAGCGAGAGCACGGCGGGGGCGGTGCCGGCGATGGCTGCCGCCTTGATGGCGGTGGTCGAGCCGAGCTCCATCGCTGCGGTCGCCGCCAGGCCGTGCGCCGCCAGGGCCTCAGCGAACACCTCCCTGGTGCCCGACCCCGCCTCGCGCAGCAGCAGCGGCGTCGTGGCGAGCTGCGCCGCGGTGAGCGGCCGGCGCCCCTCGGCCCACGGGTGGCCGGGGTCGACGAGCACGGCCAACTCGTCGGCGACGACCTCCTCCGACTGCAGCCGGCCGGGCGGTCGGGGTCCCTCGATGAAGCCGAGGTCGACGTGGCCGGCGGCCACGAGGTCGGTGACGTGGGCCGTGTTGCCCATCTCGAGCGACACCTGCAGGTCCGGGATCGCGGCGCCGAGGCGCTGCAGCCACTGGGGCACCAGGTACTCGGCGACGGTCAGGCTCGCCGCCAGGCGCAGGTGCGACCCGCCGCCGGCACGCAAGGCCGCCGTGCCGGCGAGCAGCGCCCGCACACCGTCGAGCACGGTGGCCGCCCACGCCACCGTCGCCGTGCCCGCCGGGGTGAGGCGGGCGCCGTTCGGCGACCGGTCGAGCAGCACCACGCCGAGCACCCGCTCCAGGCCGCGCAGGCGCATGCTCGCCGCCGGCTGGGTGACGCCGTGGGCGAGTGCGGCGGCCCGGATCGAGCCGAGCTCGCCGACGCTCACCAGCAGGTCGAGGGCAGCCAGGTCGGGGCACGGCTGCGGCAACGGCACCGCTCGACCGTAGGGCGCGACGGGCGGCTGTCACCGGCTGCCGGTCAGGGCCTGCAGGGCCAGCCCGGCGAGCCCGACCGCCGCCCAGGCCACGGCACCGAGCGCCATCGGGCGCAGCCCGGCCCGGCGGATGCGGCCGAGGTCGGTCGACAGGCCGATGGCGGCGAGGGCGGCGGTGATCATCCAGGCGGCGGCGTCTGCCAAGCCGCGGTGCCAGGAGCCGGGCACCAGGTGCAAGCTGTCGGCGCAGACGGCCGCCACGAACACCACGACGAAGGTCGGCACCACCCGCCGGAGCGGCAGCCGGCCGCCGGCGCCGTCACGCCGCCGGTCGCGCCGGGCGGCCAGCGCCAGGCAGATGGGCACGATGGCCAGGGTGCGGGTCAGCTTGACGATCACCGCGTACGAGGTGGCCGAAGGCCCGTACACGGTGGCGGCGGCGACCACCGATGACACGTCGTTGACCGCCGTGCCAGCCCACAGCCCGAAGGCGTGCTGTGAGAGCCCGAGGGCGTGGCCGATGGGCGGATAGGCGAGCACGGCCACCACGTTGAAGGTGAAGATGGTGGCCACCGCGTAGCTGACGTCGGCCTCGTCGGCGCCGATGACCGCATCGGCCGCGGCGATGGCCGAAGCCCCGCAGATGGCGGTGCCCACGCCGATCAGGGTCCGGGTGGCCCCACGCACGCCCAGCGCCCGGCCCGCCGCCACGGTGGCGACCAGGGCGACGGCCAGGGTGCCGAGCAGCACGGGCACCGACCCCGCGCCGACGGTCAGCACCTGGCGCAGCGACAGCCCCGACCCGAGCACGACCACCGACGCCTGCAACACCTTCTTCGACGCCACGGCGATGCCCGGTGTCAGCCGCTCCGACGGGCTGCGGAGCACTGCCACGGCGGCCCCCGCCACCACGGCGACCACGGGGGCGCCCACCACCGGGAGCGCGTGGCCGATCGCGGTGGCGACGGCGGCGATCGCCGCGGCGAGCGCCAGCCCGGGGGCCACCTCCGTCACGCGGCGGCGTGCACCGGAGAGCGTCGACGGGGCCCGGTGGCCGCCGGACGACGGTCCCCGCGTCACCCGGGCGAGGTGGGTTGGGCTGGTCACGGGACCCAGTGTGCGCTGCGTCCAGGCGGCGGCCTAGTGGCTGCCGGCTGATGGCGTGCAAAGGTCCGCTTATAGCCCCGGCACCGGCCGGGAGCGGCGAGGTGGTCACCGGTCCGCGCCCACGACCCGCCGGGCACCCGCCACGATGGCCGTCGTGCCCGACGCCCCTGCGCACCGGCCGGCACCGGGCACCCCGTCGGCTGGGCCTCCCCCACCGGCGGGGTCTCCCCCGGGCGGGTGGCCATCGCCGGGTGCCGGTGACCGCGGCCGGCGACGCCGTCGGCCGTCGAGGTCCGCGGTTGCCGTCGCCGGCGCCGCCCTGCTGGTCGCGGGCGCGGGCACGACGGCGCTGGCGGCCGGTGGGCACGGCGGCCGGCGGGCCGCAACCAGCGCCCCCGGCGGGCGGCCCGTCACGTGGGATCCCCGCATCCTGCCGCTCGCCCGCTTCGTCGAACGCGACCGGCACCTGACCTTCACCCACCCGGTGGTCGTGCGGTTCCTGCCGACCGCGGCGTTCGAGCAGCAGGTCGAACGCTCGGATACCGCTGGCACGGCGGCCCCGGCGGGAAGCGGCGCCCCCACCGACCCCCAGCAAGCCGCAGAGCTGCGCGCCCTCGGGGTCGCGTCGGGGCCGATCGATCTCGGCGCCGCCAGTGCGGAGGCCGACGCAGCGTCGACGGTCGGCTACTACGACGACCAGACCAAGGCCCTCTACGTCGAGGGCACCTCACTGACCCCGTACGTGCGCGTGACCGTCGCCCACGAGCTGACCCACGCGCTCCAGGACCAGCGCCTCGACCTCTCCAGCCTCGACCGGCGCCCCGACGACCAGCAGCAGGCCATCTCGGCGCTGGTCGAGGGCGACGCCACGGTGGTGGAAGACGACTACCGGGCCACCCTGAGCGCGGCCGACGAGGGCGCCTACGAGCGCGAGGCGGCAGACGCCGGCAGCCCCGCCCCCTCCTCCGGCGCCGCCGGCTACCCCGACTTCCTCGGCGACCAGGGTGACTTCCCCTACAGCCTGGGGCCGGCGTTCGTCGACGCCCTCCACGACCACGGGGGCGACGACGCCGTCGACCAGGCGTTCCGCGACCCGCCGACGACCGAGGCGCAGATCGCCGACCCGAGCCGCTACCTCGACCACGTCACCGCCGCAGCGGTGGCCGCCCCCGCCCTGCCCGCCGGCGCCCGGCCCCTGGTCGACCTCGGAGCGTTCGGCCAGGTGTCGCTGGCCGACGTGCTCGGCACCCGCGTCGG
>DASTHS010000184.1:0-6888 GCA_035718085.1 Acidimicrobiales bacterium | reverse complement strand
GGTGGGCCCGCCGGCGCCGAGATCAAAGGTGCGAGCACCAAGTGCTTGGGATCAGAGATCCACCCGACCGACGCAGCTGCTGAGGGAGGGGGCGCCTGGAGGGCCTGCTGCGGCAACGCGGCTGGCCGAGCACGCTGCTCGCCCAGAGCAACGAGTGCGCCATGACGCCGGCGGTGACCGCCAGGGCCAGCAGCACCGACCACGGCCACGCCCCCCGGTCGCGAGGACCGGGGGGCGTGGAGGGTGCGGCTGGGTGGCGGAGGGGGGCGACGACGGTCGCCGCCATCACTTGATGAGCTTGATGATGTTGAACATCGGCATGTACATGGCCACCACCATGGAGCCCACAGCGCCCCCGAGCACCACGATCATGAGCGGCTCGAGCATGGAGGTCAGGGCGTCGACAGCCGTCGCCACCTCCTGCTCGTAGAACTCGGCGATCCGGGCCAGCAGCTCGTCGAGGGCGCCGGTCTCCTCCCCCACCGACATCATCTGCACCACCATGGTCGGGAACACGGTGTGCTCGCCGAGGCGTGAGGTGAGGGGTTCACCCTGCTTCGCGCCGTCGGCCATCGCCTGCAGCCCGTTGGCCACCACGACGTTACTCACCGTCTGCTTGGTGATCTCAATGCCGTCGAGCAACGGCACCCCCGACCGCATGAGGGTCGAGAAGGTCGATGCGTATCGAGCCATCGCCGTCTTTTGCACGAGCGAGCCGAACACCGGCGCCCGCAGCTTGGCCCGGTCGAACGCGAAGCGGCCGGCCGGCGTGGCGATCCACTTCTTGAAGCCGATAACGGCAACCACGACACCGACGACCACGGCAGGAAGCGCAGTGATCATGAGGTGCGACACCGCGAGAACGATCCGCGTCGGGAGCGGCAGGGTACCCCCCAGGCCGTTGTACATCTTGGCAAACACCGGGATGACGAACAGCAGCATGGCCGTCATGATCAGGCTGACCAGGGCGAGGGTGGCCACCGGGTAGGCCATGGCGCTGCGGATGCGGCCGCGCAGCTCGACCTGCTTCTCGAGGGTGTCGGCCAGCTTCATGAGGGTCTGGTCGAGCGAGCCGCCGCTCTCCCCCGCCTTGATCATCGACACGAACAGCTGGTTGAACACCTTGGGGTGCTTCGCCATCGCCTGCGACAGCGACGCCCCCTGTTCGATGTCGACGCGGACCTGGTCGATCACCCCGGCGAAGAACTTGCTCTGGGTCTGGCTCCCGAGGATCGACAAGGCCCGCAGCAGCGTGAGCCCCGAGTTGATCATGGTGGCGAACTGCCGGCAGAACAGCGACAGCTCCTTGAGCTTCACCCTGTTCGACAACCCGGGGATGGTGATGTCGGACTTGAGGCTCACCGACGACCGCTCGTCGATGGCGATGGGGGTGTAGCCCATCTCCCGCAGCTTGTTGGCGACGAGCGAGGTGCTGTCAGCCTCCAGCGTGCCGCTCTGCACCTTCCCCGCCGAGTCGCGCACGCGGTATGCGTAGGTCGTTGCCATGGGTGGGCCTCCTACCGGCCGTTGACGAGCCGCTCGATGTCGGCGGCGTTGGCGCCCTTCTCGAGGGCGGTGTCGAGGGAGATGACGCCGTCTTTGACCAACTGGGCGAGCGACTGGTCCATCGTCTGCATGCCGTATTGCCCGCCGGCCTGCATCGAGCTGTAGATCTGGTGGATCTTGCCTTCGCGGATGAGGTTGCGCACCGCCGGGGTGACGACGAGCACCTCGCAGGCGACGGCCCGCCCGCCGCCGCGCACCTTGGGCACCAGCTGCTGGGTCACCACCCCCTGCAGGGCCATGGCCAGCTGCACCCGGATCTGCGACTGCTGGTGGCTCGGGAACACGTCGATGATGCGGTCGACCGACTGGGGGGCGTCCTGGGTGTGCAGGGTGCCGAACACCAGGTGGCCGGTCTCAGCCGCGGTCAGCGCCGTCGAGATGGTGTCGAGGTCGCGCATCTCGCCGACGAGGATGACGTCGGGGTCCTGGCGCAGCACGTGCTTGAGGGCGGCCGAGAAGTCGTGGGTGTCCGAGCCGACCTCGCGCTGGTTGACCCCGCAGCGCTTGTGCTCGTGGAGGAACTCGATGGGGTCTTCCACGGTCATGATGTGGCCGGCCCGGGTGCGGTTGACCACGTCGACCAGCGACGCCAGTGTGGTCGACTTCCCCGAGCCGGTCGGCCCGGTGACCAGCACCAGGCCGCGGTGCAGGTTGGCGAACTGCTCGACGGTGGCGGGCACGCCCAGCTCGTTGAGCGGCTTGATCTTGAACGGGATGGCCCGCAGCACGGCACCCACCGAGTCGCGCTGCTGGAACACGTTGAGCCGGAACCGGCCGAGGCCGGGCACGCTGTGGCTGGCGTCGAGCTCCTTGTCGGCCTCGAACCGCTCCCGCATGCGCTGGCTGAGGATGCCGTAGATGAGCTCCCGCAGCTCCGAGCCGGTGAGCGCCTCGTAGCCCTCGAGGGGGCGGATCTGCCCGTCGACGCGCACACTCGGGGGGCGGCCGGCCGACAGGTGCAGGTCGGAGCCGCCGAGCTCGTCGAGCTCGTGCAGCAGCTCGTTGAGGTGCAGGCCCGGTGACCGCTCCGGCTCGGCGCCGTCGGCGTCCTCCTCCGGCGCCGGCCCGTACTCGGCGTCGAGGCCCTTGCGGATGTCGCTCGGGGCGCCGAGCAGCGCCTTGACGCTCCAGCCGGTGGCGTCGCGCACGACGTCGATGGCCACCTGGTTGGCCGGGTCGGCCATGGCCACGAGGAGCTGGTCGTCGGTGATGTCGACCACCAGCACCTGGTGGGTGCGGGCGATGCCGGCGGGCAGCATGCCTCGCACCAGCGGCTGCACCACCTGCACCATCGGATCCCAGAACGGCAGCCCTAGCTGGGCGGCGACGGCGGCGACCAGGTCGCGCTCGGCGACGCGCCCCTCGCCGAGCAGCAGCTTCGACAGCGGCACCCCGCTGGCCGTCTCGCGCGCCAGCAGGTCTTCGAGGTCGCTGCGGGAGAGCACCTTGCGTTCGACGAGGTGCTCGCCGATCTGGCGGGAGGCAGACATCATGCGATGGTTCTCGGCACGCCGGGCCCCCGGGCTGAGCACCGATGGCGATGGGCCGGCCCGAGCGCTACGCGGTGACGCGGAGGATCTCCTCGATCGAGGTCCTGCCGTGGAGCACCTCGTGCAGCCCGGCCTGGCGCAGCGTGAGCATGCCGTCGGCCAGGGCCAGGTTCTTGATGTCTTCGGCGTGGCCGCGGTCGACGATCAGCCGCTCGATCGGCTCGGTCACCTCGAGCACCTCGTGGAGGGCGAAGCGGCCGCGGTAGCCGGTGTTGCCGCACGTGCCGCACCCCTGGGGCCGGAACAGCTCGGGGATGTCGTCGAGGGCGCCGAAGCGGGCGTAGTCCCACCCGACCGACTCGAGCTCGGCGCGCTCGGCGCGGTAGGGCTGGGCGCACTTCTCGCACAGCCGGCGGGCCAGGCGCTGGGCGACGATGCAGTCGATGGCGCTGCCGACGAGGAACGGTTCGACGCCCATCTCGACCAGCCGGCTGGGGGTGGAGGCGGCGTCGTTGGTGTGCAGCGTCGAGAGCACCAGGTGGCCGGTGAGGGCGGCTTCGATGGCGATCACCGCCGTCTCGCGGTCGCGGATCTCGCCGACGAGCAGGATGTCGGGGTCCGACCGCAGGATCGAGCGCAGCGCGGCGGCGAAGGTCAGGCCCGCCTTGGCGTTGACCTGCACCTGGTTGATGCCCGGCAGCTGGTACTCGACGGGGTCTTCGACGGTGATGACGTTCTTGCTCTCGTCGTTGAGCATGTTGACCGTGGCGTAGAGCGTCGTCGACTTGCCCGACCCGGTCGGGCCGGTGACGAGGATGGTGCCGTAGGGCTTGCGGAACGACCGCTCGTAGCGGCCCATGTTCTCGGGGAGGAACCCGAGGTCCGACAGGCGCAGCAGCGCCGTCGACTTGTCGAGGATCCGCATGACGACCTTCTCGCCCCACACGGTGGGGAGCGTGGCCACCCGCAGGTCGATGGGGCGGCCGTCGATCACGGTGGTGATGCGCCCGTCTTGGGGCACGCGCCGCTCGGCGATGTTGAGGTCGGCCATCACCTTGAGGCGCGAGATGATGCCGTTCTGGATGCTCTTGGGCGGCCGCATGACGGTGTGCAGCACCCCGTCGATGCGGTAGCGCACCCGCAGCTGGTTCTCGCCCGGCTCGATGTGGATGTCGGAGGCCCGGTCGGCGGCGCCCTGGGTGATGAGCATGTTGACCAGCCGCACGATGGGGGCGTCTTCGACGACCTCCCGGATGTTCGACAGGCCGTCGTCGCTCTCGTAGGTGCTGGCCGCCTCGGCGGAGATGCTCTCCGCCTCCGAGTCGATGCGGTGGTAGCGGTTGAGGGCGTCGGCGATGCCCTTGCCCAGGGTGACCACCGGCTTGACCGCAGCACCGGTGAGGGTGCGGATGTCGTCGATGGCGACGACGTTCGACGGGTCGGCCATGGCCACGACCAGGTGGCCCTGGTCCCAGCCGATGGGGATGGCCATGTAGCGGCGGGCCATGGCGTCGCTGATGAGGCGCACGGCGCCGGCGTCGACGGGGTACTCGGCGAGGTCGACGAACTCCATCCCCAGCGAGGTGGCGATGGCCTCGAACAGGTCGGCCTCGGAGAGCAGCCGGTCTTCGATCAGCAGCTGGCCGAGGGTCACCCCCCGCGCCGCGGCGGCGTCGAGGGCGGCCTCGACCTGGGCGCGCCCGAGCTTGCCGCTGCTCACGAGCAGGGCGCCGATCTGCTCGTCTTCGCTCATGCGCTCGGCGGCAGCGGCGCTGGTCATCTCAGGCCTTCGGGGTGGTGAAGAACCGCAGCAGGGAGGTCCGCTCCACGGGTCGGCCGGCGGCCTCACCGCCGAGGTGCCCGTGGGCCGTGTCGGCGGGGGCGGCGGGGGCATGGGCGGCGCCGGCGGTCTGCCGGTCGACGAGGGCGGCGATCCCGGCGGCCGCCGCCTCGGCCGAGGCGAGGGCGGCGGCGGTCTCCTGGTGGGCTTGGTCGACGAGGGCCGCCAGCTGGTCGGAGGGCCACGGCCCCCGGTCGCCGAGGGCGTCGACGGCGACGTGGGCGGGGCCCGCCGCGGTCGCCTCGGCGGGGTCGGTGTCGGTGTCGGCGTCGAGGGGGCCGGGCATGCCGAGGCGGGTGGCGAGGGCGACGCCCCCGCCGGTGGCCGACGCCGACGCCGACGGGGGCGTCGAGGCAGGGGGCCGGGGGGCGCCCGACGGCGGGGCGGGCAGGCGGGTGCCGCCGGGCGGCGTCGGCGCGTCGCGCCGCCCCATGCCCGGGTCGGTGTTCACCGCCCGGAAGAGGAGCGAGGCGGCCTTGGGGACGAAGACGGGCGGGGTCGGGTCGGGCAGCTCGATGCCGGCGAGCAGGGCCTCCACGGGGTCGACGTCGGCGTCGGCCTCGGCGGCCTCCGGCTCGCCGGGAGCGGCGTCGGGGTCGGCGGAGGCGACCGGGGAGGCAGCCTCGACGGCCGACGCCAGGGGCCGGCCCAGGGGGCCGGCGGCGACGGGCGGCTCGGAAGGGTCTGCACCGGTGGGCGCCCCGGCAGCCGGGGACGCAGCGGTGGCATCGGGGTCGGCGGCGACCGAGGGCAGGGCGGCGGCCGGCGCCTCCACCCGCACCAGCCCGGCGTCGCGCAGGCGGCGCACGGCCCGGTGGGCCTCGAGGGCGCTCACGCCCAGGCGACCAGCCACCTCCCGGAGGCTGGCGGCGGCCCCGGCGGCGCACACCACGGCCCAGTCACGGGCGTCGAGGGCCACGCCCGCCGGGTCGCCGGTGGGCGCCAGGGCCAACCGGTGGGCCGGGGTGGGCGCCACCTCGCGCATCTCACGCCACTCCCCCACCCGGGCCTCCGCGTCGGCGGCCAGCCCGGTCAGGGCGCGGGGCGGGTGCGACACCACCGGCTCGGTGGTGTCGTCCCAGGTGAAGCGGGCCCCCGGGGTGTCGAGCACCCGGGCGACCAGGTCGACCGGGTCGTCGGCGTCGGCGGGCGCCCAGCCCACGAGGGCGCCGCCGTCGGCGTGCAGCTCGACGTCGACGCCGTGGCCGAAGCGCAGCACGCCGCGGGCCACCGTCGACTCGAGCAGCCCCATGGCCGCGCCGAGCGGAAACGTGTCGATCGATCCTGCCAGCGCCACCAAGACCTCCTACGTCGTGTCGCGACATCTCATCGGCGGGCGCAACGGGAAACTTGATGCAAACCGGTGCGGTCAGCGGCGGTCGGCCACCGCCGCGAGCATGGCGTCGAGGGGCGGGTCGGCGCCGGTGAAGAGGCGCACCTGGCGGGCCGCCTGGTGCACGAGCATGCCCAACCCGTTGGCCGTCGCCGCCCCCGCCGCCGCCGCGGCGCGCAGCAGCGGGGTGACCGGCGGGGCGTAGACGAGGTCGACCACCACCTGGCCGGCCCCGAACCGGGCCGGGTCGAGGGCGAGGGGCAGCCCGGCGCCTGCCTGCATGCCGACCGAGGTGGCGTCGACGACCAGGTCGGCGCCGTCGACGGCCGCCGGGTCGACCACCGCGCCGGCGGCCCCGGCGAGGGCGGCGACGGCGGCGGCCCGGTCGGGGCGCCGGGCGGCGACGCCGACCTGGGCGGCGCCGGCGTCGGCCAGGGCCAGGGCGACGGCGGCGGCCGCCCCCCCGGCGCCGAGCACGACGGCGCGCCGCCCGGCGGGGTCGGCGCCCTCGGCGCGCAGGGCGTCGACGAACCCGGCGCCGTCGGTGCTGTCACCGAGCAGCCCGTCGGGGGTGGCGACCACGGTGTTGACCACGCCGAGGCGGGCGGCGGTCGCCGTCAGCCGGTCGACGGCGCCGGCGGCGGCCTGCTTGTGGGGCA
>DASTHS010000183.1:0-18610 GCA_035718085.1 Acidimicrobiales bacterium | reverse complement strand
CACCATGCCCGGTTCGTGGCGGAGTTCGGTGTCCGGGTCGTCGGCGGCTGCTGCGGCACCACACCCGATCACCTCGCCGCCGTGGTGGCGGCCACCCGGGATCTGCGCCCCGCCGACCGCGACGCCGTCTGGGAGCCCGGCTGCGCGTCGATCTACACCCACGTGCCGTTCGACCAGGCGCCGTCGGTGCTGATGGTCGGCGAGCGCACGAACGCGAACGGGTCGAAGAAGTTCCGCGAGGCGATGCTCGCCGACGACTGGGACACCTGCGTCGCCATGGCACGTGACGCGGTGAAGGGCGGCGCCCACGTGCTCGACGTCTGCGTCGACTACACCGGCGAAGACGGCGTCGCCGACATGGCCGAGGTGGCCGGCCGGTTCGCCACCCAGTCGACGCTGCCGATCATGCTCGACTCCACCGAGCCCGACGTGATCGAAGCGGGGCTGCAGCGCATCGCCGGCAAGTCGGTGCTCAACTCGGTCAACCTGGAGGACGGTGACGCGCCCGGCACCCGCCTCGACCGGTTCCTCTCGATGGCCGCCGAATACGGCGCCGCGGTGGTGTGCACCTGCATCGACGAGACGGGGCAGGCCCGCACCGCTGAGCACAAGCTCGCGGCCGCCAAGGCGATCCACGACCTGGCGGTCGACCGCTACGGGCTGCGGCCGGAGGACCTGCTCTTCGACCCGTTGGCCCTGACCCTGGCGACGGGCATGGAGGAGTCCCGCGGCGACGGGGCGGCCACCATCGACGGCATCCGACGCATCAAGGCCGAGCTGCCCGGGGTGCGCACCATCCTCGGCCTGTCGAACGTCAGCTTCGGCTTGGCCCCCGCCGCTCGCCACGTGCTCAACTCGGTCTACCTGCACGAGTGCCAACAGGCGGGGCTCGACGCCGCCATCGTGCACGCCGAGCGGATCGTGCCGCTGGCCCGCATCGACGCCCGGGCCGTCGAGATCTGCCTCGATCTGATCTACGACCGCCGCCGCGAAGGTTACGACCCCCTGTCGGAGCTCCTGCACCTCTTCGAAGGCGTGTCGGCCTCCGCCGTCGCCACCGAGGACCGCAGCGGCTGGACGCTCGAACGCCGCCTGGAGCAGCGCATCGTCGACGGTGACCGCGACGGCCTCGATGCCGACCTGGCCGAGGCGCTCGACACCGGCTGGGCGGCGCTCGACGTGGTCAACGGCCCGCTGCTCGGCGGGATGAAGGTGGTGGGCGAGCTGTTCGGGTCGGGGCAGATGCAGCTGCCGTTCGTGCTGCAGTCGGCCGAGACCATGAAGGCAGCCGTCGCCTGGCTGGAGCCGCACATGGACCGCGCCGACGGCGGCGGGAAGGGCCGCATCGTGCTCGCCACCGTCAAGGGTGACGTGCACGACATCGGCAAGAACCTCGTCGACATCATCCTCACCAACAACGGCTACGAGGTGCACAACCTCGGCATCAAGGTGGCCCTCCCGGAGATGCTCGAGGCCGCCGACCGCGTCGGTGCCGACGCCATCGGCATGAGCGGCCTCCTGGTGAAGTCGACGCTGATCATGCGCGAGAACCTCCTGGAGATGAACGAGCGCGGCCGCGCCGACCTCCCGGTGATCCTGGGCGGTGCCGCGCTCACCCGCAGCTTCGTGGAGCGGGACCTGCGCGGCGAGTACAAGGGCCGGCTGTTCTACGGGAAGGACGCATTCGAGGGGCTCGCCACCCTCGACCGGCTGATGGAGCTGAAGCGCTCGGGCGCCGACGACGCCGACTTCGGTCGGGAGCTCGGCGGTCGCGAGGGCGCCCGGTCGCGCGCCGCCGACGCCCTGGCTGCCTCCGCCGGGTCGGCGGCGCTCCGGCGGCCGCCAGTGCGCCGCTCGCCCTCCGTCGCCACCGACAACGAGGTGCCGGTGCCGCCGTTCCTGGGCAGCCGCGTCGAGCGGGGGATCCCCCTCGACGAGATCGCCGCCTTCATGAACGAGACGGCGCTGTTCCGCGGCCAGTGGGGCTACCGGCCGGACAAGGCCGCCGGCGAGACCGACGCCGAGATGCGGATCCGGGTGCGCGCCGCCCTGCGCGAGCAGCTGGCTGCCGCCCGGGCCGCCGACGTCCTCCGACCGGCGGTCGCCTACGGCTACTTCCCCGTCAACGCGGACGGTGATGACCTGGTGGTCTTCACCGACGACACCCGGCGCGCCGAGCGCATGCGGCTCACCTTCCCCCGTCAAGAGGTCGAGCCGTTCCTCTGCATCGCCGACTTCTTCCGCCCCGTCGAGTCCGGGGAGCTCGACTTCGCCGCCTTCCACGTGGTCACCATGGGCGCTGCGGTGTCGGAGGAGGCGGCCCGCCTCTTCGCCGCCGACCGCTACAGCGACTACCTGCACCTCCACGGGCTGGGCGTCGAGATGACCGAGGCACTCGCCGAGTTCTGGCACCACCGCATCCGCACCGAGTGGGGTTTCGTCGGCGACGACGGGCCGTCGCTCGCCGGCCTGTTCCGCCAGCAGTACCGCGGCGGCCGCTACTCCTGGGGCTACCCGGCGTGCCCCGACCTGGAGGACAACGGCAAGTGCGCCGAGCTCGTCGGCGCCGAGCGCATCGGGGTGGAGGTGAGCGAGGAGTCGTCCTGGCAGTTCCACCCCGAGCAGACGACCGCGGCCATCATCTGCCACCACCCACAGGCGAAGTACTTCGTGGTGCGCCCGGCCAGCGAGCCCGGCGCGGCCACCGAGTAGCCGGCGGTCGGCGGTGGCGGTGCTGGTCGACCCGGCGGTGTGGCCATGGCACGGCCGGCGGTGGGCCCACCTGGTCAGCGACGTCTCCTACGAGGAGCTGCACGCCTTCGCCGCCCGGATCGGCATCCCCCGCCGGGCGTTCCAGGGAGACCACTACGACGTGCCGGCCGAGCTGCGCGAGGAAGCCATCGCCTGCGGGGCGCGCGCCGTCGACAGCCGGGAGCTGGTCGGGCGGCTGCGCGCCGCGGGGCTGCGGCTCGGGCCCGCCGCCCGCCGGGCCGCTGGCCACGAGTAGCCGGGGCCGGCGAGCGGCTCAGCCGTCGACGACGGCCAAGTCGTGCGACGACGTGTTGAGCGGACGGGGGCCCTCGGCGGTGGCGATGACGATGTCTTCGATGCGGGCGCCCCACTGCCCGGCGAGGTAGATGCCCGGCTCGACCGAGAAGGCGTGGCCCGGCTCGAGCGGCCGGGAGTTGCCCGAGACGATGTAGGGGTCTTCGTGCTCTTCGAGCCCGATGCCGTGCCCGGTGCGGTGCAAGAACGCGTCGCCGAAGCCGGCGGCCTCGATCGGGCGGCGAGCGGCGGCGTCGACCGCCTCGCAGCTGGTCCCCACCGTCGCGGCGGCGACGCTGGCGGCCTGGGCGGCCTGCAGCACGTCGTAGAGCTCGCGGAACTCGGCCGGCGGCGGCCCGGTGAAGACGGTGCGGGTGGTGTCGCTGCAATAGCCGGCCATGGTGCCGCCGAAGTCGCACACCACCGCCTCCCCGGGGAGGATCCGGCGCGCCCCCGGCTCGTGGTGCGGGCTGGCCGAGTTCGGCCCGCTGCCCACGATGGCGAAGTTGACCCGGTCGTGACCCTCGGCGACGAGGCGCCGGCCGATCTCGTCGGACACCTCCCGCTCGCGGCGGCCAACGAGTGGGATCTCGCCTCCGAGCAGTGCGGCGGCCACCCGGTCGGCGGCGGCACCGGCGGCGACGAGCGCCTCGACCTCCGAGGGGTCCTTGACGGCGCGCAGCGGCCCGGTCACCACCGACGACGTGGTCCACGTGGCCGCGGGGAGGTGCCGCTGCAGGGCCAGCACGAAGGTGGCCCACGCCCGGTCGGAGACCGCCAGTGACCGGCGACCGCCCACCGCCGCGGCGACGAGGGCGACGGGGTCGTCGAGCTCGTCCCACGGCTGCAAGGAGAAGACCTCGGGGTCGTCCGCGACCCGTGGCGCCTCGAGACGGGGCAGGAACAGGGTCGCCTGGCCGTCGGCGGGCACCACCAGCATCGTCAGCCGTTCGAGGGGCATCGCCTCGTAGCCGGTGAGCCACGGCAGGTCGGCGCCGAGCGACAGCAGCAGGGCGTCGACGCCCTGCTCGGCCATGGCCGCCCGGGTGCGGGCAAGCCTGGCGGCCCGGGCGGTGCTCACGCGAACGACCCCGCAGCGGCCGGAGCCCCGGCCCCAGCGCCGACAGGCTCGGCGCCGGCCACCCCGCCCTGGGCGGGCGCAGCCGCTGCCGCCGCCTGGCGGGCGTGGTAGCTCGAGCGGGTGAGGGGCGATGCCTCCACGTGCCCGATGCCGAGGGCGCGTCCGACGGCGGCGAGGGCGGCGAACTCCTCGGGCCGCCACCACCGGGCCACGGGGAGGTGGTGGGAGGTGGGACGCAGGTACTGGCCGACGGTGACGATGTCGACGCCCACGCCGGCCAGGTCGGCCAGGGCGGCGTGCACCTCGTCGACCGTCTCGCCCATGCCCACGATCAGACCCGACTTGGTGGTGAGGCCGGCGCGCTTGGCCCGGGCCAGCACCGAGAGGCTGCGGGCGTAGGAGGCCGAGGGCCGCACCGCCCGTTGGAGCCGGGCGACGGTCTCGAGGTTGTGGTTGAGCACCTCAGGGTGGCTGGTGAAGATGGCGTCGAGGGAGGCGTCATGGCCGCGGCAGTCGGAGATGAGCACCTCGACTGCGGTGGTCGGGCTGGCCAGGTGGATGGCTCGCACCGTGGCGGCGATGGTGCCGGCCCCGTCGTCGTCGAGGTCGTCGCGGGCGACGGTGGTCACCACGGCGTGGGCCAGGCCCATGCGCACGACGGCCTCGGCCACGCGCGCCGGCTCGTCGGGGTCGGCCGCCAAGGGCTTGCGGGTGTCAACCAGGCAGAACCCACAGGCCCGGGTGCAGCGCTCACCGTTCACCATGAACGTCGCCGTGCCGTCGGCCCAGCACTCGTAGATGTTCGGGCAGCCGGCCTCCTCGCACACGGTGACCAGCCCCAGGTCCCGGACGGTGCGCTTGATGTCGCGGTACCCACCGTCGAAGCGGGCCTTCACCCGGAGCCAGTCGGGCTTGCGGGCGTCGACGGCGAGGCCGGCGGCGGCGTCGACGCCGGCTTCGGCGAGCCGGCCCAGCAACCGCACCGGCTGCGGTCGCGCCGCCGCCAGGGTGCCGGCCCCGTGGTCGGCCGGCCCGACCGGGGCACCGGGACCCTCGCCGCGGGTGAAGGCCGACAGGTCGGTGGTGGCCACCCGCCATGCCACGTCGTGGCGTTCGACGCCGCCCGCGCCCCAGCGCTCGGCCGCCCGGGCGACCACGGCGTCGACCACGGCACGCAGGGGTACGTCGACGCCCTCGGCAGCCAGTGAGGTCACACCCTTGTCGGTGATGCCGCACGGCACGATGTGGCCGAACATCGCCAGGTCTGGCGCGACGTTCAGGGCGAAGCCGTGCATCGACCGGCCCTTCGACACCCGAACCCCGATGGCGGCGATCTTGCGGGGCCGCGGGCCGTCGACGCCGAGCCACACGCCGGGGTAGCCGTCGAGGCGGGCGGCGCCGTGCAGGCCGACGTCACCGAGCGCGGCGATGACGAGCTGCTCGATGGCGTGCACGTGGCCGGGCACCGCCCCCGGACCGGTGGGCACGTCGACGATCGGGTAGCCGACGAGCTGCCCCGGGCCGTGGTAGGTCACGTCGCCGCCGCGGTCGGTGCGCACCGCCTCGGCCCCGACCGTCGCCGGGTCGATCAGCACGTGAGCCGGGTCGGCCCGCACCCCGAGGGTGTAGGTGTGCGGGTGCTCGAGCAGCAGCAGCCAGGGGTCGCTCCCGTGCTCCCACAGCCCGTGCTGCAGGGCGAGCGCGTCGCGGTAGGCCACGCGGCCGCCGAGCCAGCGCACCCGCAGCGGGGCGGGCTGCCCGGCGGGCCGGGTCACAGCTCGCTGGACCAGTCGCGCGTCTCCAGCACCGTCTTCACCGCGGCCAGGAACGCCGCTGCGTAGGCGCCGTCGAAAGCGCGGTGATCCCAGGACATGACCAGGTTGCCGACCGGGTGCACGACGATGGCGTCGCTGCCGTCGGGCAGCTCGACGACCACCGGGCGCTTGCGCACGCCGTCGGTGCTGATGATGGCGACCTGCGGCTGGTTGATCACCGGAACGGTAATGAAGGTGCCGAAGGGGCCAGCGTTGGTGAGGGTCAGGGTGCCGCCGGAGATGTCGTCGACGGTCAGCTTGCGGGCCCGAGCCCGGGAGGCGAGGGTCGAGATGTCACGGGCGAGCGCCCGCAGGCGCTTGCCGTCGGCCTCGTGGATGACCGGCACCAGCAGGCCCTCGAAGTCGAGGTCGACGGCGATCCCGAGGTTGATGTCGCCGTGCACGATCAGCTGGTCGTCGCCCACCGAGCTGTTGACGTGGGGGAAGTCGCCGAGCGCGTCGACCACGGCGCGGGCGATGAACGGCAGGTACGTCAGGCCGAACCCCTCGCTCTCCCGGAAGCGCGCCTTCTCCGCGGCGCGCACCGCCTCGACGCCGGCATAGTCGACCTCGACGGCCACCATGGTGTGGGCGGAGGTCGCCTTCGACCGCACCATGTGCTCGGCGGTGCGACGTCGGATGTTGGTGAAGGGCACGATCGTGTCGCGCGCACCGGCCACGGCGGGCGGTGCCGCCGGACGGGGGGCGGCGGGGCCGCCGGCCGGCGAAGCGGGGGCGGCCTGATCGGTGGCGGGCGCGGACGGCGCGCCGGTGGCGGCGGCACCGCCGGCGCGCTTGTCGATCAGGTCGAGGACATCGTTGCGGGTGATGCGACCACCCGCACCGGTGCCGGTGATCTCCGACGGGTCGATGTTGTGGTCGGCGATCAGCCGGCGCACGACCGGGGAGAGCACCCTGCCGTCGCCGGGGCGGGCCGGCGGCCGGGCGTCGCCGGGCCGGGTGGCCGCTGCGTTGCGCTGCTCGCCGGGTGCCGACGGCGGCGAGCCGGCCGCCGCCACCGCCGGAGCGGCACCGGGGGCCTCCGCCTCGGGTGCCGGCGCCTGGGGGCCGGTGCCGGCGTCGCCGGACGGCCCGCTGCTCGACGAGGCTCGGGCCTCGGCGCGCGCCGTGCCGGTCGGCACGACCCCGGCAGCGCCCTCGGGCGCCGGCACCTGCTCGGCCTCGATCGACGGCGCCGGGTCGTCAGCGGCTCCCTCCCCGGCCGAGCCGTTCGACGAGGCCGGCGCCGCCGCCCCGTCGGAGATGACCGCCAGGCGGGTGCCGACGTCGACGGTCTCGCCCTCTTGCACCAGGATCTCGGTGACGACGCCGGCCGCCGGTGACGGCACCTCCGAGTCGACCTTGTCGGTCGACACCTCGAAGAGCACCTCGTCCTCGGCGACGCTCTCGCCGACCTGCTTGAGCCAGCGGGTGATGGTGCCCTCGGTCACCGTCTCGCCCAGCTGCGGCATCGTGATGTCAGCCAACGTGCAGACCCCTCCCGGTCAGGGCGAGCACCGTCTCGCCGAACGCCTCCGACAACGTCGGGTGCGGCTGGATGAAGTGGGCGACCTCGTCGGGCGTGGCCTCCCAGTTGACGGCCAGGTAGCCCTGGCCGAGTTGCTCGGTGACCCACGGCCCGACCATGTGCACGCCGAGGATGCGGCCGGCCCGCCCGTCGGGCAGCTTCTCGCAGATCACCTTGACGACGCCCTCGGGCTCGCCGACGATCAGCGCCCGACCGTTGCCGCCGTAAGGGTCTTTCTTGGTGACCACCTCGAAGCCGGCCACCTTGGCCGCCTCCTCGGAGAGGCCGGCGAAGGCCACCTCGGGGTGGGTGTAGATGCACCAGGGCACCTTGCCGTAGTCGACCGGCACCACCGCCTCGCCGAGGATCTGGTCGATGATCAAGATGCCTTCGGCGAAACCGACGTGGGCCAGCGCCGGGGTGCTCACCAGGTCGCCGGCGGCCCAGACCCCGGGCTCGCCGGTGCGCATGTGGTCGTCGACGACGACGAAGCCGCGCTCGTCGACCTGCACCCCGGTGCCCTCGAGGCCGAGGTGGTCGGAGAGCGGCCGGCGCCCGACCGACACCACCACGGCGTCGACCTTGACCTCCTCGCCGTCGCCGAAGGCGACGATGGTGGAGGCTCCGTCGTCGGCGGGCGTGTGACCCGACACGGTGACGCCGGTGCGCACCTCGATGCCACGCTTCTTGAACGAGCGCAGCACCACGTCGGTGACGTCTTTGTCGCAGCCCGGCAGGATCTTCGGGAGCGCCTCGAGGATCGTGACCTGCACGCCGAGATCGCTCATCATCGACGCGAACTCGCAGCCGATGGCGCCCCCGCCGATCACCACAGCCGACGACGGGAGCGCCTCGAGGGCGAGCACCTCGTCGGAGGTCATCACGACGCGGCCGTCGACCTCGAAGCCCGGGATCGTGCGCGGGGCCGAGCCGGCCGCCAGGACCACGTGGTCACCGCGGATGCGCACCTCGGCGCCGTCGGCTTGGCGCACCGTGACCACGTGGTCGGCCCCGAGGCTGCCGATCCCCACGAACGTGGTGACCTTCCGCTTCTTCATGAGGCCCTGCAGGCCCTTCCACAGTTGCTCGACGACCCGCTGCTTGCGGGCCTGGCTCCGGGAGAAGTCGAGGGCCGGGGCGGCCACGTCGATGCCGAACTCGGCGGCGCCGGCGACGGTGCGGTGCACCGTCGCCGTCTCGAGGAACTCCTTGGCCGGGATGCAGCCCCGGTGGAGGCAGGTGCCGCCCACCCGGTCCATCTCCACCACTGCGATGTCGAGGCCGAGCAGGCCCCCGTGGAGCGCCGCGGCGTACCCGGCGGGGCCCCCGCCGATCACCACGACATCGAATCGCTGCAGGCCTGCGTCGTCTGTCCCAGCCGTTGGAACCACCTCCTCGTCGCCCGTGCAGCGTACAAGCGGTCGGCGCCCACACGGCCGGGGGCCCGCGCTGCCGAGGCCGCCTGGGAAACCTGCCGGCAACACGGCCGTCACGCGACCCGAACCCGGGATCCGTGCACGCCGACGAGCGGGGTCCGTATGCTCCTCCGCCGATGCCCAGCCCGACTGCCGCCCGCTCGATCACCGCCGCCGCCGCCGCGGTCGCCCTCGCCGCCACCATGGCGGCCTGCGGCAGCTCCGGCACCAAGACCTCCTCGTCCGGCACGGGGGGCACGACGACGTCGACCTCCGGCGGCACCTCGACGGCCAAGCAGGGCGGCACCGCCTCGCTGCTGCAGGGCAGCTTCCCCGACTCGCTCGACCCGCAGTACGGCTACACCACCCAGGCCGTCGAAGCCGACGCCATCAGCTACGAGCCGCTGCTCACCTACTCGCACACCAACGGCACGCCGAAGCTGATCCCCGACCTGGCCACGGCCCTCCCCCAGGTGTCGGCAGACGGGCTCACCTACACGCTGAACCTGCGCTCGGGCCTCACCTACAACGACGGCACGCCGGTGAAGGCCTCCGACTTCGCCTACGCCATCGAGCGCATGATCAAGCTCAACTGGGGCGGCGACAGCTTCATCACCAACTACGTCGCCGGCGCCAGCGACTACGCCGGCGGCAAGGCGACCAGCATCAGCGGCATCACGACCGACGACGCGTCGGGGGCCATCACCATCAAGCTGTCGCAGGCCTACGGGGCCTTCCCGAACGTGCTGGCCTTCCCTGCAGCCGCCCTGGTGCCGAGCAGCACACCCATGACCGTCGAGTCGAACACCCCACCGGTCGGCATCGGGCCCTACACCATCAAGAACGTGGTGCCGAACGTGTCATACAGCCTGGTCAAGAACCCGGGCTTCGCGAAGTTCAACATCCCGGGCGTGCCGACGGGCAACCTCGACCAGATCAACGTGACGATCGAGTCGAACAACCAGACCGAGGCCCAGCAGGTGCTCTCCAACCAGTCGGACGTGTTCGACCCGTTCGACACCCTGCCGCCCGCGTTGGTGTCCCAGGTGAAGAGCCAGGCCGCCGACCGGTTCAAGACCACGACCGTGCCGCAGTCGTACTACGTCTTCTTCAACACCAAGACGGCGCCGTTCAACAACGAGGTGGCCCGCCAGGCCGTCGACCTGGCATTCGACCGCACGGCGACCGCCCGACTGGCGTCGGGCTTCCTGCAACCGGCCTGCTACTTCCTGCCGCCGGGCATCCCCGGCCACCCCACGGCGTCGTGCCCCGAGGGTGACGTCACCCAGAGCCCGAGCGCCGCCAACGTGGCCAAGGCCAAGTCGATGATCCAGTCGGCGGGCCTGGCCGGCACCGCGGTCACCGTGTGGTCGGAGACGAAGAGCCCCCGCCAGGAGTGGATGCAGTACTACACGCAGCTGCTCAACGACCTGGGCTTCAAGGCGACGCTCAAGGTCATCGCCAACGCCACGTACTTCCAGACGATCGGGAACGCGTCGACCAACCCCCAGACCGGGTTCGCCGACTGGGACGAAGACTTCCCCGACCCGTCGGACTTCTACCTGTTGCTCGACGCCCGCAGCATCCAGCCGGTGAACAACGAGAACTTCGGCAACGTGGACGACCCGCACATCCAGTCCGAGCTGCTCAAGCTGGAGGCCATCCCGTCGACGCAGCTGTCGACCACGGCCCCCGAGTGGGCGTCGCTCGACCAGTACGTGACCCAGCACGCGTTCATCCTGACCTTCGGCTACCAGACCACGCCGCTGTTCACCTCCGACAGGATCGACCAGAAGAGCATCGTCTTCAGCGGCAGCCAGGGTCTCGACCTGTCGTCGTTGGCGCTCAAGTAGCGGCAGCACCGGCGCACCTGTGGCTGTCGACCTGACCAGGGCCGAGGACCCGCTCCTCGCCCCGGTCGGGGCCGACGAGCCGGTCTCGGCCGGCACCGGCCCCTATCGCCTCGCCTTCCAGCGCCTCCGGCGCAACCGCACCGCCCTGGTCTTCGGCGTGCTGTTCCTGCTCATCGTGGTGGCCTGCCTGCTCGCCCCGGTCTACGCCAACGACATCGCCCACACCGGCCCGAACACCAACCACATCACCGAGGTGCTCCACCTCGGTGGCCGCAAGGTGGACGTGGTCGACCCGACCGGCATCCCGACGGGGCCGACGTGGCACTCCCACTTCCTGCTCGGTGCCGACCCCAACGGCCGCGACGTGGCTGTGCGGCTGCTCTACGGGGGGCGCAACTCCCTCGAGATCGGCGTGCTGGCCACGATCATCACCATGGTGCTCGCCACCGTCGCCGGCCTGGTCGCCGGCTACTTCCGGGGATGGCCCGACGGGATCATCTCCCGGCTCATGGACCTGATCTGGGCGTACCCCGCGGTGCTGCTCGGGGTGGCCCTCGGCGTGAACCTGGCGCTCGGGGGCATCAGCGTCGGCCCGATCCACCTCCACGGCTCCTCCAACTGGATTCCGGCGCTGGTGATCGGCGTGGTGTTCGTGCCCTACGTGGCCCGGCCGCTGCGCGGCCAGGTGCTCGGCCTGCGCGAGCGCGAATACGTCGACGCCGCCCGCACCCTCGGCGCCGGGCACCTGCGCATCATGGTGGGCGAGCTGCTGCCCAACCTGGCGTCGACGCTCGTCGTGTTCGTCGCCCTGCAGCTGGCCCAGTCGATCGTGCTCGAAGCCGCGCTGTCGTTCCTCGGTGCCGGCGTGCAACCGCCCAACGCGTCGTGGGGCACCATGATCTCGAGCGGTGTGCAGCTGATCACCGTCGCCCCCCACCTCGTCCTCGCCCCCGGCATGATGCTGATCGCGGCGGTGCTGTCGGTCAACGTGTTCGGTGAGGGACTGCGCGCCGCCCTCGACCCCCGCGCCGCCGTGCGCCACGTCTGAGCACCGATGCTGCGCTTCGCCATCCGCCGCTTCGCCGCCGCCGTCGGCGTGCTCGTCGCCATCAGCATCCTGACGTTCCTCATCTTCGAGGCCATCCCGAACGGCAACCCGGCCCTCCGCCTCGCCGGGCGCACGGCCAGCCCCGCCGACATCGCCGCCGTCGAGCGCACCTACGGGTTCGACAAGCCCATCTGGGTGCAGTACGCCCGCACGATGAAAGAGGTGTTCACCGGGTCGATCCAGAGCTACACCCAGCACGTCACCGTGATGAGCCAGATCAAGCGGGGTCTGCCGGCCACGGTGTCGCTGGCCGTGGGGGCGGCGGTGATCTGGCTGCTGGTCAGCGTCGTGCTCGGCCTGGTCGCCGCCCTGCGGGCGGGCCGAGCCCTCGACACCACCATCACCGTCGTGGGCTTCACCGGGATCTCGGCGCCGTCGTTCGTGGTGGGTGCGGTGCTGCTCTACCTGCTCGCGTTCAAGACCCACCTGTTCCCCAACGGCGGCTACGTGGGGCCGAGCACGAGCATCCCGTCGTGGCTGCACCACATGCTGCTGCCCTGGATCTCCCTCGCGGTGCTCTACATCGGCATCTACTCACAGGTGCTGCGCTCGACGGTGGTCGACACGCTGAGCGAGGACTTCGTGCGCACGGCGAGGGCCAAGGGCCTGTCCCGGCGGCGGATCCTGACCGGCCACGTGCTGCGCACCTCCCTCATCCCGCTGGTGTCGCTGTTCGGCCTCGACTTCGCCGGCGTCGTCGGCGGCGGCGCCATCCTCGTGGAGGACGTGTTCAACCTCAACGGGGTCGGCCAGTACATCGCCCAGTCGATCAGTTCGCTCGACGTCCCGCCCATCCTCGTCGGCGTGCTCTTCGGCGCCATCTTCGTCGTGCTGTTCTCCGCCCTCGTCGACGTGGTCTACGCCGCACTCGACCCGCGCATCCGGCTGCAGGCCTAGCCGTGGCCCTGCTCACCGTCGAGCACCTCCGGGTCTCGTTCCGCACCGAGGGCGGCACCGTGCACGCCGTCGACGACGTGTCGTTCGCCCTGCAGCCCGGCGAGGTGCTCGGCATCGTCGGCGAGTCGGGGTCGGGCAAGTCGGTGACCGCCATGACGCTGCTCGGCCTCACGCGGTCGCCCAACGCCACCTTCTCGGGCCGGGCGGTGCTCGAGGCGACCGCCGCCGACCCCGAGGTCGACCTCCTCGCCGCCGACGAGCGGGGATTGCAGCACGTCCGGGGCAAGCGGGTCGCCATGGTGTTCCAGGACCCGATGACGGCGCTCAACCCGGTGCACCGCGTCGGTGACCAGATCGCCGAGCAGGTCCGGGCCCACAGCCGCGTCAGCCGGTCGGCGGCGCGTGACCGGGCCGCCGACCTGCTGCGGCGCGTTGGCATCCCCCGCGCCGCGGAACGGGCGCGGGCCTACCCCCACGAGTTCTCCGGCGGGATGCGCCAGCGGGTCATGATCGCCATGGCCCTGTCGTGCGACCCCCAGGTGCTCGTCGCCGACGAGCCCACCACCGCACTCGACGTGACCATCCAGGCGCAGATCCTCGCCGAGATCGAAGACCTCCGCGCCGAGACCGGGGTGGGCGTGCTGTTGATCACCCACGACCTCGGCGTGATCGCAGAGGTCGCCGACCGGGTGGTGGTCATGTACGCCGGGCGGGTCGTGGAACAGGGTGGCCTGCGACCGATCTTCACCGACCCGCTGCACCCCTACACCTGGGGCCTGCTCGGGTCGGTGCCGCGCATCGACCGGGACCGGCCCGAGCGGCTGCCGACCATCGGCGGCACGCCCCCGTCGCTGCTGGCGCCCCCCGCCGGCTGCCACTTCAAGACCCGCTGCCCGCACCGCTTCGGGCGCTGCGACGAGGTGCCCGAGCTGCGCGGCGCCGACCCGGCCGACCCCGGGCACTCCGACCGCTGCTGGCTCGACCTGGCCGCCAAGCGCGAGAAGCGGGTGGTCGACGGCGCCATCGGATTGCCGCTCCGTCCCACCGGAGCGGTGCGGTGACCAGCAGCCCCCTGCTCGAGGTCGACCACCTCGTGGTGCACTTCCCTGTGCGCTCCGGCCTGCTCGGGCGCGCCTCTGCCGTCGTGCACGCCGTCGACGACGTCACCCTGTCGCTCGCCGAAGGCGAGACGCTGGGGCTGGTCGGCGAGTCCGGCTGTGGCAAGACCACGCTGGCCCGCACCATCTTGCGGCTGGTGCCGGCGACCGGCGGGGCCGTGCGCTTCCGCGGCAACGACATCACCGGCCTCGGCCAGCGGGGGCTGCGCCCCTACCGCAGCGAGGTGCAGATGGTCTTCCAGGACCCGCAGGCGTCGCTCAACCCCCGCAAGCGGGTCGGGCAGATCGTCGCCGCCGGCCTGGCCCTGCGCGGCACCCCGTCGGACTCGCGGCCGGCCCGGGTGCGCGAGCTGCTCGACGCCGTCGGCCTCAACCCCGAGCACGTCGACCGCTTCCCCCACGAGTTCTCCGGCGGCCAGCGCCAGCGCATCGGCATCGCTCGCGCCCTGGCCGCCGACCCCCGCCTGATCGTGCTCGACGAGCCGGTGTCGGCCCTCGACGTGTCGATCCAGGCGCAGGTGGTCAACCTGCTCGACGACCTGCAGGACCGCCTCGGACTGTCGTATGTGTTCGTGGCCCACGACCTGTCGGTGGTGCGCCACGTCTCCGACCGCATCGCCGTGATGTACCTGGGCAAGGTGGTCGAGGTGTCGCCGGCGGAGGCGCTCTACACCAGGCCGGTGCACCCCTACACCGAGGCGCTGCTGGCCGCGGTGCCCGTGCCCGACGCCGACCGGAACCGCCGCCGGCGGCAGGTGGCACCCGGCGAGCCGCCGAGCGCCACCGAGCCCCCGGCCGGCTGCCGCTTCGCCAGCCGCTGCCCGCACGCGACCGACGTGTGCGTGGCGGTCGAGCCGCCGCTCACCGAGTACCCCGGCGGGCATCTGGCGGCGTGCCACCACCCCCGCAACGTCAGCGCCGCCGATCTGGCCGCCGCCACCCGTTCGGCGAGCAGCCCCCGCTCGTCGGGGCCCGACGTGCCCGACCCAGCCGAGGCGGCGGCGTGAGCGGCCCGAGCGGCCCGGCCGGCACGACCGGCACGACTGGCCCGAGCGGCGCGGCCGGGGCCGACACCCCCGACCTCGACAGCGGAGCCTGGCGGCTCGACCCCCAGGTGGCGCTGCGCCCCGAGCGCTTCGGCGCCCTCGCCTACCACTACGGCACCCGACGGCTGACCTTCCTGCGCTCGCCGCTGCTGGCGCGCCTCGTCGAGGCCCTCGCCGAGCACCCCGACGTGGCCAGCGCCCTCGACGAGGTGGTGCCCGCCTCACAGCGGCCCACCTACCGCAAGGCGCTCGGGTCACTGGCCGCCTCGGGCTTCCTCGTGCCGCGCTGAGCGGCGCGCATAGTGTCGCCGCATGGCCGACGACGCTGCCCTGACGATCACCGACGCCACCGAGGCCGACACGCCCGACACTCCCACGGTCGACGACGAGGTGCTGGTCGAGGAGATCTCCATCGACGGCATGTGCGGCGTCTACTGAGCCGTTGACCTCCACGCTCACCACCGAGCTCAAGGGCGGCCTCGACGCCCCCATCTGCCTGACCTGGGAGCTCACCTACGGCTGCAACCTGGCGTGCGTGCACTGCCTGTCGAGCTCCGGCCGGCGCGACCCCCGGGAACTGTCGACCGCCGAGGTGATGGCCGTCGTCGACGAGCTGCACGACCTGCAGGTGTTCTACGTCAACATCGGCGGCGGTGAGCCCACCATCCGGGCCGACTTCTACGACGTGGTCGACTACGCAGTGAGCCGAGGGGTCGGGGTGAAGTTCTCGACCAACGGATCGACGATCACCCCAGCGCGCGCCGAGCGGCTGGCCGACACCGACTACGTCGACGTGCAGGTCAGCCTCGACGGCGCCGACGCCGCCACCAACGACGCCGTGCGCGGCGCCGGCTCGTACGCCGCCGCCCGCCGGGCCATGGACAACCTGGCCGCCGCCGGCTTCGGCCCGTTCAAGATCTCCGTCGTGGTCACCCGCCACAACGTCGGCCAGCTCGACGCCTACGAGGCCATGGCCGCCGCCTACGGCGCCCAGCTGCGCCTCACGCGGCTGCGCCCGAGCGGGCGCGGCGCCGACACCTGGCACGAGCTGCACCCGACCGACGCCCAGCAGCGCGAGCTCTACCGCTGGCTGCTCGACCGGCCGGGCGTGCTCACCGGCGACTCGTTCTTCCACCTCTCCGCCCTCGGTGCACCCCTCGAGGGCCTCAACCTGTGCGGCGCCGGTCGGGTGGTGTGCCTCATCGACCCCGTGGGCGACGTCTACGCCTGCCCGTTCGTGCTCCACGACGACTTCAAGGCTGGCTCGGTGCGCGACGACGGCGGGTTCACCCGCGTGTGGCGCCAGTCGGCCCTCTTCGCCTCCCTACGGGAACCGACCAGCGCCGGGGCGTGCGCCTCGTGCGGCTCGTTCGACGCCTGCCAGGGCGGGTGCATGGCCGCGAAGTTCTTCACCGGCCTCCCGCTCGACGGCCCCGACCCGGAGTGCGTGCACGGCCACGGCGCCGCCGCCCTGGCCGCCATCGCGCCGGGCAGCGCCCCGTCGCCGGGCCCCGGGCACTCGGTGCCGGTGGCCCTCGGCCGCCGCCGCTAGCGCCCGGGTGACGCTGCTCGGCGAGCGCACCTGGCCCGAGGTCGGCACCGGCGCGGTGCTGGCGCTGCCGGTCGGCTCGTGCGAGCAGCACGGCCCGCACCTGCCGTTGGCCACCGACACGCTCGTCGCCACCGAGCTGGCCGGCCGGCTGGCGGCGCGCCGCACCGGGCGCGTACTGGCCGGGCCGGCGCTCCCCTACGGCGCCAGCGGCGAGCACGCCGCCTTCCCCGGCACCCTGTCGGTCGGCACCGCCGTGCTCACCGAGGTGCTCGTGGAGCTGGTGCGCTCCGCCGACCACTTCGCCGGCGTGGTCGTCGTCTCCGCCCACGGCGGCAACGCCGCTGCGCTGGCCGGTGCATCGGCCCGGTGCGCCGACGAGGGCCGCCGGGTGTTGGCGTGGTCACCCCGCCAGGTGGACGGCGGCGACGCCCACGCCGGCTGGGTCGAGACCTCCGCGCTGCTGCACCTGGCCCCCCAGACGGTGCGCAGCGGGCGGGCCGCCGGCGACCGCCGCCCCCTCGCCGAGCTCCTCCCCGCCCTGCGCGCCGGTGGGGTGGCCGCCGTCAGCGCCAACGGGGTGCTCGGTGACCCCGCCGGGGCCACGGCGGAACGGGGCGCTGCGCTGCTCGACGCCTGGGCCGACGACCTGGTGGCCGCCTTCGACAGGTGGGTGGGGTGACCGTCGCCCTGGTGACCGGCGCCGCCCGCGGCATCGGTGCGGCCACCGCCCGACGCCTCGGCGCGAACGGGTGGCGGGTGGTGCTGGTCGACGCCTGCGCCGACGATCCCGCCCTCGGTTACCCGCTGGCGACGACCGCCGACCTCGACGCCGCCGTGGCCGCCGCCGGGCCCTACGCCCTCGGCGTGGCGGCCGACGTGCGCGACCAGCACGCGCTCGACGCCGCCGTCGCTGCCGCCGAAGAGCGCTTCGGCGGCCTCGACGCCGTCATCGCCGGCGCCGGGGCCATCGCCGGCGGCACCCCGTCGTGGGAGGCGCCCGAGGAGCTGTGGGCGGCCATGGTGGGCGTCAACCTCGAGGGCGTCTGGCGCACGGTGCGCGCCGCCGTGCCCGCTCTGCTGCGCCGCCCCGAGCCGCGCCGCGGCCGGGTCGTGGCCATCGCATCGGCCGGCGGCGTGATCGGCCTCCCCCGCCTCGGCGCCTACTGCGCAGCCAAGGCGGGGGTGATCGGGCTGGTGCGGGCGTTGGCGGCCGAGCTCGGGCCCCTCGGCGTCACCGCCAACGCGGTGGCCCCTGGGTCGACCGAGACGGCGATGCTCGACGCCAGCGCTGCGGTCTACGACCTCGACGGCACCGCCGAGTTCGCCGCCCACCACATGATCCCCCGCCTGCTGCGCCCCGACGAGCCCGCCGCGCTGATCGCGTGGCTGTGCTCGGAGCAGGCGGCCGGCATCACCGGCGCGACGATCCCCGTCGACGCCGGCATGTCGGCGAAGTAGGCCGGCGGCTAGGCGAAGAGCGCCGAGAACGCGCCCATGTCGAACGGCAGGTCGTGGAACTCGACGATCTGCTCGTCGCGGTAGCGGAAGTAGTGGATGCTCTCCGAGACGATCTGGTGGCCGTCGCGCGTCGCCGACTCCCCGACGAGCACCGCCGCGTGGTCGCCCGACACCATGAACACCTTCGGCGTAGCCACGAAGGTGCCCCCGGTGATCTCGGCCAGGCTGCCGAGCATGGCGAGCGTCGCGTCGCGGCCCTTGTGCTCGCCCGAGACCCTGGTCTCGCCCGGCTCGACCCAAAGCACGTCGTCGGCGAGCAGTGCGTGCAGCGTGGCGACGTCGCCGGCGGCGAAGGAGTCGTAGCCGCGGCGAGCGAGTGCTTCGGTGTCCATGGTGTCCCCCTTCTCGACGGTGTCGACGCGATCATCCACCCGGGACCGGGCGCCTGACCAGAGGGGCAAACGAGACCTATCGGCCCACCTGCCGTCGCAGCGCGTCGAGGCGGTCGTCCCACCGGCGGCCGACGTCGGCGATCCAGCGGGCGGCGTCGTCGAGGCGCCCGTCGACCACCTCGAAGCGCACCTCCCGGCCGCACCGGCGCCGCTCGACGACGCCGGCTGACTCGAGGGCGCCCAGGTGCTTGACGACGGCCTGGCGGCTGACCCCGGACCCCGGCGCCAGGTCGGTGGCGCTGA
>DASTHS010000182.1:0-14876 GCA_035718085.1 Acidimicrobiales bacterium | reverse complement strand
GGGCCCATCCGTGGCGAAACCCCCCGTCGGGGGCATTCCCCGGGCGCATCCGGGCCCCGCCGCCGGGGCTCGGTCGCCGCCGCAGCGACGAGAGCCCGGGCGCACGATCGGGGCGCCCAGCGGGTGTGGACAGCCGGCCGGTCGTCCCCCGCAGATCCACAGGTTCGAAGGCCTGTCGGTCCACAGGGATCGGCCCGTAGGGTCGACCCGGCGCCGGGGCAAGCACGCCCGGCACCGGTGGGAGATTTCGCGAGCGGCCGCTGACCAGCACCGACGCGACGCTGCCGCCGTTGACACCGCCGCAGCACAGTGGTGGAATTACAACGCTGTATCTTGTGGTGACCGAGTGGTCTGACGGAGCGTCACCACAACCCCTTGTGGTGGACCCCTGCGCCGGAGCGACCGGCCGGTGGCCCGACCACCCGCCAGGCACCAGGAAGGAACCCCACACCCATGGCCATCGCCCCCGAGCGCACCGGCATCGGCATCACCCGCCGCTTCACCACGGCCGGCAGCGACCCCTACGAGACGGTGACGTGGGAACGGCGCGACGCCCGCATCACCCACTGGCAGACGGGGGCCGTGGCCTTCGAGCAGCTGGGCGTCGAGGTGCCGTCGACCTGGAGCGTGAATGCCACCAACATCCTCGCCCAGAAGTACTTCCGCGGCACCCTCGGCACGCCCGAGCGCGAGTGGTCGCTCAAGCAGGTCGCCGACCGGGTGGTCGACACCGTCACCGCCTGGGGCCGCAAAGACGGCTACTTCGCCGACGAGGCCGAGGCCGACGCCTTCTCCGACGAGCTCAAGTACCTGATCATCCACCAGATGGCGGCGTTCAACTCGCCGGTGTGGTTCAACATCGGGGTGAAGGGCGTGCCCCAGCAGGGCAGCGCCTGCTTCATCCTGTCGGTCGACGACTCGATGGACTCGATCCTCAACTGGTACAAGGAGGAGGGCATCATCTTCAAGGGTGGCTCCGGCGCCGGGGTCAACCTCTCGAAGATCCGGTCGTCCCACGAGCACCTCCGCGGCGGCGGCACCGCGTCGGGCCCGGTCAGCTTCATGCGGGGCGCCGACGCCTCGGCCGGCACCATCAAGTCGGGCGGCAAGACCCGTCGGGCGGCGAAGATGGTCATCCTCGACGTCGACCACCCCGACATCGAAGACTTCATCTGGTGCAAGGCCGTCGAGGAGCGCAAGGCCCGGGCCCTGCGCGACGCCGGGTTCGACATGGACCTCGACGGCAAGGACAGCCACTCGATCCAGTACCAGAACGCCAACAACTCGGTGCGGGTGACCGACGAGTTCATGCTGGCCGTGGTCGACGACGCCGACTGGCACCTGCGGGCGGTCACCGACGGCAGCGTGGTGCAGACCGTGCGCGCCCGCGACCTGTTCCGCCAGATCGCCAAGGCGGCCTGGGAGTGCGCCGACCCGGGCCTGCAGTTCGACACCACGATCAACCGCTGGCACACCGCCCCCAACCACGGGCGCATCAACGGCTCGAACCCCTGCAGCGAGTACATGCACGTCGACAACTCCGCGTGCAACCTGGCGTCGCTCAACCTGCTGACCTTCCTCGAGGCCGACGGCAGCTTCGACGTGGCCGGCTTCACCGCCGCCACCGCCGTGGTCTTCACCGCCCAAGAGATCATCGTCGGCAACGCCGACTACCCGACCGACGCCATCGCCGAGAACAGCCGGCGGTTCCGGCAGCTGGGCATCGGCTACGCCAACCTCGGCGCCCTGCTGATGGCCCAGGGCCTGCCCTACGACAGCGACGGCGGCCGGGCGTGGGCGGCGGCGATCACCGCCCTGCTCACCGGGCGCGCCTACGCCACCTCGGCGCGCACCGCAGCGCGAATGGGCCCCTTCGCCGGCTTCACCAACGACCGCGAGGCCATGCTCGGGGTGCTCGGCATGCACCGCGACGCCGCCGCCCACATCGACGAGGAGCTGGTGCCCACCGAGCTGCTGTCGGCTGCGCAGGAGGCGTGGGACGAAGCGGTCGAGACCGCCGAGCAGTACGGCGTGCGCAACGCCCAGGCCAGCGTGCTGGCCCCCACCGGCACCATCGGGCTGCTGATGGACTGCGACACCACCGGCATCGAGCCCGACCTGGGCCTGGTCAAGATGAAGAAGCTGGTCGGCGGCGGCACCATGTCGATCGTCAACCAGACGATCCCCCGGGCCCTCGGTCGCCTCGGCTACGACGCCGGCCAGGTCCGCGACATCATCGCCCACATCGACGAGCACAAGAGCATCGTCGGGGCGCCCCACCTGCGGGCCGAGCACCTGCCGGTGTTCGCCTGCTCGATGGGTGACAACACCATCCACTACATGGGGCACCTGCGGATGATGGGTGCGGTGCAGCCGTTCATCAGCGGCGCCATCTCCAAGACGGTGAACGTGCCCGAGGAGGTCACCGTCGAGGAGGTCGAGCAGCTCCACATCGAGGCGTGGCGGCTCGGCATCAAGGCCGTCGCCATGTACCGCGACAACTGCAAGGTCGCCCAGCCGCTGGCCACCGCCAAGAAGGCGGTCGCCGACCCGGCGACCTCGCCCGCCGAGGCCCACGACGCCGAGCTGGCGCTGAAGGTCGCCGAGCTCGAGCGGGCCCTGGCCAACCAGACGACCGTGGTCGTCAAGCAGCCGATCCGCGAGCGCATGCCCCGCCGGCGCACGTCGAGCACGTTCGCCTTCCGCGTCGCCGACTGCGAAGGGTTCGTCACCGTCGGCGAGTACGAGGACGGCCGGCCCGGCGAGGTGTTCATGAAGGTGGCCAAGCAGGGGTCGACCCTCGCCGGCATCATGGACGCGTTCGCCATCTCGGTGAGCCTCGGCCTCCAGCACGGCGTGCCGCTGGCCACCTACGTCAAGAAGTACACCAACATGCGCTTCGAGCCCGCCGGCATGACCGACGACCCCGACCTGCGCATCGCCGCCTCGCTGGTCGACTACATCTTCCGCCGGCTGGCCGTCGACTACCTGCCCTACGAGGAGCGGGCCGAGCTCGGGGTGCTCACCTCCGCCGAGCGCACCCAGCAGACGCTGCCGGGCATCGAGGAGACGGTGACCCCGAACCTGCGCAGCGCCGACATCGCACCGCTCGACGAGCCGACCCTCGACCTGCGCACCCCCCCGTCGCCGGTTGCGGCCCCGGCCCCCGTCAGCGCCCCGCTGCCGGCCGAGTCGGACGCCCCCTACTGCTTCCAGTGCGGGGTGCAGATGCAGCGGGCGGGCAGCTGCCACGCCTGCCCCAGCTGCGGCACCACCAGCGGCTGCTCGTGATGTGCAACCCCGGCCGGTGACCCGGCGGCAGGCGCCGACTGCTGCACGGTGCCTGCGGCCAGGGACACCGGCCAC
Source organism: Acidimicrobiales bacterium (assembly GCA_035718085.1). Lineage (GTDB taxonomy): Bacteria > Actinomycetota > Acidimicrobiia > Acidimicrobiales > Palsa-688 > DASTHS01. Next base: position 11,510 of record DASTHS010000182.1, on the reverse strand, counting down.
CGCACGAGGCGACCAGCAAGGTGGCGCCGGCGCCAGCGGCGGCCCCGGGAAGAACCCCGGGGCCGCCCACCCGGTAGGCGTCGGCGTGCGCACATCGCCAACGTTGTCGTCAGGCGCAGGCCCGGAGCGCTGCACCGAGCGCGGCATGCGTGCTGTCGGCTACACCCGCCGCCAACGCGCCTCGGCCAGGCCGTAGAGCCCGAAGGTCACCAGCCCCGCCGCAGCAGCGCCGAGCAGCCACGGGCCGGCGGGCGCATCGCGCAGCGACCGCAAGGCGCCGTCGATGCCGGCGGCCTTCGCCGGGTTGTACTGCACGGCGGCCTCGACGACGAGCACGCCGGCGAGTGCGAACACCGCGCCTCGGGCGGTGGTGCCGACGGTGCCGAGCACGGTGACCGCTCGGCGCACCAGCGGTGGCATCTCCCAGGTGTTCAGGAATTTCCGGAACTTGCGGCGCAGGCCCTCGAACACGAGCATCAGGCCGACGAGCACGACGATGGCACCGACGGCGGCGATGGCCCAGCGGCCGGCGGAATGGTGCATCACCTTGGCGGCGATCGTCTGCTGGCGCTGCGCCTGGCTCGCCGACCGGCCTCCGAACGCCACCTGGAAGGCGTTGAGCGCGAAAAAGGCGTAGACGCATCCCCGGAACAGCGACTTGAGGCGCGCGGCGGCCCCTCGGCCTTCGACGGCGACGCCGAAGGCTGCCTCGGTGAACCGCCAGAGGGCGTAGGCGGCCAGGCCGACCGCCACGACCAAGACCAGCACGTGGCCGGCGCTGCCGCCGTTGAGCTGCTGGAAGGCGCCCCACTGGTCGGTCTCCTTGGTGCTGTGGCCGGTGGCCAGGGCGACCGCCAGGAAGCCGATGAGCAGGTAGACCGCCGCTCGGGCTGTGAGCCCGAGTCGCGCCGCGCCCACCCGAGCGCTGTCACCGACGTGAGAGCCCGACGACCGCGTCGGAGGCGACGCCATCTCCGACTTCCCCAGGTGGCGCCGGCCACCATCGACCTGCGACAGAACAGTCACGGCGTTCCCTCCTGCGGGCGGCGCAAAGCCCGGCTCCTCGCCTGTACCCATCGGTTCGCGCTTCGATCCGCGCCGCTCGCCGTCGGCCTGCAATTTGCAGCTGGTGGGTACAAGCGTCGGCACCCTGCCAATCGCTTCTCCGCGCAGGGATGTGCCGCCTCGCTCGAGGCGGCCACATCGGCGACAGGGAGGGTGCGCAATGGTCGCGATCACGTCGAAAGGTGCCTCGGATGCCGCAGTGGTCGACCGGCGCGTCGACGAGCGACCCCGCCGCGACGACCGACGGCTGGCGACGCCCGGTGACGGCACCGTGCGTGACGACCGCCGTCATTGGGCCCTCCACGCTGCGTCGACGGTCCTCGTCGGCTACGTGGCGTTGAACGTGATCATGATCGGTGCCGCACCCACGCTCGCCCTGTACGGCGGCATCGCGCTCATCGTGGCGGCGACCACCCGCAACCGGGTGGCCACCGTGGCGGCCTGGGTGTTCGCTGCCGCCATGGTCACCTGCGTCGCCCTCTCACGCGTCTACCGCGGCGAGCACCACCCCACCGACACCTTCGCCGGCGTGGTCATCGGCGCCGCCGTGCTGTGGATCTCTGGCCGGGCCACGCGGGCCTGGGCCGGGCGACGCGCCGCCGTCCCGGCGGGGAGCCGGTCGTGATGTCGGTCGCGGTCGTCGCCCACGCGGGCAAGACCTTCGACGGTGGCCTGCCGGAGCTGCGCCGCCTGCTCGCCGACCGGGGCTTCACCGACCCTCTGTGGTTCGAGGTGCCCAAGAGCCGCAAGGCCCCCGCCCGCATCGTCGAGGCCCTCGACCAGGGTGCTGACCTGATCCTGGTGTGGGGCGGCGACGGCACGGTGCAGCGCTGCCTCGACGCGGTGGCCCGCCACGACGAGCACCACAAGGCGGCGATCGGCATCCTGCCCGCCGGTACCGCCAACCTGCTCGCCGGCAACCTCGGTGTCCCCTCCGGGCTCGAAGCGGCCCTCGAGGTCGCCCTCGACGGCGACCGCCGCCACCTCGACATGGGCGTGGTCAACGGCCAGTACTTCGCCGTCATGGCCGGCACCGGCCTCGACGCCCTGATGATGAAAGAAGCCGACGCCGGCTTGAAGGACAAGGTCGGCCAGCTCGCCTACATCTACACCGGCGCCCGCGCCGTGCGGGCCGCCCCGGTCACCATGACCGTGAAGGTCGACGGCAGGAAGTGGTTCGACGGCCAGGCCGGCTGCCTGCTGCTCGGCAACATGGGGAAGCTGACCGGTGGCCTCGTGGCGTTCCCCGACGCCCGGCCCGACGACGGCCTCCTCGACATCGGCATCGTGACCGCCACGTCCAGCGTCGAGTGGGCGCGGGTGCTCACCCGCCTCGTCGCCGGCCGGGCCTCGCGCTCGAAGCTGGTTCGCATCACCAAAGGGCGACGGCTGACCGTGAAGCTCGGCCACAAGCGCCCCTACGAGCTCGACGGCGGCGCCCGACCCAAGACCAAAAGGCTGAAGATCACCGTCGCCCCCCGGGCGGTGACGGTGTGCGCCCCCGCTCCCAGCAACGAGTGAGGAGGGCTGATGGTCGAGAGCCGCACCGGCATCGCCTCGTTCGACGTCACCGCCGCCCGGTTCGCCGCCCGCCACGCCACCGCCGGATCGACGTCGGTGCTGCGCCAGTTCACCCAGTTCGGCGGGGCGGTGGTGCTGGCGCCCCTTGCGCTGGTCGTGTGGGCCGCCGTCGCCCGTCGGCGCGGGTGGCTGAACTCGTTCCTCTTCCTGCTGCTCACCGTGGCCGGCCAGTTCGCCGTGGCCGACGTCGTCAAGGTGATCGTCGACCGAGCCCGCCCCGACTTCGACCGCCTCACCGGGTTCAGCGGGCCGTCGTTCCCGTCGGGGCACGCAACTGCGTCGTCGTGCTGCTTCGCCGCCTTCGCGCTGCTCATCGCCGCCCGCCGCTCGACCCGGGTGCAGGCCCTCCTGGCCGCGCTCGCGGTGGCGATCGCCGCCGGCATCGCCTGCTCCCGGGTGTTCCTCGGCGTGCACTGGCTCACCGACGTGGTCGGCGGGCTCGCCCTCGGTTGGGCGTGGTTCGCCGCCTGCTCCCTCGCGTTCGCTGGTCGCTTGCAAAGCGGCGGTCGACCGCGGGCGGCCGACGGCTACCAGGCGTACTGCTCGGGGGAGGTCTTGTAGCCGGGGAAGATCTCGTCGAGGCGGGCCATGGCCGCGCCGTCGAGGGTCACGTCGAGGGCCCGGACGGCGTCGTCGAGCTGCGATGCGATCCGCGGCCCGATGATGGGGGCGGTGACCCCCGGCTGGGCCAGCAGCCAGGCCAGCGCCACGTCGCCCGGCTCGTGGCCGAGCTCGGCGGCGAAGTCCTCGTAGGCCTCGATCTGGGCGCGGTGCTGGTTGACGGTGTCGAGGGCCCGGCCCTGCAGCCGGCGCTTGCCCTCCCGGTCCTTCCTCAGCACCCCGCCGAGCAGCCCGCCCTGCAGCGGCGACCAGGGGAGCACGCCGAGCCCGTAGTGGCGGGCGGCGGGCAGCACCTCCATCTCGATCTCGCGCACGGCCAGGTTGTAGATCGACTGCTCGCTGACCAGGCCGGTGAAGTGGCGGGCCTCGGCGGCGGCCTGGGCCTGGGCGATGTGCCAGCCGGCGAAGTTGCTCGACCCGACGTAGAGCACCTTGCCCTGGGCGACGGCCACCTCCATCGCCTGCCAGATCTCGTCCCACGGCGTGCGGCGGTCGACGTGGTGGAACTGGTAGAGGTCGATGCGGTCGGTCTGCAGCCGCCGGAGGCTCTCGTCGAGCGCCCGGCGCAGGTTGACCGCCGACAGCTTCCCCTCGTTGGGCCAGTCGCCCATGGCCCCGTAGACCTTGGTGGCGAGCACCGTGCGGTCGCGGCGGCCGCCGCCCTGGGCGAACCACGTGCCCAGGATCTCTTCGGTGCGCCCCCGGCCGGTGTGCTGGCCGTAGACGTTCGCCGTGTCGAAGAAGTTGATGCCGTGGCCGTGGGCGGCGTCCATGATGGCGTGGGCGTCGGCCTCCTCGGTGTGGGGACCGAAGTTCATGGTGCCGAGGCACAGGCGGCTGACCGAGACGCCGCTGCGTCCGAGGTGGGTGATGTTCATCGCCGTCCCACCCTGCCACGCCGGCGGCCGCCGGCGCCCCGTGGTCAGCGGTTGACGGTGCTCATGTCGGCGTAGCGGTCGCCGTGGGGCGTGCCGACCTGGGCGGCGAGGTCGTCGGCCTCCTGGCGGGTGAGGGCCACGTCGGCGGCGGCCAGGTTCTCCTCGAGGTAGGTGCGGCGCTTGGTGCCGGGGATCGGCACCACGTCGTCGCCCTGGGCCAGCACCCAGGCGATGGCCACCTGGCCGGCGGTGCACCCCTTGTCGGCGGCGAGGGCCTCGACGGCGGCGACGAGGGCCCGGTTGCGCTCGAAGGCCTCCTGGGCCAGGCGGGGGAAGCGGCCGCTGCGGCGGCTGTCGCCTTCGGCGAAGTCGTCCGCGGAGGTGTAGGCGCCGGTGAGGATGCCCCGCCCGAGGGGGCTGTAGGCCACGAACCCGATGCCGAGCTCACGCACGGTGGGCAGGATCTCCGCCTCGACGTCGCGGGTGAAGAGGCTGTACTCGGTCTGCAGGGCGGTGATCGGGTGCACGGCGTGCGCCCGGCGGATCGTCGGGGCCGACGCCTCCGAGAGGCCGAGGTGGCGCACCTTGCCGGCCTCGACGAGCTCGGCCATGGCGCCGACGGTGTCCTCGATGGGCACCTGCGGGTCGACGCGGTGCTGGTAGTAGAGGTCGATGTGGTCGACGCCCAAGCGCTCGAGGGAGGCGTCGCAGGCGGCGCGCACGTAGTCGGGGCGGCCGTTCACGCCGACCCAGCTGCCGTCGGGGCGCCGCTCGTTGCCGAACTTGGTGGCGAGCACCACCTCGTCGCGCCGGCCGGCGATGGCCCGGCCGACGAGGCGCTCGTTGGTGAACGGCCCGTACATGTCGGCGGTGTCGAGCAGCGCGCAGCCCAGGTCGAGGGCCCGGTGGATCGTGGCGATCGACTCGTCGTCGTCACCCTGGCCGTAGAACTCGCTCATGCCCATGCAGCCCAGGCCGAGGGCGGAGACGGTGAGCGATCCGAGGGTGCGTGCGGGCAATGCCATGCCGGCCATCGTAGGAACGCCCGGGGGCAACCGGGACCGCCGCGCCGGCGCCCCGGACCGGCGCGGCGGTGGCGCCGGTAGCGTCGGGGCTGTGACCGGGATGCCCCGGGTGCCGGCCGCGTTCGTGGGCCACGGCACCCCGATGAACGCCCTCGACGACAACCGCTACACCCGGGCGTGGGGGGCGCTGGGCGCGGCGGTCGGCCGGCCGGCGGGCGTGGTGGTGGTATCGGCGCACTGGTACACCAACGCCACGGCGGTGACGGCGATGGCCGCCCCGCGGACGATCCACGACTTCTACGGCTTCCCCGACGAGCTGTTCGCCGTCGACTACCCGGCCCCGGGCGACCCTGGGCTGGCCGGACGGGTCGCCGAGCTGCTGGCGCCCACGTGGGCCGGCCTCGACAACGACAGCTGGGGCCTCGACCACGGCACCTGGTCGGTGCTGGTGCACATGTACCCCGACGCCGACGTGCCGGTGGTGCAGCTGGCCATCAACGCCACCGAGCCGCTGTCGTACCACCTCGACCTGGGCCGCCGGCTGGCGCCGCTGCTCGACGACGGCGTCGTCGTGGTCGGCAGCGGCAACGTGGTGCACAACCTGCGCCGCATCGACTGGAGCCGTCCCGACGCCGGCTTCGACTGGGCCCGGCGCTTCGACGAGCGGGTGGTCGAGGTGATGACCTCGTCGCCCGGCGACATCCTCGGGGTGGTCGACCACGCCGACTTCGCCCTGGCCGTGCCGACCCCCGACCACTTCATCCCGCTGCTCTACGTGGCCGGCCTGGCCGACGGGCGGGGCGAGCGGGCCGACGTGCTCGTCGACGGCTACGCCATGGGGTCGCTGTCGATGACGTCGTTCACGGTGGGCTCGGCTGATCCCGATGGCCCGGCGGGCCCGGCGGGCCCGGCCGGCCTGGCGGGCGCGGCGGCGGGTCGGGCCGGCGGGGCGTCCGGTCCCGGCGCGGCGCCCCCCGGGGCAGCCGACGGGGGCGACGGCGACCGAGCCGGGCAGCGCGGGGCGCCCCCGCTGCCCCCCGTGCCCGCCGACGAGACCAACCTCTAGCCCCACCCGCCGGCAGCATCCAGCCCCGCCAGCGGGCCAGCAGGCACAGGGTGGCGCCGAGGGCGGTGGCGGCCACCAGCCCGATCTCGGGGTGGCCGGTGTCGCTGCAGGCGACCAGCAGGCCGGCGGCGGCCACGGCGCACGTGGCGTAGAGGGTGTTGCCGCCCAGCACCGTGGGCACCCGGCGCAGCACCACGTCGCGGATGGCGCCGCCGCCGACGGCGGTGATCGTGCCCAGCAGCAGGGCGGGCAGCCAGCCCAGCCCGACGTCGAGGGTCTTCTGGGCGCCGGTGGCCGCCCAGGTGCCGAGGGCGACGGCGTCGATGACCGGCCACACCCGCTCCCACGCCCGCCCCCGGACGGGCACCAGGAAGCTGACCGCGGCGCCGGCCAACGCCGTGGTCAGGTAGGCGTAGTCGGTGAGGGCGACGGGGGTGCCGTGGGCCAGGAGCACGTCGCGGACGATGCCGCCGCCGAGGCCCGACAGCGCGGCCAGGGTGGCGAAGCCCACCGGGTCGAGCTCCTCCTCGCGGGCGATCAGCCCCCCGAGCAGCGCGTTGGTGAACACGCCGGTGAGATCCGCGGCGCGGAACAGGTCGGTGACGACGGGGTGGGTCACCGCCGCGGCCGGTGGCGGTCAGCCGCCGCGGCGCACGACCAGGAGGCAGCAGTCGTCGGCACGGTCGCCACAGTGGTCGCTCACCAGCCGGTCGGCGAGCTCGTCGACGGTGAGGCCGGCCGCCGCGGTCAGCGACGTCCGCAGCCGGGCGAGACCGTCGTCGATCGACTCGCCGCGCCGTTCGACGACCCCGTCGGTGGTGAGCACGAGCGTGTCGCCGGGGCCGAGCGCGGTGCGGCGCGGCGCCGCCCGCCAGTCGCCGGGCGCGCCGAGGGCGGGGCGGGTGGCGCCGGGCAGCACGTCGACGGTGCCGTCGGCCCGGGCCAGCAACGGCGGCACGTGCCCGGCGCTGGCCCACGTCAGCGTGCCGGTGGAAGGGTCGAGGCGCCCGTAGAGCGCGGTGGCGAACCCGTCGAATCCCCGGTCGAGCAGCTCGAGCAGCTCGGCGGGGTCCGCGGTCACCGCGGCCAGGGCGCGGGCGCCCTGGCGCAGCTGGGCCATGCGCGACACGGCGGCGATGCCGTGGCCGGCGGCGTCGCCGATGCCGACGAGCACCGAGCCGTCGCGGAGGGTGTCGGCCTCCCACCAGTCGCCGGCCGCCTCCCCGGCGGCCAGGTGCCGCACGGCCAGCCGGTAGCCGGGCACGGTCGGCGCCGGGTCGGGCAGCAGGGCGCGAACCAACGTGTCGAGCACCTGGCGCTGGTGGCTGGCGCGACGGGCGGTGTCGTAGGCGATGGCGGCTCGGGCGCCGAGACCGGCGAGGGTGTCGAGCACCGCCGGCGACGCGGCGCGACCGCCGAGGAAGGTGAGGGCGATGACCCCGATGCGCTCACCGCGCAGCTCGATGGGGGCCGCCGCCCCGCTGGCGCGGTCGAGGTCGCCGATCGCCGCGGGGTCGACGCCGGGGTAGATCGACCGGACGATCGGTCGGAGGGGGGTCGCGACCCACTCGGCGACGCCGGTGCGGAACACCCGGGTCTGGGGCACGTCGAGGTCGAGGGGGAGGGGCATGGCGCGCATGCGGGCGGCCAGGTCCGGGTTGCCGTCGACGGCCACGGCGGCGCGTCGCAGGTGGTCGCCGGCGCCGATGTAGACGGTGCACCAGTCGCCGAGGCGGGGCACCGCCAGGGCGGCCAGCCGCTCGAGCACCTCGTCGGGGTCGTCCGGGCCGATCAGCAGCTCGGTGGCGTCGGCGAGCAGGCGCAGCGACGAGCGGGTCTCGGCGTCGCTGACCGCCAGCTCCACCCGCTTGATGGCCTGGGCGAGCACGTCGGCGAGGGAGACCACCAAGGCCAGCTCGGATTCGGTGGTCATCTCGCCGGTGGCGACGACCACGGTGAGCAACCCGAACGCGGCGTCGCCGACGACCAGCGGCGCGGCGTACGCCGTGTGGCCCGACGGGTAGGGGCTGCGCAGCAGGCGGCTGTCGCGGAAGCGGGCGGCCAGGTCGGGCAGCACCACCGGGGTGGCGGTGCGCACGGCCACCGCCCCCGCCACCTCGCTGTCGAGGGGGTAGTCGTCGTAGCCGACCCCCGCAGCGGCGAGCGGGCCGGCTGCCGCCACCGAACGCAGCATGCGGTCGGCGTCGACCAGGCGGACGCGCGCCGACTCGACGCCCAGCACCTCGACGGCCCGGTCGACCACCACCCGGGCCATCACCGCTGCGTCGTGGATGTCGGCGAGCTGGCGGGCCACGTCTTGCAGCAGCGCCAGGCGCGTCGACGCCTCGGCGGCGGAGGCCAGCCGCCCGACCTCGTCGGACAGCACCGACTGGAAGGCGCGCGGCGCCGGCGGCTCCCGCCCGTCGCGCAGGGCGCGCAGCTGCTCGACGAGCGAGCCGATGTACCAGCGGCGGAACACCCGGTGGGTCGGCGGTGGCGCCAGCGTGAGCAGGTGCGCCGAGCGGGCGTAGCGGTCGGCGTGGTCGAGGGCGGCCAGGTAGCGCTCGCCGGCGGCGGCGGCGCTGGCGGGGAGGTGCAGCTCGAGATCGGTGAGCGCGGCCCCCCGCGCCGAGGCGGCCGCCGCCTGGCGCTTGATCGAAGCGCGGGCCTCGGCGAAGTCGACGCGCACCGAGCGGATGAGCTCCGCCAGCTCCGGCGCCAACTCGGTGTCGCCGGCCCCCTCACCGACGAGCACCAGCTCACGTACCAGGTTGTCGATGTGGGCCTTGGCCGCCAGCAGCAGCTCGGTCGACACCGCGCCGAGGCGCACCGTGTAGCGGGTCTGGTCGACCACGTCGTCGTCGGCCCACGCCGCCAGCAGCGCGTCGACGTCGACCTCCGCCTCGGCGGCACCGACGGCGGGGGCGGGGTCGTCGTGACCGTCGTAGCCCAGCTCCGCCCACACCACCTTGCCGCCGGCCGGCAGCCGGTCGACGCCGAAGCGCCCGGTGAGGGCCCGGACCATGGCCAGGCCCCGCCCGGTCATGGCGTCGGCGTCGGCGCCGACCACGATGGGCGCCGAGCGGCCGGCGTCGTGCACCTCGACGCGGGCCGGGGGCCCCGGCCGCACCCGCAGCACGACGGGCGGCTCACCGTGCAGCACGGCGTTGGTGACCAGCTCGCTGGCGACCAGCGCGGCGTCCTCGACCACCCCCGGGGGCGCGGTGGCCAGGCTGGCCCGCACGTGAGACCGGGCGCGGCCCACCGCCTCGGGGCCGGCCTCGAGGCGGAGCTCGGTGAGCGCGACCACCTACGGGGTCACCCGGCGCACCGTCATCACTGCCGACGGTACCGCCGGTGGCCTCCGGCCGTCACCCGGAGGCGCGGCGCACCACCAGCAGGGCGACGTCGTCGGCGCGGTCCTCGTCGACGACCCCTTCGAGGAGGTGGTCGGCGAGGGTCTCGGGGGTGGTGCGAGCGGCGGCCGCGGCGCGGGCGGCCAGGGCGGCGACCCCTGCGTCGAAGGCGGCGTCGCGCCGTTCGACGAGCCCGTCGGTGTAGAGCACCAGCGCGGCACCGGCGGCCAGCCGCACCTCCAGCGGGCGAGGGGCGCCGGCGGCGCCGGGGGCGACGCCGAGGGGCACGTCGACGGGCACGTCGAGCGACCGGGCGGCGCCGGGTTCCACCAGCAGCGGGGGCGGGTGGCCGGCCGACGCCGCCCGGAGCAGGCCGGTGTCGTCGATGGTGGCCACCAAGGCGGTGGCCAGACGGGGGAGGGCCAGGTCGTCCCACACGCGCCGCACCGCAGCCAGGAGGCCGCCGCTGCCGTCGGTGCCGGGGCGCAGGGCCCGAAGGGCGCTGCGCAGCTGGGCCATCTGGGCGGCGGCGACCATGTCGTGGCCCTCCACGTCGCCGACGGCCAGGGCGATGCCGGCGCCGGCGGGGTGGGCGGCGACGTCCCAGAAGTCGCCGCCGACCTCCGCCTGGCGGGTGGCGGGCAGGTAGCGCACCGCCACCTCGAAGCCGGCCGGCACCTCGGGGTGGGCCGGCAGCAGGCTGGCCTGCAAGGTGTGGGCGGCCTGGTGCTCCTGGTCGAAGCGGCGTTCCTTGGCCACGACCCGCACGACGCGGCCGGCCAGCTCCTCGGCCAGCGCCAGGTCGTCGGCGGAGAGCTGGCGACCCGACCCGGTGGTGACGAGGGTGACCGCGCCGAGCACGACGTCGCCGGCCAGGAGCGGCACCGACATGTAGCTGTCGGCCCGCAGGGCCTCGAGCACCTCGAGGTGGGGCGCGCCGCGGGTGGTCGTGGCCAGCAGCCCGGGCGGCACCTCCGAGCCCAGGCGCGACCGGCGCTCGCGCATGGCCACCACCGCCGGGTGGTCGCCGGCGGGGTCGGGCGGCCATGCCTCCAGGTGGGCGGCCAGGGCCTGGAGCGAGGGGTCGGCGTGCACGGCGGCCACCCGGCGCACGCCGCCGCGCTCGGCGACCACGTCGATGAGGCACAGGTCGCCAAGGGTGGGCACGGCGGCGCCGGCCAGGGCGCGCAGCGAGCCGGAGAACCCGCTGGAACGGGCCAGCGCGTCGGCACACGCCAGCAGGAACCGCTGGGCCCGCTCGGCGGTCGCCAGCCGCTCGGCGAGCGCCACCTGGGCGGCGGCGCCCCGGCGGCGGTGGGTGACGTCGCGCATGTGCCAGATGCGGCCCAGGTAGCGGCCGGCCCGGTCGAGCACCGGGGCGCCCCATGCCTCGATGGCGCGCCCGTCGGTGAGGTCGAGGTCGAGCTGCTGGGTCTCGGTCGGGTGCTCGTGCCCCCACCGGATGGCGGCCTCGAAGCCGGCCGGGTCGCGCAGCAAGGCGGCCTGCAGCCCGGTCAGCGCCGGTGAGGTGTCGCCGACCCGAACGGCGTCGTCGGCGAGGCGCCACATCTCGCTGAAGCGGCGGTTGACCGCCAGCACGGTGCGGTCGGGCGACACGGCCAGCACCCCGTCGGGCGACGCCTCGACCACCGCAGCCAGGAACGTCGCGGGGAGCGCGTCGGGGGCGCCCGCCGGCGCGCCGCCGCGCGCGGCACCCCCCTCGCGCGCCCCTTCCCCTCCCATGGCGGCACGCTAGCAACCGGCCTGCACCCACGGTGTCGTGACCGCCGCGCACGGTGACCGGCGGTGGGGGCGGCCGGCGCTCGCCGCCCGCCCGCAGCTGGTACACACGGGTCATGGACGTCACCGCGGCCGCCGCCAGCCACTCCGCCGAGCTCGCCGAGCTGCGCCACGCGCT
>DASTHS010000181.1:0-5106 GCA_035718085.1 Acidimicrobiales bacterium | reverse complement strand
TCACCCGAGGGTCGGGCACGGCCAGCAAGGCCATCCCCGGGGACCTCGTCGGCCAGCCCCTGGCCAAGGACCAGGCCGAGCTGCGCCAGCTGGGGTTCACCCACGTCGGCACGGCCACCGTGCAGAGCTCCCTGGCCGCCGGTCTGGTCGCCGCCACCAACCCGGCGGCGGGGACGCCCACCCCGCTGAGCGACCTGGTCACCCTGCGGGTCAGCTCGGGCCCGGCGCCCGTCGCCGTGCCCGACGTGACCGGCCAGCCCCAGGCGGCGGCGACCGCCACCCTCCAAGCCGCCGGCCTGAAGGTGGCCACCGCCGCCCCGCAGCCCTCGGCCACGGTGCCGAGCGGGTCGGTCATCTCGACCGACCCGCCGGCGGGCACCTCGGCGCCGACCGGCTCGACGGTCACCCTCACCGTGTCGAGCGGCCAGCAGCAGGTCACCATCCCCAACCTCACCGGCCAGGACGGTTCGACCGCCGGGAACAAGCTCGGGCAGCTCGGCCTGTCGGTGACCACCCGCTACGAGGCGTCGACCAAGGTGCAGCCCGGCAAGGTGACCCGCACCGATCCGGCAGCCGGCACGCCGGTGCCCGTAGGGCAGACCATCGTGCTCTACGTGTCGCAGGGCACCACCGCGCCCAACGTCGTCGGCCAGGCGCAGCAGGACGCCATCGCCGCCGTGCAGGCGGCCGGTCTCAACCCGACGGTGCAGGGGCAGGCCGTCACCGACCCGAGCCAGGACGGCGTGGTGCAGGCCGAGTCGCCCGCCGGCGGCACCGGCGGCCTCGCCCCGGGCAGCACGGTCACCCTGACCGTCGGGCACTACACGGCGCCGAGCACCACCACCTCGTCGTCGACGACGTCGACGACGACCACGGTGCCGACCTCCTCGACGACGTCGTCGTCGGTGACCTCGCCGACCACCGCCCGCACGACGACAGTGCCCTAGCCGGCGGTCGAGGGCGCCCCCACGGCGACGGGGCCGGCCGCCGCCTCGATGACGGTGGCGGCGTCGAGGGCCTCGGGCCGACCGCAGCGGGCCAACCAGTTGGCGACCATGCGGTGACCTCCGGCGGTGAGGATCGACTCGGGGTGGAACTGCACGCCTTCCACGTCGAGGTGGCGGTGGCGCACGCCCATGACCGTGCCGCCGTCGGTCCAGGCGGAGGCCACCAGCTCGTCGGGGAGGCTGGCGGGGTCGACGACCAGCGAGTGGTAGCGGGTGGCGGTGAGCGGCTCGGGCAGCCCGGCGAACACGCCGGCCCCGTCGTGGGTGACCTCCGACGCCTTCCCGTGCACGACGGTCGTGCGCACCACCTCGGCCCCGAAGGCCACCCCGATGGCTTGGTGGCCGAGGCACACGCCGAGCACCGGGACCCGGCCGGCGGCGGCGGCGATGAGCGCGAGGGTGATGCCGGCGCCCTCGGGTCGGCCGGGGCCGGGAGAGACGAGGATGCCGTCGGGCTCGAGCGCCAGCGCACCGGCGACGTCGACGTCGTCGTTGCGGACCACCACCGGGTCGGCGCCGAGCTGGCCGAGGTACTGCACCAGGTTGTAGACGAACGAGTCGTAGTTGTCGACGACCAGCACCCGGGTCACCGTCCGGAGGCTACCGGCGCCGCCCGCGCCCGACGCCGGGACCGGAGGGCGCCCCGGGCGGCCACTACGCTGCACCGCCATGGCGAGGAGGACCAAGGACGCACCCGGCCGGGTGACCCCCAAGGGTGGCCCGACCCGCCCCGGGGCCCGGCCGGCCACCGACGACCGGGGCCGCCCGGCCAGTGGGCGCTACACGGCGCCCCTGCCGCCGGAGTTCCAGGAGCACTCGCCGTGGTGGGTGCCCACCTTGATGTTCGCCTTCTTCGGCGTGGGGGTCCTCGGCATCGTGTTGAACTACCTGGGCCTGCTCCCCGGCGGCACCAGCAACCTCTACCTGGTGATCGGCCTCGGCCTGATCGTGCTCGGATTCATCACCGCCACGCAGTACCGGTAGCCCGGCCCCTCCCAGCACCGCCCCGACGGCGGGTCACTGGTGCCGTGCAGGGCGCCGGCGCCGCCGCGCCCCGGCGACTTCCCCAACATCTTCACAACGTGTGGACAACGGCCGCCGGTGGCCGCCGCCCCCCCGGGCGGGGGGGCGGCCGACCTGGCGCAGCGGGTTACGACGGCTGCTTGGTGAGCCGCAGGTAGGGCTTGAGCGTCGTGAAGTCGCCGAAGCGCTCCTTGGCCTGGTCGTCGGGGATGACCGGGGCGATCACCACGTCGTCGCCCTGCTTCCAGTCGGCGGGCGTCGAGACCTGGTGGTTGGCGGTCAGCTGCAGCGAGTCGAGCACCCGCAGGATCTCGGCGAAGTTGCGGCCGGTCGACTGCGGATAGGTGATCATCAGCTTGATCTTCTTGTCCGGGCCGACGATGTACACCGAGCGCACCGTGACCGAGTCGGCGGCGTTGGGGTGGATCATCCCGTAGAGGTCGGCCACCTTGCGGTCGGGGTCGGCGATGATCGGGAAGTTGACCGTGGTCGCCTGCGTCTCGTTGATGTCGGGCACCCAGCCTTGGTGGTGCTCGAGCGAGTCCACGGAGATGGCGATCGGCTTGGCGTTGCGTCGGTCGAACTCGGCCTTCAGCTTGGCGACGGCGCCGAGCTCGGTCGTGCACACCGGCGTGAAGTCCTTCGGGTGGGAGAAGAGCACTCCCCACGAGTCGCCCAGCCACTCGTGGAACGAGATCGGGCCCTCGGTGGTCTCGGCGGTGAAGTCGGGGGCCTCGTCGCCCAGTTGCAGCACCATGCTGGCGTTCTCCTGTTAGGTCGTCTCGGGATGGTTCGCCGCGAACCTACCGCCGGTCGCCCGCATAGTCGACCGAGCTGCTCAGGAATTCGGCCCGTCGGCGGCGGTCGACGCCGGCGGCGGCCCCGGTGGCGGGTCGGGAGCCCACGCCAGCCCGTCGGTGCGGAGCCGTTCGAGCACCGCCTGGCGCAGGGCCCGGCTGGCTGCGAAGTGACCTCCCGGGCTGGTGGCCGCCCGCAGGCGCAGGGTCACACCGGCGGCGTCCTCGGCCTGCACCCCGAGGTAGTCGGGCGGCGAGCGCACCAGGTCGCCGAGCTCGCTCGCCGCGGCCTGGCGGGCGGCGTCCTCGGCGGCCCGGCCGGCGGCGACGAGGTCGGTTCCCGGGGGCACGACCACGTCCACGATGGCCACGCTGTCACTCTCGGTGGTGTTGCCGACGGTCCGGATGTCGCCGTTGGGCACGTAGAAGACGGTGCCGTCGAGCGCCCGCACCCGGGTGGTGCGCAGGTTGACGCTCTCGACGGTGCCGGTGGTGGCGCTGGCCACGATGGTGATCGAGTCGCCGACGCCGTACTGGTCTTCGGCGAGGATCAGCACGCCGGAGAGGAAGTCCTTCACCAGGGTCTGGGCGCCGAAGCCGACGGCGGCGCCGACCACGGTGGCGGTGGCCACGAAGGGGGCCAGGTCGATCTGGAAGTCGGCGAGGACGGTGAGGACGGCAACGACCCAGATGACGGCCTTGAGCAGCGAGGTCAGCACCCCGGTCAGCGTGCGGGCCCGCTCCTCGCCGCGGTCGGTGGCCCGCACCAGCGGCGAGACCAGCCGGAGCGACCCGATGAGCCGCTTGGACAGCCGGTTGGTCAACCGGGTGGCCACCACGGCGATCACCAGCACCAGGGCGATGCGCAGCGGCCCCACCGCGAAGACCTGCACGTCGTGGGCGGCGCCCGGCGACACGCCCCGCCCGACGAGGAACTGGTAGAGGACGCCGCGGTCGCTGGCGGCCGCCGGGGTGGGCGTGCTCACGTCAGCAGCACGCTCACGGTGGCCACCAGGTTGAACAGCCCGTGGCCGACCATGCCGGCGGCCAGCCGACCGGTGCGGTTGGCGACCAGCGCCAGCAGCACGCCGAACGCCCCGATGACGACGACCACCTCGACGTTGCCGTAGCCGTTGCCGGGGGTGGCGTGGGCGAGGCCGAACAGCGCCCCCGACCCGACGGCGGCCCAGGTCGGTCCGAGGGCGCTGCGCAGCGCTGTGCGGAGCAGGCCGCGGAAGAACAGCTCCTCGAACAGCGGCGCGCCGACCGCGACGATGACGGTGATCACCAGGAAGCCGGTCGTGTGGCCCTTCTCCCCGGTGATCAGCTGGGTGTTGCTCCCGGCGAAGCGGCTGCCGTGGAAGGCGGCGCCGAGGATCGCCTCGAGCACGAACCCGCCGAGGGCGACCAGCACCCCCCACCCCAGGTCGGCGGGGGCGAACCGCAGGCCGTAGTCCCGGCGCAACGAGCCGGTGCCGTAGCGGCGACTGACGAGCACGGCGGTCGCCGCCATGCCGGCCCACAGGCCCACCTCACCGGCCAGGGTGGTGCCGGCGCCGGTCGACGAGCCGCCCAGCGCCGTGACCACCGCGGCGAGCAGGCCACCGACGATCTCCCCCGCCAGCAGACCGGCGAGGGCCCACCACGCGGCCCGGGCCGGGATGCGGCGGTCGGGTGCCGGTGCAGCCTGGGTCGGGCCAGCGGGGGCCGGGGGCCCCGGCGGCGGCTTCGAGGTGGCCGCCGCGGTCCACGACGAGCCGTCCCACCAGCGCAGCGAGCCCGGGCCGGCGGGGTCGTCGTACCACCCGGGGGGCGGGAGCAGCTGATCCACTGGGACAACCCTACGCAAGGGGGCCACGTCGACAGGTCGGGCGTCGACTCGCCCCGGGAGCCCGGCCGCCACGCGGGCGGGACCGCCCGCCCAACGCCCCGCATGGCAGCCACGGCAGAGTTCGCCTACCCTGCCGGGGCGTGCCTGCGGGCCGTCGACTCCGACGCGCCGCCGTCGCCGCTCGCGACGTCAGGCCCCAACCGAGGAGGCGATGAGTGAAGCGCACATACCAGCCGAACACCCGCAGGCGAGCCAAGAAGCACGGCTTCCGCCACCGGATGGCCACCCGAGCAGGCCAGGCCATCCTGAAGAACCGGCGTCGCAAGGGCCGCCACAACCTGTCGGCCTGATCTGGCGGGTCGAGCGCCGCTCGACCTTCGCCGAGCTACGCCGGGGCCGGCGTGGGCGATGCGGCCCACTGACGGTACGCTACGCCCAGGGTGACCCG
>DASTHS010000180.1:0-4346 GCA_035718085.1 Acidimicrobiales bacterium | reverse complement strand
AATCCGCTGTAACGTAGTCTTCGCGGCCACTCGCGTTTGCCGGGCTCGCATCGCGTTCGAGGCGTAAGCGCCGGGGCTGGGAAGAATGCCCTGCGGGCGGCCGTGCTGGTGTAGGGTTTTGTGACCGGCGGGGCGGTACCTGCTGCGACACGAGGGGTCAACTGCATGAACGACGCATCCTGGGCACGGCGGGCCGTGCGCGCAGCAGCCGCAGTGGTGATTGCCGGCACCGGGGCGGCCGCCCTGGTCGCCGGAGCCGGTACCGCTGCGGCCGACACCACCGCACCCACCGGCGGCTACTGGGAGGTGGCGGCCGACGGCGGCGTGCTCACCTTCGGGGCCGCCGGCTACTACGGCTCACTCGGCGGCACCAAGCTCAACCAGCCCATCGTGGGCATGGCCGTCACCGCCGACCGCGGCGGCTACTGGCTCGTCGCCCGCGACGGCGGCGTGTTCAGCTTCGGCGACGCCAAGTACTTCGGCTCGATGGGCAACCGCCCGCTCAACAAGCCCATCGTCGGCATGGCGGCCACCCCCGACGGTGGCGGCTACTGGCTGGTGGCCAGCGATGGCGGCATTTTCTCCTTTGGCGACGCCGGCTACTACGGCTCGACCGGCAACCGCACGCTGAACAAGCCGATCGTCGGCATGGCCGCCGCCCCCAACGGCCTGGGCTACTGGCTGGTGGCCAGCGACGGCGGCATCTTCAACTACGGGAGCGCCCGGTTCGAGGGCTCGGCCGGTGACGTCAAGCTCAACCAGCCGATCGTCGGCATGGCCGCCACGCCCGACGGTGGCGGCTACTGGCTGGCTGCCCGCGACGGCGGGGTGTTCACCTACGGCGACGCCACCTTCCACGGCTCGGCCGGCAACATCGCCCTGACCCACCCGGCGGTCGGCATGGCCGCCGCCTCCGACGGCCGGGGCTACGAGTTCGTCGCCAGCGACGGCGGCATTTTCACCTACGGCTCGGCCGGCTTTTACGGCTCCGAGGGCGCGTGCGTGCTCGCCGCCCCAGTGGTGGGGGTCGTGAACAATGGCTGACCTCACACGCCGGACTGACGGCTCCGACAGGAAGAAGACCCCGATGATCCGCATCGCAGCCAAGGCGACCGCCGCCGCCGCCCTCACCTTCGGCATCGCCGGAGCCGCCACCACGGTGACGGCGTGGGCGTACGGCCCCACCGGCACCGGCGCAACCAGCGCGGTCACGAGCGTCAGCCAGAGCCCCACGGGCATCACGACGGTCCGCGACTCGGGTAGCGGTTACACGGGGGGCGAGAGGATCGACTTCACCGTCTACGCCCCAGGCGAATCCACCGGAAGCACGTACGCCGCTCCTGACGGCACCTTCTCGGCCACCATCGTGCTCCCTGGGGGCTTGGCGGCGGGCAGCCACAACCTGGTGGCCACTGGCGAGTCGAGCGGCGCGACCTCGGCAGCGCCGTTCACGCTCCCGAGCCCCTCCGGCGGCCAGACCCCGTGCGCGGCGACCAAGGCCGCCGCCCTGCGGGCCGACACCATCGTGCTGGTCTCGTGCCTCAGCACCGTGCCAACGGGCAGTTCGGGTGGCGGCAGCACGACGTCGGGTACCGGCGGCACCGCGTCGAGCTCGGGCGTAGGAACCGCGGCTCCGACGGTGGCGGCTTCGTCGCCCAGCACCGGTCTGGCCTTCACCGGCACTGACGCCCTGGCCACCACGGCCGGTGGTGCCGCGCTGATCGCCGTGGGTGGGGCGCTGGTGCTCACCGTGCGCCGCCGGCGCATCTCCGCCTAACACTCGACCCGCCATCTCGAACGGGCCGCTGGCGCTTGCGCCGGCGGCCCGTTTCGTGCTCGCTCCACACCGAGGAAGGAACCAGGCAGTGAACAAGCGGACCCTCTTGGTGCTCCCCGCCGCCGTTGCGGCGGTGGTCTTCTCGGCGGCGCCCGCCGGTGCAGCCACGACCCTCCCGGCTTCCGGCTCGACCGGTGCCGACATCTCCTATCCGCAGTGCGGTGGGAGCTACGCCAGCGACCTGTCCGGTGAGAGCTTCGGCATCGTCGGGGTCAACGGCGGCCGGCCCATGGAGGTCAACGGCTGCCTGGACGCCGAGCTCACCTGGGAACAGCACCTCAACGGGGGCGCCACTCCGTCGTCGCCGCAGCTGTACGTCAACACCGCCGACCCGGGCAACACCGTGGCCGACTGGCCCGCCAGGGGCTCGACGCCCTATGGCGACTGCTTGGCTTCGCACCGGGGCGTAGGTGAGAACAGCACCGCCTGCGCCTACCTGTACGGCGTCGAGGAAGCCAACTACGACCTCACTGAGATTGGTGGCACTGCTGCCGCCGCCGGCTACCAGTGGTGGCTCGACGTCGAGACGGCCAACAGCTGGCAGGGCAGGCACAACCTCGAGATGAACCAGGCCAGCCTCGACGGCATGCTCTCGGTGCTGCCCCATGGGCAGGTGGGCGTGTATTCGACCAGCTACCAGTGGGGCCAGATCGTCGGCTCGAACCTCGACGGCGTGTCGAAGGCGGCCGGGCTCGGGACGCTCGACGAGTGGATCCCCACCGGCCTCTCCGCGCCGAACTGCGGGCTGCCGACCTTCACTAGCGGGCGGGTGGTCTACAGCCAGTACGCCACGACGACCAACGGCACCACCTACGACGCCGACTACGCCTGCTGAAGCGGCCCGCTCACCGGGCCGACCGGTGCCGGGCCTGCGGGCCCGGCCACGGCGGGGCCGCCCCGGCGGTCAGGCGCGGGTGGCGTCGTCCCGACGGCGCAGCAGGTCGGCCACCCGCTGACGGCTGACGCCGAAGAGCGCGCCGATGCGCTCCATCGACATGCCCTCGCTGTGCAAGATCGCCGCCTCGGCCCGCTGGAACTGCGAGAAGGCGTCGACCAGGTTGGCGCTGGCCCCCCGCAGCAGGTGCACGATCAGCGGCTGATCTTCCACGCCGACGAGCTCCATCAGCGAGCCGTGGCTGCGCAGCTGGCCCCGCAGCTTCTCGGCCCGCTTGGCCACGAGCTCACGGTCGGCGGCCAGCTGATCGAGGGCCTTGATCAGCGCGTCGAGAGCCGCTTCGAATCGGTCGATGCTCGACGTCTGGTCTGCCACGAGCCGGATGGTAGGTGGGCGATCGTGTCGCCGCAACCCCGAGTGCGGCAGCCCCCGGTGCGCAAACCGGCGTCTTCAGTACGGGAGCATCCCTACCGGGGCGAACGGCACGCAATCGCGCTTGCATGCAACAGCTATTGCCATACGATGGGTGACGGCATCGAGATGCCCGCCGACCCCGATGGCTGCCGAGACCTTCCCCCCCGACCCCCGCAGCGTGGGTGCGGTGCGCCGGTTCGTCGCCGACGCGGTGCGGGCCGCCGGCGCCGACGACCCGTCGGTCGACGACGCCGTGCTGGTCGCCAGCGAGGTGGCCACCAACGTGGTCGACCACGCGCGCACGCCCTTCGAGGTCGACGTGCACATCGACGGCGGCGCCGCCCTTGTGGCGGTGCGCGACGGCAGCGCCGTCGGCCTGGCGGCACGCGACCTGCGAGCCGACGCCGAAGACGGCCGGGGCCTCCACATTGTCGGCAGCCTCGCCCTCGACTGGGGCGTCGAGAGCCACCGCGACGGCGGCAAGGTGGTGTGGTGGCGCTCCGCTCTCCACCGGGGCGGCCCCGACGGCGGGTAGGCACCGTTCCGGCCGCCCGCGCAGGGGGCGGGCGGCCGGTCACGGCGCGGCGGCGGTCTCCTCCGCCAGCACCTTGAGGGCGGTCACCACCTCGGCGAAGCTGGTCGACAGCGGCGCCAGGCCCAGGCGAATGCCGTCGGGGCTGCGGAAGTCGGGCAGCACCCCCCGGGCCCACAGCCGGTCGTTCACGTCGGCGAGGTCGTCGCGGCGCACCGTCACGTGCCCGCCCCGCCGGTCGGGATGGCGTGGTGAGGCCACCTCGACCCCGGCGGCGGCCAGCTCGGCGTCGACCACCCGCACGGCCAGATCGGTGAGGCGCTCCGACTTCGCTCGGATGGCGGCGATGCCTGCCTCCTCGATCAGGTCCAGCGAGCACACCAGCGGCACCATGGCCAAGATCGGCGGGGTCCCCGACAGCACCGAGCGCACCCCCGGCGCCGGGGTGTAGCGGGGGCCCATGGCGAACGGCTCGGCCGCGCCGATCCACCCCCACACCGGCTGGCGGAACCCGCCGTGGAGGTGGCGGGCCACGTAGGCGACCGCCGGCGAGCCCGGGCCGCCGCCCAGGTACTTGTAGGTGCAGCCGACGGCCAGGTCGGCGCCCCACCCGTCGAGGTCGACCGGCACCGACCCCGCCGAGTGGCTGAGGTCCCAGCACACCAGCG
>DASTHS010000179.1:0-14115 GCA_035718085.1 Acidimicrobiales bacterium | reverse complement strand
GCCCCCACCTTCACCCAGACGTGGGCGGTGCCGATCGCCGACGCCGGTGGCGTGATCGCCACCTCGTCGCCGAACGTGGCCGTGCTCGACGGGGTGCCCTACGCCGTCGTCGGCGACGAATCCGGGCAGGTGTTCGCGCTGTCGCTGGCGTCGGGCTCCGAGGCCGTCGGGTGGCCCGTGCGGCCGGGCATCCCGATCGACTCGACACCCTCGGTCAACGGGTCGCAGGTCTTCGTCGACGCCGGCACCAACGCCACCGCCTCGTCGAACACCGGCGGGGTCTTCAGCTACAACGCCGCCGGCAGCCAGCTGTGGCGGGCCAACGTGCCGTCGATGCCCTCCGGCGGCGCCTCCACCTCGGCGATCTCCGCGTCGGCGGCGGTCGGCACCCTCCAGGGTCAGACGGCGGTGGTCACCCCCGCCCTCTCCGAGGAGGCGGGCGAGTTCTCCACCAACGGAGCCAGCCTCGACGGGTGGCCGTGGTTCCAGGGCGACACCAACGGGGCCACCCCGGCGATCGCCGACCTGACCGGCAGCGGCCAGGACGAGATCGTCATGGGCGGCGACTCGACCGCCGGGCTGGCCTTCAACACCCAGTACCAGAACGGCGGCCACCTCCGGGTGGTGTCCCCCGCCGGCCACAGCGGGTCGGCCAACGCCAACGCCGGCACCGTCTGCGACCACCAGACCAACCAGATCGTGCGCTCCTCACCGGCCGTCGGCCCCTTCCTCGCCAACCGCGGCGAGGGCATCGTGGCCGGCACCGGCGACTACTCGCCCTACGCCGGCGGCAGCGACACCGACGCGGTGATCGCCCTCACCGCCAACTGCGGCCTGGCGTGGGAGGCGCACCTCAACGGCGACACCACCGACAGCCCAGCCCTGGCCGACACCGCCGGCGACGGCACCCTGAACGTGGTGGAGGGGACCCGCACCGCCACCAACTCCGGCAGCGTCTACGTGCTCTCCGGGAGCACCGGCCAGGTGCTGCGGGAGATCGACGGCATCCCCGGCGGGGTCATCGGCGGCATCACCACCGTCGACCTCGGCGGCGGTCACCAAGACCTGCTGGTGCCCACCGGCAACAACGGCGTGGAGGTGTTCGACCCGGCCACGGGCGCGCTGCTGGCGACCCTCGCCCCCCACACCGGCATCCAGAACTCGCCGCTGGTGACCGACGACCCCGACGGCCGGGTCGGCATCACGGTGGCGGGCCTGACCACCAGCAACGGGGCGATCAACGGCAGCGCCGTCTTCCACTTCGAGGTCGGCGGCTCGAACGGAGCCGTGGCCGACGAGACCGGTGCGTGGCCGGAGTTCCACCACGACCCCCGGCTGACCGGTGACGCCGGCGACGCCAGCATCGAGGTGGCGTGCCGGCCGCCTGCAGGCGGCCCGCAGGGCTACTGGGAGGTGTCGGCTGACGGCGGCATCTTCTCGTTCGGGAACCTGCCCTTCTGCGGGTCGACCGGCGGCACCGTGCTGAACCGGCCCGTCGTGGGCATGGCCGGCACCCGCGACGGCGGGGGCTACTGGACGGTCGCCTCCGACGGCGGCATCTTCGCCTTCGGCGACGCCGCCTACCACGGGTCGACCGGCGGCATCCACCTCAACCAGCCCATCGTCGGCATGGCCGCCACCCCCGACGGCGGCGGCTACTGGCTCGTCGCCTCCGACGGCGGCATCTTCGCCTTCGGCGACGCCGCCTACCACGGGTCGACCGGCGGCATCCACCTCAACCAGCCGGTGGTCGCCATCGCCCCCGACGCCGCCACCGGTGGCTACTGGCTGGTGGCGGCGGACGGCGGCGTGTTCAGCTTCGGCGCCCCGTACTACGGGTCGACCGGCGGCATCCACCTCGTCCGGCCCATCGTCGCCGCCCAGGCCACCGGCGGGGGCAGCGGCTACCGCTTCGAGGCCGGCGACGGCGGCGTGTTCGACTTCGGGTCGGCCACCTACGACGGGTCGGAGGGCGGCAAGCCCCTCAACTCGCCGGTGGTGGGGTCGGCCAGCTACTGAGCGGCGGCACCCGCCCGACGCCCACCTGCCGGGCGCCCCGAGGGGCGCCCGGCAGGTGCCGTCACCCGAACGACCAACGACCCCGGAGCGAGACCAGCCCGGTGGTCTCGGTGATCGGTCCCGGCGCCACGTCGACCCGGAGCAGCTCCGGTCGGTAGTCGTACACCTTCAGCATCGGCTCGTCCCAGATGGCCACGTCGACGTCGTAGGTGCCGGGCAGCAGCACGAAGTCGTCGAAGGTCACGTCGAGGTGGCCGCGGCCGTCGATGCGGTCGGGGATGCACACGCCGTCGCGCCCGTTCGGCCCGGTGATCGGCCGGCCCTCGAGGTCTTTCACCACGAACGCGAAGACGGGCCGCTCGACGGGCTCGGTGGTCTCGTAGGTGATGCGCAGCGTGGCCGGAGCCCCCGATCGGGGGCTGCACTCGGCGCCACCGTCGTCGACGAAGTGCACGCCGGTGACGGTGGCCTCGGCGGTGCCCCACCGGGGCTTGCCGCCGTCGTCGACGTGGCGGTCGACCTGCACCCCGCCCAGGTAGCGGTCGGTGATCTCCTTCGGCGTGCCGACGTCGATGAGCCGGCCGTGCTCGAACCAGGCGACCCGGTCGCACAGCGCCTGCACCGACCCCATCGAGTGGGTGACCATCACGATGGTCTTGCCGCTCTTGCGCAGCTCGGACACCTTCTCGTTGCACTTGCGCTGGAACTGCTCGTCGCCGACGGCGAGCACCTCGTCGACCAGCAGCACGTCGGGGTCGACGTTGATCGCCACCGAGAAGCCCAGCCGCACGTACATGCCCGACGAGTAGTTCTTCACCGGCTCGTCGATGAACTTGCCGATGCCGGCGAAGTCGACGATGTCGTCGAAGCGGCGCTCGAGCTCGCGCTGGCTCATCCCGAGGATGGCGCCGTTCAAGAAGACGTTCTCCCGGCCCGACAGCTCCGGGTGGAACCCGGCGCCGAGCTCGAGCAGCGCCGACACCTTCCCCTGCACCTCGATCGACCCCCGGTCAGGGGTCAGGATCCGGGTCATGCACTTGAGCATCGTCGACTTGCCCGAGCCGTTCTCACCGATCAACCCGAACGTCTCCCCGGCGTGCACCTGGAACGACACGTCGCGAAGGGCCCAGAAGTCCTCGGCCACGGTGCGCCGCCCGCGGATGATCGTCGACTTGAGCGACGAGTTGCGCTCGCGCAGCAGCCGGAACCGCTTCGACACGTCGCGCACGTCGATGACCGTCTCGGTGCCGGGGGGCTGGCGGGTGCGCGAGGCGACCAGATCGAGGTCGGACACTGCCTCAGAGCTCCTCGGCCAGGCGTGGCTCCACCCGACGGAAGACG
This sequence comes from Acidimicrobiales bacterium, assembly GCA_035718085.1. Lineage (GTDB taxonomy): Bacteria > Actinomycetota > Acidimicrobiia > Acidimicrobiales > Palsa-688 > DASTHS01. The sequence goes on along the minus strand of DASTHS010000179.1, from coordinate 10,755 downwards.
GCGAGCCCCACCGCGGCTGCGACGAGCGCGGCGAGCGCCAGGGCGCCGAGCTCGAGCCACGACGGCGCCGCCCCGTCGTAGAGCACCCGCTGCATGCACAGGGCGGCGTCGGCCATGGGGTTGAGCTTGATCAGCGTGAGCGTCGAGCCGTGCAGGTAGGTGACCGGGTACACGATCGGCGTCAGATAGAACCACACCATGAAGGCGATGCCGAGGAAGTGCTCCACGTCACGGAAGTACACGTTGGCGGCGCTGAGCGCCAAGCCGAGGCCGGTGGCGAAGATGGTCACCAGCGCGATCAGCAGCACGACGAACGGCAGCAGGTAGAGCGCCCGATAGTTGCCGAACGCCAGCACCGCGACCAGCAGCAACCCCATCTCGATCAGGTGGCTCACCAGTGCCGACGCCACCGTCGCCGCCGGGAGCAGGGCCCGGGGGAAGTACGACTTCTTGATGAGGTTGCTGGCCGCCACCAGGCTGCCGACGCTCCCGTTCACGGCGCTGGTGAAGAAGTTCCACGGCAGCAGGCCGGCGAGCAGGAACAGCGCGAACGCCGACAGGCCGCTCGGGTGGCCGTGCAACACCCGCACCTTGAGGACGTAGCCGAACACGACGGTGTAGATCACCATGTAGGTCAGCGGGTTGATCAGCGACCACGTCCAGCCGAGGAACGACCGTTTGTAGCGTGAGCGCAGTTCGCGCAAGGTGAGGTTGGTGAACAGATCGCGCGAGCGGCTGTACTCCGCGAGAACGCTCATGGCCTCGCCAGGGGGGACGGCACCCGACAAGGCTACCTGGCAGCGCGGGCTCGGCCCCCACCGGAGAGCGGTAGCCTCGCGGCTGCAGCGCACGCGGGCGTGGCGAAACCGGCAGACGCGCCAGGTTTAGGTCCTGGTCCCGAGAGGGGTGGAGGTTCGAGTCCTCTCGCCCGCACCACTGCCCCCGGTCGCACGGGGGTCACTCGTCGGGGCAGGCGTAGTCCGCGTCGAAGGGATCGGTCGGCGTCTTGTAGGTGCCGTTGCCGGGGATCCACTGGATCAGGTACGGGGTGCCGCCGGCGAAGGCGTAGCTGGCGTTGGTGCACAGCGACGCCCAGTACTGCTGGGTGTCCTGGGTGCTGCTGCCCGGCGCCCAGGCGATCCAGATCGGCAGCCCCGGGTAGGTGACCGTGTCGTTCCCGGAGCTCCCGCCGGTGATGAGCGGCCACTGGTACGACGTCGAGTAGATGCCGGCGACCAGCCCGGCGGCGTGCAGGGCGTCGACCGCGCCCTGGATGACGGCGGCGTTGGAGGCCTGGCCGTCGGTGCCGCACATCCACAGCGGCGACGAGCTGCCGCAGGGTCGCTCGACGTCGAGCCACCACAGCGTGGGGGTGAACTTGGTGCTGCGCACGAAGCTCACCGACGCATTGACGTTGTTCCAGCCCCAGTTGTAGCCGGTGCACACGAGGTCGGTGGTGGCGCAGGGGCCCTTCGGCCCGCTCACCGCCTCCGGGTTGCTGGGCTGGTCCTGGTCGACGTTGACGTAGACGGTCAGGTTGGTGCCGGCGTTGGTCGCCTCGTCGGTGAAGCAGGGGTTGAAGCGCGTGCTCGGGTCGGTCCGGGCGTAGGGGGAGCTGCCGTTGTCGACCCCGACGACGCTCACGGGCCGGCCGGCCGGCGGGTAGCCGGCGCTCCAGCCGTTGCTGGCGCACTGCGGCCACGAGTAGTCCGAGCCGACCGCCCCGGGCGGGTAGGCGGAGCCGTGGGCGGTCGCGGCGATCGCCACGATGGGCGAGGGCCCGGGCGCCGAGCCGGTCGACCCCAGGTAGGGGGCGGCGCCGAAGGCGAAGATGCCCCCGTCGGAGGCGACCATCCAGTAGCCGCCGCCGTCGGGGGTGGGGGCCATGTCGACGATGGGCTTGTTCAACGTGATGGCCCCCGTCGACCCGAGGTACCTGGCGTCGCCGTAGGTGAAGATGCCGCCGTCGCTGGCCACCAACCAGTAGCCCCCGCCGTCGGGCGTCGCTGCGGCGCCGACGACGGGGCGGGTCAGCGCCGTGCCCCTGGCCTGGCCGTACTTGCCCGCCCCGAACGCGTAGACGCCGCCGTCGGCGGCGACCAGCCAATACCCCGGGTTGTCACGGCTGGCGGCCGCGCCGGACGTGGCCGCGGCGGCGCTCGGCGCCGGCCCGACGCCGGCGAGGCCGGCGCAGAGGGCGGCCAGGGCGGCCAGGGTCGCCGCGGCGCGGCGCAGCAGCGAGGGGGTTCGGGGACGAGAGCGCTGCACGGGGACCTCCGCCGGTGGGGGTTCAGCGGTGCCGGAGGTTAGCCCTCGCCCCCGGGCGCGGGGGTGCCGACGGGCGTCGGCGGTGCCGGTGGTGACGCCGCCGGGTGGTGACGGTCGCGGTCGGGCCCGTCGTGCTGCAGGGAGACGTAGCTCAGACCCCCGAGGGGGATCGGCAGCCAGAAGTTCACCAACCGGTAGCTGACCACGCCGAGGAGGGCGATCGCCCGGGTCGAGCCGAACCCGACGAGCGCCGAGGTCAAGGTGGCCTCGACCACGCCCAGGCCGCCCGGGGTGAGCGGGATCACCGCCAGCACGTTGGCCAGCCCGTAGGCGACGAGCAGCCCGTCGACGTTGACCCAGTGGCCGCCGAACGCGCGGAGGAACACCGCGAGCGACCCGGCGTCGAGCAGCCAGTTGGCCGCCGCCCACCCCGCGGCCCGGCCGACCCGGCCGCGGTGGGCCAGCAACTCTCGGAGCCGGGCGGCCACCTGCTCGAAGAGGCGGCGAAGACCGGCGGCGTCGACGAACGGCACCCGGCGGGCGGCGCGGTCGAGCAGCCCCGCGAGCCATGCCTCGCCCCGGGTGAGCAGCACGACCAGCGTGGCGAGGACGGCGAGCAGCACCAGGCCCACCAGGGCGGCGGTGAGGTAGAGCGGCGAGAAGCCCCACACCGGGATCGACACGACCAGCGCCAGCCAGAAGATGACGTTGAGCACCAACGCCGAGCCGAGCGACTGGGTGCCGAGGGCGAAGCCGACGTCGGGGCCCTTGACACCCGCCTGGAGCAGCAGGCGGAAGCCGAGCCCCGACCCGGCGGCGGAGCCGCCCGGCACGCAGTGGCTGACCGACAGCGTGGTCATCTGGATGCGCAGCACCGTCCAGAGGCCCGGATCGGTGTCGCGGGGCAGCACGCTGCGGGTCAGCTGCGCGTAGGAGAGCAGCGCGACCGCCTCGAGCAGCACGCCGAGGAGCAGCCACACGGGGTCGACCAGCGCCAGCTGGTGCAGCGCCTTGCGCGTGCCGGCGATCTGCGGCACCACGAAGTACTCGACCACCAAGGCGACCAGCAGCAGCCGGCCGACCCGCCAGACGGGGGCGGGGAGCACCCGCCGCACCAGGCGGCGCAGCCGGCCGCCTCCCGTCGGCTCCTCCCCGTCGGCAGCACCGGGCCCGACGGCGAGGGTGCCGCCGGCCGACGGGCTGTCGTCGGGGCGCGCGCCCTCGAGCGGCGCCGGCGGTGCGTCGCTGGGGGCCGTCTCGGTGTGGCGGGCGGGCGTCGCCCGCCCATGCTCCCACTCCCGGCCACCTCGATCGGAGCACCACCTCGATCGGAGCGCCGGCCCACGGGGACGGCCGGGCATCTACCGTCGCGAGGTGCACACCTCCGAGTTGCCGACCCCGGCGCTGCTCATCGACCTCGACGTGCTCGACGCCAACATCGCGACCATGGCCGCCGCCCTGCCCGGCCCCCGGCTGCGGCCCCACGTCAAAGCCCACAAGTGCACCAGCCTGGCCGCCCGGCAGGCCGCCGCCGGCCACGCCGGGTTCACCTGCGCCACCATCCGAGAGGTGGAGGGCATGGCCGCCGCCGGCCTCGGCGCCGACCTGCTCCTCGCCAACGAGGTGCTCGACGCCACCCGGCTCGGGGCCGTGGTGGCCGCCGGCCACCGGGTGACCGTGGCGGTCGACTCCGACGCGACGGTCGACGCCGCCGCCGCGGGGGGCGTGCGCGAGGTGCTCGTCGACGTGAACGTAGGCCTCCCCCGGTGCGGCTGCGACCCCGCCGACGTGCCCCGGCTCGCCGAGCGGGCCCGCGCCCTGGGGCTGCACGTGCGGGGGGTCATGGGCTACGAGGGCCACGCCGTCGGCATCGCCGACGGCGTGCGCCGCCGGGCGGAGGTGGAGGCGTCCGCGTCCGCGCTGGCGGCTGCGGCCCAGGCGATCGGCGCCGAGGTGGTGTCGGGCGGGGGCACGGGCAGCTGGGACCTCAACGCCGCGGTCACCGAGCTCCAGGCGGGCAGCTACGTCCTCATGGACACGGCGTACGGCGAGCTCGGCCTGCCCTTCGGCCAGGCGCTGTTCGTGCTGGCCACCGTCATCAGCGCGCACCGGGGCGGCTGGGTCGTCGCCGACGCCGGGCTGAAGGCGTTCGGCATGGACCACGGGGACCCGCGCCCCGTCGGGGGCGGCGACGTCTGGTTCACCTCCGACGAGCACCTGGTGTGGTCGGCCGACCCGATGCCCGCCCTCGGCGACCGGGTGCGCCTCGTGCCCGCCCACTGCGACCCGACCGTCGCCTACCACGCGGCCATGTGGGCCGTGCGGGGCGACGACGTGGTCGACCGGTGGCCCGTCGACCTCCGCGGGTGGTAGCTGCCTACGAGGCCGTCAACCGGGCGGCCAGCGCACGGAACGCCCGGCCGCGGTGGCTGACGGCGTGCTTGTCGTCGGCGCTGGCCTCTGCGAAGGTGCGCTGCCAGCCCGCCGGCACGAACACCGGGTCGTAGCCGAACCCCCCGCCGCCGCGCCGCTCGGTGGTGATGGTGCCCTCCACCACCCCGTCGACGAGCACCTCGCGCCCGTCGGGCCACCGGGCCACGGCCACGGTGCGGAACCGGGCCCGGCGGTCGGCGACGCCGTCGAGGTCGGCGAGCAGCTTGGCGACGTTGTCGTCGTAGGTGGCGTGCTCACCGGCGAAGCGGGCGGAGTAGACGCCCGGCGCGCCCCCGAGGGCGTCGACCTCGAGCCCGGTGTCGTCGGCGATGGCGGGCATCCCGGTGGCGGCGACGAGCGCGTCGGCCTTGAGCCTGGCGTTCGCCTCGAGGGTGTCGCCGGTCTCGTCGACGTCGGGGACGTGCGACGGGCGGGGCACCAGCGCCACCTCCTCACCGAGGATCGCCCGGATCTCGTCGGCCTTGTCGGGGTTGGCGGTGGCCAGCACGAAGCGCTCGCCGGTCACGGGGCGCGCAGGGGTGGCGGCTCGGCGAGCACGCCCCGTTGGGCGGCCACCAGGTCGCGGATGCCGCCGGCGGCCAGTTCGAGCAGGCCGTCGAGCTCCTCCCGGCTGAAGGTCGCCCCCTCGGCGGTGCCCTGCACCTCCACGAACCGGCCGCCGCCGGTCATGACGACGTTCATGTCGACCTCCGCCCGGCTGTCTTCGACGTAGGCCAGGTCGAGCATCGGGGTGCCGCCGACGACCCCGACCGACACGGCGGCGCACGCGTCGGTGAGGGGGTTGGCCCGCATGCGCCCGGTGGCGACCAGCCGGGTGCACGCGTCGTGGAGGGCGACGAAGGCGCCACAGATCGACGCCGTCCGGGTGCCGCCGTCGGCCTGCAGCACGTCGCAGTCGAGGGTGATCTGCACCTCCCCCATCGCCTCGAGGTCGGTCACGGCGCGCAGCGACCGGCCGATGAGCCGCTGGATCTCCTGCGTGCGCCCGGACTGCTTGCCCCTGGCCGCCTCACGATCGATGCGCTCGGGTGACGCCCCCGGCAGCATGGAGTATTCGGCGGTGACCCACCCCCTGCCGCTGCCCCGCATCCACCGGGGCACGTCCTCGGCGACCGAGGCCGTGCACAGCACCCGGGTGCGGCCCATCGAGATCAGCACCGAGCCGGCCGCGAACACCGTGTAGTCGCGCAGCAGCTCGACGGGACGGAGCTGGTCGGGGGTCCGACCGTCGACCCGGGCCATCAGACGACGTAGCGGGCGCCACAGCCCGCCACCTCGACCGGGCCGCCGAAGGCGGCCTCGGCCTCGTCCTCGGCGGCGGCCCGGGGCACCGTCGGCAGCACGTGGGTGAGCACCAGGCGAGCTGCGCCTGCGGCCCGGGCGGTGGCGCCGGCCTGGCGGGCCGAGAGGTGCGGGGCCCCGTCGCGCTCGTGGTCGGCCAGCCAGGTGGCCTCGACCACCGCCAGGTCGAGGTCGGGGCCGAGGGCGGAGAGGGGCCAGCGGGGCCCGGTGTCGGCGCTGTAGCCGAGTGACCGGCCGTGGGCGTCGACGCGCACGGCGAAGGTCTGCACCGGGTGGTCGGTGCGGGAGAAGGTGAAGGTCATCGCTCCGATGCTCAGCTGCTCGTCGGGGGTGGTCGGGCGCCAGTCGAGCACGCGCGCCCCGTCGAGGTCGACCTCGCCGAGGCGGCGGCGCGCCGCGGCGATCAGGTCGGCGGGTGCGTGCACCGGCACCCCGGTGCGGCCGAGGTACCACTTGCAGGCCACGGCGAAGTGCTCGAGGTCGCTCCAGTGATCGGCGTGCTCGTGGGTCAGCACGACGGCGTCGAGCTCCCGCATGTCGATGTGGGTCTGCAGCGCCGCCAGCGTGCCCGGCCCGGCGTCGAGCCACACCGTGGTGGTGGCGCAGGTGACCAGGTAGCCGCTGCAGGCGCCGCCCGGGCCCGGGTAGCTGCCGTCGCAGCCGAGCACGGTGAGCGCCAGGGGGCCGTCGGCGCGCCGGCTGCTCACCGCCCACCCCACCGTTCGACGCCGTGCAGCTCCGGGCCGAGCAGGCGTCGGCCGAGCGCCTCGAAGGTGGCGACGTCACCCGACGACAGCCACCGTTGGGCGCCCTGCTTGGCCGCCCGCCGGCCCCCGCCGGTCTCGTCGAGGATGGCCCGCACCTCGAAGGCGGTCTCGTCGGCCGAGCTGACCAGCACGACGTGACGGCCGACCACGTCGCTGATGGTGCGGGCCAGGAAGGGGTAGTGGGTGCAGCCGAGCAGCAGGGTGTCGACGCCGGCGGCGACGACCGGGGCCAGCAGCCGTTCGGCGAGGACGTGCACCTGCTCGGAGGCGGTGTCGCCCCGCTCGACGAACTCGACGAAGCCCGGGCAGGCGGCCAGGGTGAGCTCCACGGCGCGGCCCCGGGCCGCGGCGGTGGCCGCCCGTTGGTAGGCGCCCGACCCGATGGTGCCGACCGTGCCGATCACCCCGACGCGCCCCGACCGCGTGGCCCGCATGGCCGCCCGCACGCCGGGGTCGATCACCCCGACCAAGGGCACGTCGAACTCGAAGCGGAGCAGCTCGAGGGCGGCGGCGGTGGCGGTGTTGCAGGCCACCACGACCATCTTCACGCCGACCTCGTCGACCAGCCAGCCGGTGATCTCCCGGGCGAAGCTGGCCACCTCGGCCTGCGGGCGGGGCCCGTAGGGGTAGCGCCCGGTGTCGCCGACGTAGACGAGGTCTTCGCCCGGCAGCAGGTCGATCATCGCCCTGGCCACGGTGAGGCCACCGAACCCGCTGTCGAAGACCCCGATCGGCCGGTCGTCCACCGCCGGCTCAGAAGTAGATGACCGAACGGGCCCGCTCGGTGACCTCGTCGATGTCACCGGTCCAAGCGCCCGTCGAGAGGTACTTCCACCCGCCGTCGCAGATCACGGTCACGATGGCGCCCTCGTCGATCTCGGCCGCGCACTTTGCCGCCGCCGCCATGATGGCGCCCGAGGAGATGCCGGCGAAGATGCCGACGTCGGCGAGCCGGCGAACCCACTCGATCGACTCGCGTGGGCCCACCACCTTCGACCGGTCGAGGAGGTCGAAGCCGTCGTTGTCGGTGAACACCGGCGGGATGAAGCCCTCGTCGAGGTTCTTGAGGCCGTCGACCATCTCGCCGGCCGGCGGCTGCACGGCCCACACCTGCACGTCGGGGTTGCGCTCCTTCAGGAACCGCCCGACGCCCATGAGGGTGCCGGCCGTGCCCAGCCCGGCCACGAAGTGGGTGACCTCCGGGCAGTCGCGCCAGATCTCCGGGCCGGTGCCCTCGTAGTGGGCGCGAGGGTTGGCGGGGTTGGCGTACTGGTACGGGAACCACCAGTCGGGGTGCTCGGCCGCCAGGTCGCGCGCCCGGCGCATGGCACCGTTCGACCCCTCCGACCCGGGTGACGGGATGATCTCCGCCCCCCACAGCTCGAGCAGCTGTCGCCGCTCGACCGAGACGTTGTCGGGCAGGACGATCTTGATCGGGTAGCCCTTGACCTTGGCGATCATGGCCAGGGCGATGCCGGTGTTGCCCGACGACGACTCGAGGATCTGCTGGCCGGGCCGGAGGCTGCCGTCCTTCTCGGCTTCCTCGACCATGGCCTTGGCGGCGCGGTCCTTGACCGAGCCGCCCGGGTTCTGCCCTTCGAGCTTGGCGAAGATGCGCACCCGGGGGTTGGGCGACAGGGCGCTGACCTCGACCAGGGGGGTGTCGCCGATCAGGTCGAGCACCGACTCGTAGCGGGCCACGTCAGCCGCCGGCGACGGCCGGCATCAGGGTCAGCGTGTCGGTGTCGCTGACCTTCGCACCGAGCTTGCCCAGGTAGCGGATGTCGTCGTCGTTGAGGAACACGTTGAGGTGCCGGTGCAGCTCCCCGTCGCCGGTGAGCAGCTGGTCGCGCAGGCCGGGGTGCTGGCGCACCAGGTCGTCGAAGACCTCGCCGACGGTCGCCCCGGCGGCCTGCACGGTCGACGCCCCTCCCGCAGAGGGCCGGAGCACGGTGGGCAGGCGGACGGCAACGGGCACGGCGGGGGCCTCCAGGGTGTGGTCGGGCGGCGGGCCGGGAAACCCGACCCGTCAGGTCATCATCGTACGGCCACCGCGTCCTCTTCGACCACGCCGTCGCGGATGCGCCAGGCGCGCAGCTTCGGCTCGACGTCGCGCAGCGACACCAGCAGGTACCACCACCCCGGGTCGGGCGCCGCCGCGACGTCGGTCGGCGAGGGCACGGCGTCGGTGTGGGTGTGGCTGTGCCACACCCCGCACAGCGTCAGGCCGGCGTCGTCCGCGGCCCGGTCCGCCCGCAGCAGGGCCACCGGCTCGACGGTGTAGACGCGGGCCGACGCTGCGGCGTTGGGGGTGGTGGTGCTCGACGCGACGAGCGCCGAGGAGCCGTCCGCCGTCACCGAGCCGGCCAGCAGGCCGCACACCTCGAGGGGGTAGCCGGCCAGGCAGGCGGCCACCACCTCGTCGACCACGGCAGCGGGGAGCTCGAGCACGGTGCCGGCGACGGTACCGTGGCCCCGCTGTGTCGTCGAAGAACAAGGGAGCCAAGAAGGCGTCGGCCATGGCGAGCGGCGTTCGGCCGGTCGCCCAGAACCGGCGCGCCCGCTTCGACTTCGACATCCTCGACACGGTCGAGGCCGGCATCGTGCTGGTCGGCTCCGAGGTCAAGTCGGTGCGCGACGGCAACATCGCGCTGCGCGACAGCTACGCACGGGTGCAAGACGGGGAGGTGTGGTTGCACGGCGTGCACATCGCCCCCTACGTGTTCGCCACCGGCTTCGGCGCCGTCGACAGCGACCGCAGCCGCAAGCTGCTGCTGCACCGGCGCCAGATCGACGAGCTGGCCGAACGGGTCGGCCAGGAGCAGCTCACCCTGGTGCCCCTGGCGGTCTACTTCAAGGACGGGCACGCCAAGGTCGACCTCGCGCTCGCCCGGGGCCGGCGCCGCTACGACAAGCGCCATGCCATCGCCGAGCGCGACGCCGCCGCCGAGGCCCGGCGGGCGGCGGCCGCCAGCCGGCGCGGCCTCGACCCCGAGTAGCGATCGTGCTCGGCCTGCGCGACACGGTGCGCTTCGGGAAGGTGCGCGGGGTGTCGGTGGGCGCCCATTGGAGCCTGCTCGCCATGGTCGTGGTGGTCGGCGGCGGCCTGGCCCGGTCGCGCCTGCCCCTCGACGTGCCCGGCCGGGCCGCCGCCGCCTACTGGGGCACGGGGGCGCTCACCGCCGTCGGGCTGGTCGCCGGGGTCCTGGCCCACGAGGCGGCCCACGCCCTGGTCGCCCGGCGCGCCGGCCTGGCCGTGGGCGGCATCACGCTGTCGTGGCTCGGTGGCGTGACCCGCATGGAGGGCGACGTCCCCGGCCCGGCGTGGGAGGCGGCGGTCGCGGGCGCCGGCCCCCTCACCAGCGCGCTGGCGGGGGGCGCGGCCCTCGCCGCCCGGGCTGCGGTCGCCGGGCCGGGGTCGGGGCGGGCCCTGGCCGCCGCCGCCCTGCTGTGGTTGGCCGCCATCGACATCGCCCTGGCGGTGTTCAACCTCATGCCAGCCACGCCCCTCGACGGTGGCCGCATCGTGCACGCCACCCTGTGGTGGCTCACCCACGACCCGGGGCGGGCCAGCACGACCACCGCCCGCGTGAGCCGTGTGGTGGGCCTCGCGGTCGTCGCGGCCGGCGCCTGGCTGCTGGTCGGCCGCGGCCGGCCGGCCGACGGCCTGGCCGTCGGGCTGCTCGGCTGGTGGGTCGTCGGCGCCGCCGCCGCCGAGGCCCGGTCGTCGGCCGCGGCGCACTGCCTGGACGGCGCCACCGTCGCCCACCTCATGCGACCGGTGGCGGCCGCCCCCGGGGCCCTCACCGTCGAGCAGTTCGCCGACGGGCTCGCCGCCCACCGCCCCGGCTGGGTGTGGCTCCTGCATGGCGGCGACGACCGCTTCAGCGCCGTGGTCGCGGGCGACGCCGCCCTGGCGACGCCGAGAGCGATGTGGGCCGCGGTGCGCCTCGCCGACGTCGCG
>DASTHS010000178.1:0-10444 GCA_035718085.1 Acidimicrobiales bacterium | reverse complement strand
ATCGGCGGGGGCACCACGGAGGTGGCCGTCATTTCCCTCGGCGGGATCGTGACCAGCCAGTCGGTCCGCATCGGCGGCGACGAGCTCGACGAGGCGATCATCCAGTTCATCAAGAAGGAGTACAGCCTCGCCCTCGGCGAGCGCACCGCAGAAGAGATCAAGATCGCCCTCGGCTCCGCCTGCCCCCTCGAGGAGGAGCTGCACGCCGAGATCCGCGGCCGTGACCTCATCACCGGCCTGCCCAAGACCATCGTCACCACGACCGAGGAGATCCGCGAGGCCATCGAGGAGCCGGTGGCGTCGATCGTCGACGCCGTGAAGGTCACCCTCGACAAGACCCCGCCGGAGCTGGCCGCCGACATCATGGAGCAGGGCATCGTGCTCACCGGCGGCGGCGCCCTGCTGCACGGCCTCGACGCCCGCCTCAACGCCGAGACCGGCATGCCGATCGTGATCGCCGACAACCCCCTGCAGTCGGTCGCCATCGGCAGCGGGCAGTGCCTCGAGGAGTTCGACGTGCTGAAGGGCGTGCTGATGTCGGCCAACAGCCGCTAGCGCCCCGGCTCGCTCTTGGCTGTCGCCCGACGCTCGCAGCGCACCCGAACCCTGCTCTTCGCCCTGCTGCTGGTCGGGGTCACCCTGGTGACCATCGACTCGCGCGCAGCGCACGGCGGCGTCCTCGGCCAGGTGCGCGGCCGCCTGCACGACGGGCTGGCGCCCGTGCAGTCGGCCACCCACGCGGCGCTGGCGCCCCTCGGCAACTTCCTCACCGGCGCCGCCGACTACGGGTCGCTCCGGGCGGAGAACGACCGGCTGCGCCGGCAGATCGCGGCGATGCAGGCCCAGAGCATCGCCGCCGCCGCCGCCACCGCCGAGGCCCAGGCGATCATCGCCGGCGCCCACCTGAGCTTCGTCGGGTCGATCCCGACCGTGCAGGCCCTGGTCATCGACCAGGGCTCGTCGAACTTCGACAACGCCATCACCCTGGACAAGGGCAGCGCCGACGGGCTCGCCGTCGGCCAGCCGGTGGTCGCCGCGGGCGTCGGCGGCCCCGCAGGGGGCGCCACCCCCGGCGGCCTGGTCGGCAGCGTCGGCGCCGTGTCGGCCCACACCGCCACCGTCGACCTGCTCACCGACCCGGGGGCGGTGGTGGGCGTGAGCCTGCCGGGGGCCAACACCGGGACCGCCGAGGGCGTCGGCCCTGGCTCCCCGCTCAAGGTGACCGTGATCAGCACCGCCGCCGCCCCCCCGCAGGTGCACAAGGGCGACGCCGTGGCGACCAGCGGGCTCCCGCTCGAGCGCTACCCGGCCGGGATCCCGGTCGGCACGGTGGCGTCGGTCACCACCAGCTCGACCAACGCGGAGCCCGCGGTCACCCTCAAGCCCCTCGTCGACCTCGGCCGCCTCGACGTCGTCGAGGTGGAGCTGTGGTCACCGCAGACCGCCGCAGGGGCCGCCCCGGCGGGCACCGCCGGGCCGTGAGCCCCCCCGGGCGGGCGCGCCTGCGCATCGCCGCCCTGGCCGTGCTGGCGCTGCTGGTGCAGGCCACCGTCGCCGCCGACCTGCGGGTGGCCGGCGCCGCCCCCGACCTGTTGCTGGTGGTCGGCCTGGCCGCGGCGATCCGGGGCGGCGCCGCCCACGGCGTCGTCGTCGGCTTCGCCGCCGGCCTGCTCGGCGACCTCTACGCCAGCGGCACCCCGGTCGGCCTCGAGGCGTTGACGTTCTGCCTGGTGGGCTACGGCGTCGGGGCCTTGCGCGACAACGTGCTGCCGGCCGGCCGGCTCCTCACGCCGGTGCTGGCCTTCGCCGCCACGGTGGCGGCCGTCGTGGTCTTCGTCGTGCTCGGGGACCTCGTCGGCCAGCACCAGCTGGTGCTGGCCGGCCGGGGCGCGCTGGTGCGCGTCACCCTCGTGGAGGCGGCCTGGAGCGCGCTCCTGGCGGTGCCGGTCAGCTGGGCCTACGCCCGGGCCGGGCGGGGCAGCGCGGGCGTCGACCGGCTCGGCGGTCGACCCGAGGTGCTGGCCGCCCGGTAGCGGCGGGCGCCGACCGGAGCCCGACCTCGGGTGGCACAATGCCTGCCGCCCATGGCCGTTCCCCCTGAACCGGCGACCGCCCGCCTCCGGCTGACCGTGGTGCTGGTCGTGGTGGGCTGCCTCTTCGCCGCCCTCTTCGCCCGCCTGTGGTTCCTGCAGGTCATCAACGCGCCCGTCGCCACCAAGACGGCGGAGACCAACGGCGTGCGCATCCTCTACACCCAGGCCCCCCGCGGCCGCATCCTCGACCGCAACGGCAACGTGCTGGTCGGCAACGTCAACGAGCCGGTGATCGAGGTGCAGCGCCAGGACGTGCCCGCCGGGTCGCCCGTGCTCGACCGCCTGGCGGCGCTGATGGGCACCTCGGTCACCACGCTGCAGGGCTTGATCGCCAACACCCAGTACGCCCCCTACACGCCGGTGCCGGTGCTGCCCAACGCGTCGCCGTCGCAGATCCTCTACGTCCAGGAGCACCAGGCCCTCTTCCCCGGGGTGACCGCCACCACCGAGACGGTGCGCAGCTACACCCCGATGGGCGTCGCCGCCGCCAACATCGTCGGCTACGTGGGTCAGATCACCGGCACCGAGCTGACCAAGCTCAAGGCGCAGGGCTACCAGCCGGGCGACCAGATCGGCCTGGCCGGGGTGGAGGCCACCTACGAGTCGGTGCTGCGGGGCCAGCCGGGCGTCACCCGCGTGCAGGTCGACTCCCGCGGCAACGTGCTCGGCACCATCAGCGACTCGGCGCCCGTGCAGGGCCACGACCTGCGGCTGACCATCGACGGCCCCATCCAGCAGGCGGCGGTGGCCGCGGTGCAGCAGGGCCTCGGGGTGGCGCGCACCCAGTACGACACGGTGACCAAGCGGAACTTCTCGGCGCCCGCCGGCTCCGCCGTGGTCGAAGACCCCCGCGACGGCACCGTCATCGCCCTGGCCACCTACCCCGACTACGACCCCGCCGCCTTCGTCGGCGGCATCAGCGAGGCGCAGTACCGCTACTACACCGACCCGGCGCAGGACGAACCGCTGCTCGACCGGGCCATCCAGGGCCAGTACGCCCCCGGTTCGACCTTCAAACTGGTCACCGCCTCCGCCGCCCTGCAGGACGGGTTCATCAGCGCCAACTCGGTGTTCCACGACACCGGCAGCATCAAGATCGGCAACCAGGTCTTCCACAACGACAACAGCGAGGTGCTCGGCAACATCACGCTGTCGACGGCGATCACCGAGAGCTCCGACATCTACTTCAACACCCTCGGGGCCGACTTCTGGAACTCGCGCGGGCGCCTCGGTGACGAGGCGCTGCAGAAGGTGGCGCGCGCGTACGGCTTCGGCGGCCAGACCGGCATCGCCCTGCCGAACGAGTCGAGCGGGCTGATCCCCACCCCCAAGTCGGTGGCCGCCGCCTACAAGCAGTACCCGAAGCTCTACGCCACGGGCACCTGGTACACCGGCGACAGTGCCCAGATGGCCATCGGCCAGTTCGAGGACGAGGTGACGCCGCTGCAGCTGGCCAACGCGTATGCCGGCTTCGCCAACGGCGGCACCGTCTACCAACCCCGGCTGGCCCTCGACGCCCAGACGCAGGGCGACCCGGCGGCAGGCGTCGCCCCCCAGGTGGTGCAGGCCTACACGTCGAAGGTGAACGCCACGGTGCCGCTCGACCCGGCGCAGCACGCCGCCATGGTCGCCGGCTTCGAGGGCGTGGTGAACAACCCGAAGGGCACCGCCTACAACGACTTCTACTTCCCCGGCAGCCCGCTCGAGAGCAAGGACATCGCCGGCAAGACCGGCACCGCCCAGGTCACCGCGGCCGGCAAGCAGGACACCTCGGTGTTCACCAGCTTCGCCCCGGCGTCGGCGCCGACGTTCGAGGTGACCGCCCTCATGGAGGACTCGGGCTACGGGGCGTCGATCGCCGCACCGGTGGTGCGCCAGATCTACGACGCCCTCTACGGCCTGCCCGCCCAGCCGGTGGCCGCCGTGACCGCCAAGGGAGCAGCGACATGACCAGTGTGACGGAGACGACCCGATGATCAGCCCCGCCCCCGGGAACCGGGCACCGCGCCGCACCAGCGCGACCTCGACGTGGCTGCACCTCGACGTCGCCCTCGTGCTGGCCACGGTGGCCATCGCCGCGTTCGGCGTGCTGATGATCTACACCGCCACCCGCGACCAGCTGCAGATCCAGGGCCTCGCCCCCACCTACTACGCGAAGAAGCAGGCGATCTTCCTCGTGCTCGGCGTGGTGGTGATGGGGGTGCTCGCCGCCATCGACTACCGGCGCTTCCGTGACTGGGCCGTCGCCATCTACGGGTTGTCGGTGCTGATGCTCATGGCCGTCTACGTCGTGGGCCACAAGTCCAAGGGCGCCCAGGCGTGGTTCCAGTTCGGCTCGTACCAGTTCGAGCCCTCCGAGTTCGCCAAGATCGGCCTGATCCTGGCCCTGGCCGCCTACACCGCCCAGCACCGGGGCCGATTGACCACCCGGTCGCTGGCCGTGCTGCTCGCCCTGGCCGCCATCCCCTTCGCCCTGATCTACAAGCAGCCCGACCTCGGTAGTGCCCTGGTGCTGGCTGCGGTGCTGCTCGGCGTGCTCGTCGTCGGGGGGACGCCCGGGCGGCACCTCGCCGTGCTCGCCCTCGTCACGGTGGTGGGCATGTTCGGCGTGGTGCACTTCGGGGTCTTGAAGACCTACCAGCGCGACCGGCTGACCTCGTTCGTCAACACCCCCGATCAGCCGAACACGAAGCTGCTGGCGACCGCCGCCGGGCAGACCCAGTACAACCTGGCCGAGTCGAAGATCACCATCGGCGACGGCGGGCTGCTCGGCAAGGGCATCGGCAAGGGCACCCAGACCAACCTCAGCTACGTGCCCGAGCAGCGCACCGACTTCATCTTCACCGCCGTCGGTGAGCAGGTCGGCCTGGTCGGGTCGGGCCTGCTGCTGGCCCTCTTCGCGGTGGTGGCATGGCGCATCTGGCGCGCCGCGGCCCTGGCGCGTGACCAGGTCGGCACCCTGATCTGCATCGGGGTGCTGGGCATGCTGGTGTTCCAGATCTTCGAGAACATGGGCATGACCATGGGCATCATGCCGATCGCCGGCATCCCGCTGCCGTTCATGAGCTACGGCGGCTCGGCCGAGCTGGCGTGCTTCGCCGGCATCGGCCTGGTGCTCAACGTGCGCATGCGCCGGTTCAGCTGACCACGGTCCCGGGGGGCGGGCCGGGGCCCGACGGTAAGGTGGCGCGGTCATGACGAGCATCTGGTCGGAGGTCGAGCCGCTGCTCGCCGGCGTGCAGAAGCCGGCCCGCTACATCGGCTGCGAAGACGGGGCCCGCCGCCCGGTGCACGCCGCCCACAAGGCGGCGTGGCTGCTGCTGTACCCCGACGCCTACGAGGTGGGGCTGCCCAACCAGGGCCTGCAGATCCTCTACGAGATCTTGAACGAGCGCGACGACGCCGTCGCCGAGCGCAGCTACGCGCCGTGGACCGACATGGAGGCGGCGATGCGCGGGCGGCGCGTGCCCCTCTTCAGCGTCGACACCCACCGGCCCGCCGCCGCGTTCGACGTGCTGGCGTTCAACCTGTCCGCCGAGCTGGTCTACACCAACGTGCTCAACTGCATCGACCTGGCCGGCGTGCCCGTGCGGGCGGCCGAGCGAGGCCCCGAGCACCCCCTGGTGATCGCCGGCGGCCACTGCACCTACAACCCCGAGCCGCTGGCCGACTTCGTGGACGCCTTCGCCATCGGCGACGGCGAGGAGGTCGTCGCCGAGATCACCGAGGCCGTCGCCGCCTGGAAGGCCGGTGGGCGGGGGCCCGGCAGCCGGGAACGGCTGCTCCACGACCTGGCCCGGGTGCCCGGCGTCTACGTGCCGTCGATGTACGAGGTCACCTACGACGGGCCCCGCCTCGTCGCGGTCACCCCCCGGCACGCCGACGTGCCCGCCGTGGTCGAGAAGCGCACCATCGCCGACCTGGCGGCGTGGCCGTACCCGAAGTCGCAGCTGGTGCCCCTCACCGAGGTGGTGCACGACCGCCTCAACGTCGAGATCTTCCGGGGTTGCACCCGCGGCTGCCGGTTCTGCCAGGCCGGCATGATCACCCGGCCGGTGCGCGAGCGCCCGGCCGCGCAGGTGCGCCAGATGGTCGCCGACGGCCTGGCCCGGACCGGCTACGACGAGGTCAGCCTCACCTCGTTGTCGAGCGCCGACTTCTCGGGCATCGACGAGGTGGTCTCGGGCATCGTCAACGACCCGACCTGCGCCGGCCAGGTGGGAGTGAGCCTGCCCAGCTTGCGCGTCGACGCGTTCACCGTCGGGGTGGCCAGCGAGATCCAGAAGGTGCGCCGCACCGGCCTCACCTTCGCCCCCGAGGGGGGCACCTGGCGCATGCGCCAGGTCATCAACAAGCTGATCACCGAGGACGACCTCTACGGCGCCGTCGAGTCGGCGTTCTCGCAGGGCTGGCGCCGCGTCAAGCTGTACTTCCTCATCGGTCTGCCCACCGAGACCGACGACGACGTGCTCGGCATCGCCGAGCTGGCCCGCACCTGCGTGGCGGTCGGCCGACGCCACACCAAGGGGGCGTCGGTGACCGCCTCGGTCGGCGGGTTCGTGCCCAAGCCGCAGACCCCGTTCCAGTGGTTCGGGCAGGACACCGTCGCCGACCTGGGCCGCAAGGTCGGGCTGCTGCGGGAGGCCACCCGCCGGGACCGGGGCACCCAGCTGCGCTGGCACGACCCGCGCGCCAGCCTGGCCGAGGGCATCGCCAGCCGCGGCGACCGCCGCATCGGTGCGGTCATCGAAGAGGTGTGGCGTCGCGGCGGCACCTTCCAGGAGTGGTCGGAGCACTTCGACCTCGACCGCTGGACCGACGCCATGGCCGCCCACGGCCTGTCGATCGACTGGTACGTGCACCGCGACCGTGACCGCGACGAGGTGCTGCCCTGGGCGCACGTGTCGGCCGGCCTGCACCCGGACTTCCTCTGGGACGAGTGGCAGGCGGCCCTGGTGGCGTCGGGCACCGAAGACTGCCGCTGGACGCCCTGCTACGACTGCGGGGCGTGCACCGGCTTCGGCCTGGAGCACGTCGTGGCGTCGCCCGTCCCGCCCGCCGGGGGCAGCCAGGGCACCGGCCAGGGCCTCGGCCGGCCCGGCGGCCCCGTGCCGGTGACCCTCGGGGTGACCCGGTGACCAGGGTGCGGGTGCGCTTCGCCAAGGTCGGCAAGGTGCGCTTCACCAGCCACCGCGACGTGGCCCGCATGTGGGAGCGGGCGTTCCGGCGCATCGGGCTGCCCCTCGCCTACTCGGAGGGCTTCTCCCCCCGACCCAAGGTGAGCTTCGGCCTCGCCCTGCCCACCGGCCACGAATCGGTCGCCGAGTACCTCGACCTCGATCTGGTCGAGGGCGCCGCGGTCCCCGACGACCTGCCGGCGGTGCTCTCCGCCGCCCTGCCGGTCGGCGTCGACGCCACCGCGGTCGGGGTGATCGACCCGCGCACCCCGTCACTGCAGGAGGACGTCACCTCGTGCACGTGGCGGTTCACGGCCCGGCGACCCGACGTCGCCGACCCGGTGGCGACCGGGGAGCTGGCCGAGCGCGTCGAGGCCCTCCTCGGCACCACCGCCGCGCCCGTCGTGCGGCGGCACAAGGGGAACGATGTCGTCGAGGACATCCGCCCCGGCATCTTCGACCTGCGCGTGGCCGACGGGGGGTGGCTGGAGGCGGAGCTCGCCACCAAGCCCCGTGGGCTGCGTCCCGGCGACGTGGTCACCGCGTTCGGTGGTGACCTCGTCGAGCACGGCGTGCGCAGGCAACACCAGTGGATCTGGCGCGACGGCGCGCGGTGCGAGCCCCTCGACGGGCCGCCCGCAGCGACGCACGCACCGCACGCCGTGGAGCGTGCGTCATGAGGAGGTTTGCCCATGTCCGACGCGGCGACGCCCCTTCCGGGGCCGACACCCGAGCCGACCGGCTCGCCGTCGCCGACGCCCCCGCCCCCCGGCCCCGACGGCCAGGCCCGCAAGCGCCGCCGCGGCTCGCGCGGCGGGCGGACCCGCACCGGGCGCCCCGGCGACCCCGCCGACAACGGGGGTGACGGCGGCGCAGGGGCCGGCGACGGCCCGGCAGGTGACGCCGGCGTCGAGCGCCCGGCCAGCGCCGTAGCCGGCGGCCCCGCACCGCTCGGCCGGGGCGGCGCGCCCGGTTCGACGGCGCCGGGGTCGGCGGCCGCCGTGGTCCCCGCCGCCGGTGGGCCGGCCCGTCCCCGCATCGGCGACACCCGCCCGGCGCCCGCACCGCCGGCAGGCGCCGCCGACGACGGCGGTGGGGGAGCGGGCAAGAAGCGCCGGCGGGCCCGCGGCGGGCGCGCCGAGCGCGGCGATCGCCCCGCCCCCCGCCGGCCGGTCCCCGCGCCCGTCGAGGCGGTGCTGCGTGACGACGACCTGGGCGACCGGGTGGACGCCGAGCCGGTCGAGGCCCGCCGGGGCCGCGAGCGCAAGGGGCGGCCCGTCGGCCGCTACCTCATGGTCGTCCACAAGACGCCGCAGGCCACCCAGATCGCCGTGCTCGAGGGCCGCACGCTCATCGAGCACTACGTCAGCCGGCCCACCGACGACGCCAACCAGATCGACGGCAACATCTACCTCGGCCGGGTGCAGAACGTGCTGCCTGGCATGGAGGCGGCCTTCATCGACATCGGCACGCCGAAGAACGCCGTGCTCTACCGCGGCGACGTGCGCTACGACCGCGACGACCTCGAGGCGCCGGCGGGGGGCGCCAAGCCGACCCGGGGCAACCTGTCGGGGCCGGCGAAGGACGCCCGCATCGAGCAGCTGCTGAAGAACGGCCAGACGGTGCTGTGCCAGGTCACCAAGAACCCCATCGGCACCAAAGGGGCACGCCTCACCCAGGAGGTGTCGCTGCCCGGCCGGTTCGTGGTGCTCATCCCCGGCAGCGACACCTACGGCATCAGCAAGCGGCTGCCCGACGACGAGCGCAAGCGCCTCCGGCGCATCCTCGACGAGGTGCGCCAGCCCGGCCACGGGCTCATCGTGCGCACCGCTGCCGAGGGCGCCGACCCCGACGAGCTGCAGCGCGACGTGCGCCGCCTGCTCTCGCAGTGGGAGCGCATCGAGGCCCTGGCGGCCACCGCCAAGACGCCGGCCCTGCTCTACCGCGAGCCGGACATGGCGGTGCGGGTCATCCGCGAGGAGTTCAACCGGGATTACCGCGGGGTGGTCATCGACGACCAGGCCCTCTTCGAAGAGGTGCGCGACTACGTCGCCACCATCAGCCCCGAGCTCGCCGACCGCGTCGAACTGGCCTCCGACAGCGACGACCCGCTGCCGCCGTTCGAGCGCTTCCACGTCCACGAGCAGGTGCACAAGGCGCTCGACCGCAAGGTGTGGCTGCCGTCGGGCGGCTCGCTGATCATCGAGCGCACCGAGGCGCTCACCGTCATCGACGTGAACACCGGCAAGAACGTCGGCAGCTCCAACCTCGAGGAGACGGTCTTCCGCAACAACCTCGAGGCGGCCGAGGAGATCGCCCACCAGCTGCGCCTGCGCGACATCGGCGGGATCATCGTCATCGACTTCATCGACATGGAGATCGCCGGCAACCGCCGCCAGGTCATGGAGACGTTCCGGGCCGCCCTGGCCCGGGACAAGACCCGCACCCAGGTCTTCGACATCTCCGAGCTGGGGCTGGTCGAGATGACCCGCAAGCGGGTCTCGGAGGGCCTGGTCGAGTCGTTCAGCCAGAGCTGCCCCACCTGCAACGGGCGGGGGCTGGTCTTCGACCAGGCGCTGCTCGACTGACCCCGCCCGAGGCGGGTGCCGGCACCGCCCCCGGTGCTGTAGCATCTCCGACTCGTGTACGCCGTGATCGCAACAGGTGGCAAGCAGGAGCGCGTCGAAGAGGGGCAGACCCTCTCGGTCGAGCTCCTGCACCTCGCCGAGGGCGAGACGGTCGACTTCACGCCCGTGCTCCTCGTCGATGGTGAAACCGTGCTCGCCGGCCCGGCGCAGCTCGGCGGCGCCCGGGTCTCGGCCCGGGTGGTCGGTGAGACCAAGGGGCCGAAGATCCACGGCTACACGTACAAGCCGAAGACCCGGGGCCGGCGCAAGTGGGGTCACCGGCAGCACTACACCCAGATCGAGATCACCGGCATCTCGAAGTAGGGAGCACCGATGTCCAAGACCAAAGGTGGCGGGTCCACCCGCAACGGCCGCGACTCCAACGCCCAGCGCCTCGGCGTGAAGGTGTTCGACGGTGAGGTGATCCGCCCCGGCGGCATCATCGTCCGCCAGCGCGGCACCCACTTCCACCCCGGCGCCAACGTCGGCCGGGGCAAGGACGACACGCTGTTCTCCCTGGCTGACGGCAAGGTGAAGTTCGGGTCCC
>DASTHS010000177.1:0-24164 GCA_035718085.1 Acidimicrobiales bacterium | reverse complement strand
CCGACAGCACCGACACGGCGGCCGCGGCCGGCGCCGATGGTGCGGCCCGGGCCGCGCGCCCCGCCGCCCCCCGGCCGGCCGGCAACCCCAACCACCGGCGTGCCAACCCCAACCGACGCAGCGCCGATGCCCTGCGCCCCGGCGGCCTCGACCCGATCGGGCCCGCGCCCGACGCCGCACCCGACAACGAAGGGACACCCGTGAGCGGAGGCTTCGGCACCGATCTGCCCCACTGGACCGACCCACCGACCGGTGAGGTGCCGCGCATCCTCGCCGACCGGGCCGGCGGCGGTGACGACGACCTGGCTGCCTGGGAGGCCCTCGGCAACCGCACCACCACCTGGCGGGACGACACCACCGGCTGGCACCACGTCGACGACGGGCTCGACGACCTGATCGACGACGAGGCCCCACTCGGGGCCCTCGACACGTCGCGCACCGAGCACTCCGATCTCTACTCCTTCGACGAAGACTTCGAGCGTCTCGAGGAGGAGCGCTCGGGCCAGCACCGGATCGTGGCCGCGGGTGGCCTCGACGACATCGACGAGGCCGGCTTCGACGAGGGCGACGCCTGGCAGGAGGCCCCGGCCCCGGTGCGCGTCGGCAGCCGCCCCCGGCCGCTCGACCGCAGCGGCGACCGGCGGCGCCGACCGGCCCGTCGGCGCCCGGGTGCCGGGGTGGGCGGCGGCGGTCAGCCCCCCGCCGGCGGCCCGCCGGGCGCCCCGGCCGGCGCCCACCGCGCCGTGCGCCACGGCGCCGAGCTCGGGCCGCGGGTGGTGGTGGGCGTCGGGCTGGTGGTGCTGCTGCTCATCGCCACGGCCATCGGGCCCGCCGCCCTCCTGGTGCTGGCCGCCGCCGTGGTGACCTTGGCGGCCGCCGAGGTCTTCGAGATGCTGCGCCCGTCGGGCTTCCGGCCCGCCACGCTGCTCGGCCTGGCTGGCAGCCTCGGCGTGGTGTTCGCCGCCTACTGGCGGGGCCCGGCGGCGCTGCCGTTGGTGACGGCGCTGGTCTTCGGCGGCAGCATGTGCTGGTACCTCTTCAAGGTGGTCGACGCCCGGCCCCTCGCGAACGCCGCCGTCACGACCACCGCCTTCACGTGGGTCGGCCTGCTCGGCTCGTACGCCGCCCTGCTGCTGCGGGCACCGCACGGCCGGGGCCTGTTCCTCGGCGCAGTGATACCGGCGGTCGTCGCCGACATCGTGGCGTTCTTCGTCGGGCGCCAGATGGGCTCCCGGCCGCTGGCACCGAGCATCAGCCCGGCCAAGACCTGGGAGGGCGCCATCGGCGGCGGGGTCGCCGCGGTGGTCGCCGGGATCGTCGTCGGCCACAGCCTCTCGCCGTGGGGCGGCCTCAAGCACGGCCTCGTGCTCGGCCTGGCCATCGCCGTGCTCGCTCCCGTCGGCGACCTGTTCGAGTCGATGGTCAAGCGCGACCTGTCGGTGAAGGATTCCGGCAGCGTGCTCTCCGCCCACGGTGGCGTGCTCGACCGCTTCGACGCCGTGCTGCTCGTGCTGCCCGCCGCCTACTACCTGGCGTCGTGGTGGCACCTGGTGCGCTGAGCCGGTGACGGTGACGACCGTCAGCGTGGTCGGCTCGACGGGCTCGATCGGCACCCAGACCATCGACGTGGTGGCGGCCAACCCCGACCGCTACCGCATCGTCGCCATCGGTGCCCACCGGTCGGTGGACGCCCTCGCCGCCCAGGCCGCGGCGGTGCGCCCCGACCGGGTCGCCATCGCCGACGCCGGGCTGGCCGCCGAGCTGCGGGCCGCCGTGCCGCCGGGCTGCGAGGTGCTGGCCGGCCCGGAGGCCCTGGCCGAGATCGCCCGCGGCGCGGACGTGGTGGTCAACGGGGTGGTCGGCTTCGCCGGGCTGCCGGTGACCCTCGCCGCCCTGCTCGACGGCCGACGTCTGGCCCTGGCCAACAAGGAGTCGCTGATCGCCGGCGGCCCGGTGGTGCAGGCGGCGAGAGCCACCCCCGGCGCCGAGATCGTGCCGGTCGACAGCGAGCACTGCGCCGTGCACCAGTGCCTGCGGGCCGTGCTCGGCGCCGACGCCATGGCCGCCCTGCCCGCCCTCGACCCGGCGGCGCCGCTGGCCCGCATCGTGCTCACCGCCAGCGGCGGCCCCTTCCGGGGGCGGGCGCTCGCCGAGCTCGCCGAGGTGACGGTGGCCGACGCCCTGGCCCACCCCACCTGGTCGATGGGACCGAAGATCACGATCGACAGCTCGACGTTGATGAACAAGGGCCTGGAGGTCATCGAGGCCCACGAGCTGTTCGGGGTCGGCTACGACGCCATCGACGTGGTCGTGCACCCGCAGTCGATCGTGCACTCCATGGTCGAGACGACCGACGGGGCCACGATCGCCCAGCTCTCCGAGCCCGACATGCGCCTGCCGATCGCCTACGCCCTCGCCTACCCGGGGCGGGTGACCACGCCGTTCGGGGCCATCGACTGGGGGCGCCTGGGCCGCCTCGACTTCGAGGCGCCCGACCGGGCCGCGTTCCCCTGCCTCGACCTGGCCTACGCGGCCGGGCGGGCGGGTGGCACCACGCCGGCGTGCATGAACGGGGCCAACGAGGTCGCGGTCGACGCCTTCCTCAACGCCCGCATCCGTTGGGTCGACATCCCCGCCGTGCTCGCCGACGTGCTCGATGACTACAGCTCCACCGACCCCGGTACCGTTGCCGACGTGCTCGACGCTGACGCCACCGGGCGCGAACTGGCCGCTGCCGCCATCGGCCGGCGGGCCGGTGCAGCCCGGTGACCACCGTGGCGTCGCCGCCGATGGCCGGCGGATCCGGCGCCCCCGGGGGCGCTGACGGCGCACCCGACCGGGTCGCCAACCCCGCCGCCTCGGCGGTGCGCCTGGTGCTGGTCATCGCCGCCGTGGTGGCCGTCGGCTTCGCCGCCGGGGTCGGTGAGACGGTGCTGCTCGTCGGCGCCCTGCTGCTCTGCATCGTCGCCCACGAGTTCGGGCACTTCGCCACCGCCAAGCTCGGCGGCATGAAGGTCACCGAGTTCTTCGTCGGGTTCGGCCCTCGGCTGTGGTCGGTGCGCCGCGGCGAGACGGAGTACGGCGTCAAGGCCATCCCCGCCGGTGGCTACTGCAAGATCATCGGCATGACCGGCCTCGAGGAGGTCGATCCCGCCGACGAGGCCCGCACCTACCGGTCGCGTCCGGTGGTCAACCGCCTCGCCGTCGCCGTCGCCGGGTCGGCGATGCACTTCCTCATCGCCGTGGTCGTGCTGTTCTGCATGTTCTTCTTCACCGGCGACGACGGCAACTACCTGACGCCGCCGCCGCTGCCCCCCTCGGCGAAGATCGTCAACGTCGACGCCTTGACCACCCCGGCCGGCGCGACGATCGCCAGCCCCGCGCAGCAGGCCGGCATCCGCCCCGGTGACCGCATCACCGCCATCGACGGTCGCCACTTCGCCACCTGGGACGACCAGGTCACCTACGTGAAGGCCCACCCCGGGGTGCCGCTCACCCTCGACGTCGACCGGGGGGGCCACCAGGTGGTGCTGCACGCCACCCCCGCCAACCTCGAGGTCGTGCAACCGGCCGGCGCCGCCGGTGCGGGCATGCCGGCGGTGACCAGGCCCACCGGGTTCCTCGGCATCGAGATCGACCCCTACGTCACCGTCCACTCCGGGTTGGGGGCGTCGATCAGCGACGCCGGGGGCGCCTGGGTGCACATCTCCGCCCTGACCCTCCACGCGCTCGGCCACCTGGTGACCTTCCACGGGGTGTCGGCCTACGTGCACAACCTGACCAGCCAGAGGGCGGCCAACTCCGCCGCCGGCCAGGGGGTGCGCTTCGCGTCGCCGGTGAAGGTGGTGCAGCTGTTCAACGAGGCCGGCCACACCGGCTTCGGCCAGGTGCTGTGGCTGCTGGCGGTGGTCAACCTGTCGCTCGGCATCTTCAACCTCGTGCCCCTGCTGCCCCTCGACGGCGGCCACGTGGTGATCGCCGCCTACGAAGGGGTGCGGTCGCGCCTGGCCGGTCGGCCCTACCGCGCCGACGTGGCCAAGATGGCCCCGATCGCCTACGTGGCCCTGGCGGTGATCGTGTTCATCGGGCTGTCGTCGCTGTTCCTCGACATCCGCGACCTGGTCGGATGACCGGGCGGGCCGGTTCGCTCCGCAGTGGCGGCCGGTAGCCTGAACGTCGATGACCGAGCCCCGCTACCCGCGCCGTCGCACCCGCCAGATCATGGTCGGCAACGTGCCCGTGGGCGGCGACGCGCCGATCACCGTGCAGTCGATGACCATCACCAAGACCGCGGACGTGGAAGGCACCCTCGCCCAGATCTACGCCCTGTCGGCTGCCGGTGCCGACATCGTGCGCTGCACCTGCAACGAGAAGGAGGCGGCCGAGGGCCTGGCCCGCATCGTGCCCCGCAGCCCGGTGCCGATCGTCGCCGACATCCACTTCCACGTCGAGATGGCGCTCGCCGCCCTCGAGGCCGGGGTGCACTGCCTGCGCCTCAACCCCGGCAACCTCCGCAAGCCGGAGGAGATCAAGCTGGTGGCCAGCGAGGCGAAGGCCCGGCGGGTGCCGATCCGCATCGGGGTCAACGCCGGCAGCCTCGACCCCCGCCTCTACAAGAAGTACGGCAAGGCCACCCCCGAGGCGCTCGTCGAGTCGGCCCAGCACGAGCTCGAGCTGTTCCGCGAGGTCGACTTCGACGACGTCAAGATCTCGGTCAAGGCGTCGAACGTGCCGCTCATGATCGAGGCCTACCGGCAGCTCTCCGAGGCCGTCGACCACCCCCTGCACCTCGGCGTCACCGAGGCCGGGCCGCCGCCGGCTGGCACGGTCAAGGCCACCGCCGGCATCGCCACCCTGCTCAGCGAGGGCATCGGTGACACCATCCGCTACTCGCTGACCGCCGACCCGGTCGAAGAAGCGAAGGCCGGCCGGGTGCTGCTCGAGGCCCTCGGCCTGCGCGAGCGCAAGAACGTCGACCTCATTGCCTGCCCGGCGTGCGGGCGGGCCGAGATCGACGTCTACAAGGTCGCGCAGGAGGCGATGGCCGCCCTCGAGGGCAAGCAGATCCCCCTCCAGGTCGCGGTGATGGGCTGCGTCGTCAACGGGCCCGGCGAGGCGCGCAGCGCCGACCTCGGGATCGCCGCGGGCAAGCACCGCGGCCACCTGTTCATCCAGGGGCAGATCGTCCGGGTGGTGCCGGAGGCCGACATGGTCTCGGCGCTCGTGGAGGAGGCGGAGAAGCTGGTGAAGGAAGGGGTCGCCGCCCGCCTGGCCGCGGCCGACACCTCGGCGGCCGCCGAGGCGGAGAAGGACCGCGCCGAGCTGCTCGACGCCAAGGGGAGCGACGCCAACAACAGCGAGGCGCGCGTCGACCTCATCGAGAAGCGCCTGAACGAGCAGATCGACCGGGCGCGGGGGTAATCGGGTCGCCCGGCGGCGTCGCCGTCGGGCAGGGTGGGGCGCGATGGCACCGGAGCTGCGCCCGATGGCCGACGGCGAGCAGGCGGCGTTCGCCCGCTCGGCGGCGATCCCCTTCCTCGACCCGGGCAACCCCGACGGCGAGCGCCACTGGACCGACCACCTCGAGGTCGGCCGGGCCTGGCTGGCCGTCGACGGGGACCGGGTGGTCGGCAACTGCTGCACCCTCACCCGCGACGTCGTCGTGCCCGACGGGGCGGTGGAGCCCTTCGCCGCGGTGAGCGGCATCGGCGTGCACCCGACCCACCGGCGCCAGGGCCTGCTCGGCCGGATGATGGCGGCGATGCTCGACGACGCCCGCCGGCGGGGCGAGGCGTTCGCCATGCTGTGGGCCACCGAGTCGGTGATCTACGGCCGCCTCGGCTTCGGGGCCGCGGTGCACACCTGCGACGTGCGGATCGACCGCCGGTCGGCCGCCTTCGACGGCCGCTCGGCGGTGGCGCCGGCCGACGTGACGATCATCGACGCCGGTGAGGCGGCCGCGGTGCTGCCCGGCCTCCACGCCGCCTGCCGCCGTCGCCGCGCCGGCGAGGTCGACCGCAACGCCGCGGTCTGGCGCGACGTGTGGGCCGACCCGCCCGGCCGGCGCGGCGGCGGCTCCCAGGTCATGTTCGCAGTGACCGACGGCGGCTACTGCGCCTACCGGGCCGCCCCCGACCCCCGCCGGCTGGTCGTCCGCGACCTGCAGGCGGTCGACGACCTCACCGAGGCCGCCCTCTTCGCCTACCTGGCCGGCGTCGACCTGGTCGAGCGCATCGACCTGCTGTCGCGGCCCCTCGACGACCCGCTGCGCTGGCGTCTCGCCGACCCGCGGCGGCTCGAGACGACGAGGGTGGGAGACCTGCTGTGGCTCCGGGTGCTCGACGTGCCCGCCGCCCTCACCGGGCGCGCGTGGCCGCACGCCGCCGACCTGGTGCTCGACGTGCGGGCCCACGGCCAGGTGCCGGCAGACGACCCGGCGGTCGGGCTGTGGCACCTGACCACCTCTGCCGGCGCCGGCGCGGCCTGCGAGCCAGCGCCCCCGGGCGCCGCCGCCGACCTGGTGCTCGGCCTGGCCGACCTCGGCGCCCTGCACATGGGTGGCGTGGCGCCGTCGGCGCTGGCGGCCGCCGGTCGCATGACCGAGGTGAAGCCGGGAGCCCTGGCCCGGGCCGATGCGCTGTGGCCCACGGTGCGCCAGCCGGGCGGGTCGACCACGTTCTGAGCTCCCACCGGCGGCCGCTCACCGGGCGGCGGCGATCGCCCTCGCGATCCGGCGCACCACCTCCGCCTCGGGCATCGCCGAGGTGATGGCCACCAGGAGCCACCCGGCGGCGGTGAGCACCGCCGCCATGAGCGCTCGGGCTGAGCCGGGTGGCCCCGGTGCGTCGGTGCCCACCACCCGCAGCACGCCTCTGGCCACCCGGTCGAGCGCCCCTCGGGCAACGAGACCGGCGAGGGCCGTCCGCCGCCCTTCTGCGCCGCCGGCCCTGCCGCCGGCCCTGCCGCCGGCCCTGCCGCCAGCACGGCCGGTCGGTCGCGGGTCCCCACAGCCCCGCACGGCGACTTCCACCGCCCCCGCTACCGTCGCAGCCCATGGCTTCGCCGCTGACCCCCCGAGCCACCGACTTCCCCCGGTGGTACCAGGACGTCGTCGCCCGCGCCGAGCTGGCCGACAACGGGCCGGTGCGCGGGACGATGGTCATCCGGCCGTGGGGGTACGCCATCTGGGAGCGCCTGCAGGCCGAGCTCGACCGGCGCATCAAGGCGGCCGGCGCGGAGAACGCCTACTTCCCGCTGTTCATCCCCGAGTCGTACCTCCAGCGCGAAGCCGAGCACGTCGAGGGGTTCAGCCCGGAGCTGGCGGTGGTGACCCACGGTGGGGGCAAGCAGCTCGAGGAGCCCGTGGTGGTCCGGCCGACCTCCGAGACGGTGATCAACAGCTTCATCGCCAAGTGGGTGCAGAGCTACCGCGACCTGCCGCTGCTGGTCAACCAGTGGGCCAACGTCGTGCGCTGGGAGCTGCGCCCCCGGCTGTTCCTGCGCACCACCGAGTTCCTGTGGCAAGAAGGCCACACCGCCCACGCCAGCGCCGCCGACGCCCGCGCCTACGCCCTGCAGATCCTCCGTGACGTCTACACCGAGACCATGGTCGACGTGTGCGCCGTGCCCGTGCTGACCGGCCACAAGACGGCCCGCGAGCGCTTCGCCGGGGCCATCCGCACCTGGACCTGTGAGGGGATGATGGGCGACGGCAAGGCGCTGCAGATGGGCACCAGCCACGAGCTCGGTCAGAACTTCGCCCGGGCCTTCGGCATCAGCTTCAGCGACGAGACCGGCGCCCAGCAGCTGGCCTGGCAGACCAGCTGGGGGGCTTCCACCCGGCTGCTCGGGGCGCTGATCATGACCCACGGCGACGACGCCGGTCTGCGCCTGCCACCCTCGCTGGCGCCCCTCGAGGTGGTGGTGATGGTCATCCGCGACGACGAGGGCGTGCGCCGCGCCGCCGGGCAGCTGCACGCCGACCTGGTCGCCGCCGGGGTGCGCAGCCGCCTCGACGACCGGGTCGACACCAGCTTCGGGCGTCGCAGCGTCGATTGGGAGCTCAAGGGCGTGCCGGTGCGCATCGAGGTCGGGCCCCGCGACCTGGCCAACGGGGAGGTCACCGTGGTGCGCCGCGACACCGCCACCAAGCGGGCGGTCGGGCTCGCCGGGGCCGTGGCCGCGGTGCGGGCCGACCTGGCCGCCGCCCAGACCGACCTGTTGGCCTCGGCGCGCGCGGCGCGCGACGCCCGCACGGCCGAGGTCGACTCCGGCGACGTCGACGCCATCGCCGCGGTGGCCGACACCGGGTTCGCCGTCGTGCCGTGGGACGCCCTGGGCGAAGCGGGCGAGACGGCGCTGGCCGGCCGAGGGCTGTCGGTGCGCTGCCTGCGCCGGCCCGACGGCAGCCTCTCTGAGGCGGGCGACCCCGCCGCCCCCACTGACGAGCCCGGGCTGCTCGCGGTGGTGGCCAAGGCCTACTGAGCCCGGGCCGGGGCGCCGGGTGCCGGTCGCGACCGGGGGCCCCGCTGCTACGCTGGCGCGCCACGCTCATGCGTGGGCCGGGTTCGCCGCGTTCCCGGCGGACCCCGACAGCGAGGAGGTGGTGATGGGTCCGGCTGATGCCATCCGTGACCTGGCTGCCCCGCTGCTCGCCGCTGCCGGCCTGGAGCTGTGGGACGTCGAGGTGACCCGTGACGCCGTGCGGGTCATGGTCGACCGCGCCGGCGGTGTCGACCTCGACGCGCTCGCCGAGGCCACCGCCGTGCTGTCGCCCCTCTTCGACGACAACCCCGAGCTCACCCCAGACGGCCGCTTCGAGCTGGAGGTGTCGAGCCCGGGTGTCGAGCGCACCCTGCGCACGCTCGAGCAGCTGCAGCGCTACCTCGGCCAGCTGGTGGCCGTGAAGACCACCGAGTCGGTGGCCGGTGCCCGCCGCTGGCAGGGCACCCTGGTCGCCGCCGACGAGCAGGCGCTCACCGTGGCGCCCGAGGACGCCCCGGCCGACGCGCCGACCGTCGAGATCCCCCGTGCGCTCGTGCAGCGCACCCGAACCGTCCTGGTCTGGGGCCCCGCCCCCAAGCCCGGCCAGAAGAGAACCGAGGCCCGAGCGTGAAAGACAACTTCGCCTTCTTCGAGGCCCTGCAGCAGATCGCCAAAGACAAGGGCATCAGCGTCGACACGCTGCTCGACGCCCTCGCCAACGCGCTGCTCGCCGCCTACAAGCGCATGCCCGAGGCCGAGGAGTTCGCCTTCGTCACCATCGACCCCGAGAGCGGCGACATCCGGGTCTACGCCCAGGAGCTCGACGACGACGACAACGTCATCCGCGAGTGGGACGTCACCCCGAAAGACTTCGGGCGCATCGCCGCCCAGACGGCCAAGCAGGTGATGCGCCAGCGCATCAACGAGGCCGAACGCGACCTCAAGTACGAGGAATACGCGGGCCGCGAGGGCGACATCGTCACCGGCATCATCCAGCAGAGCGACAACCGGTACACGCTGCTCGACCTGGGCAAGGTCGAGGCGCTGTTGCCCCAGGCCGAGCAGGTGCCCTACGAGCGCTACGAGCACGGGGCGCGCCTCAAGGCGTACATCGTCGAGGTGCGCAAGACCACCAAGGGCCCCCAGATCGTGGTCAGCCGGACCCACCCCGGGCTGATCAAGCGGCTCTTCGAGCTCGAGGTGCCCGAGATCAGCTCCGGCGTCGTCGAGATCAAGGCGGCGGCTCGCGAGCCGGGTCACCGCACCAAGATCGCCGTGTGGTCGAACGACTCCAACGTCGACCCCGTCGGCGCCTGTGTCGGTGCCCGCGGCGCCCGTGTGCGCATGGTGACCAACGAGCTGCGCGGCGAGAAGGTCGACATCGTGCCCTTCTCCGACGAGCCGCGCGAGTTCGTGATGCGGGCGCTGCAGCCGGCGAAGGTCAAAGAGGTGCACCTCGACGACATGACCGGCACCGCCACCGCGGTCGTGCACGACTTCCAGCTCAGCCTGGCCATCGGCAAGGAGGGGCAGAACGCCCGCCTGGCCGCCCGGCTGACCGGCTGGCGCATCGACATCAAGAGCGAGACGCAGTTCGCCGAGGAGCAGGCCTACGCCAACCAGGAGTGGGCCGAGGGCGAGTGGGTCGAAGACCCCGACTCCGGCGAGATGGTGTGGCAGCCGGCCGAGGGCGGCGAGACCGTGTCGGCCCAGGCCTGGTCGCAGGGCGACGGCGACGCCGACGGGGCCCAGGCCGACCCCGTGGAGGCGCCCGAGGCGGCGGCCGCGGAGGGTGCGGCGGTGCCGGAGGCGGCCGTCGCCGAGGTCGTCGCCGAGGCCGCTGCCGACGAGTAGCGGGGCCGTCGGGCCCGAGCGCACCTGCGTCGGGTGCCGGTCGCGGCGGCCCGTCGCGAACCTCGCCCGCGTGCGGAGGGTCGATGCCGGTACCCTGGTGCTCGGGCCGGGGCCCGGCCGAGGCGCATGGTTGTGCGTCGACCACCCCGGCGGCCTCCCGGTTGTCGCCTGCATCGAGGCGGCGGAGCGGCGTGGCGCCTTCGCCCGTGCCTTCCGGCAACCGGTCATCCCGGCCGCCGGAGGGTCCCTGCGTGGGACGGCAGGACACTGTGAGAGGATGGGCACCACACCGCTCGGCCGTGGTGCGTCACCGGAAAAGGACTGATCGAGCAACTTGGCGAAGAAGATCCGGGTCTACGAGCTGGCACGTGAGCTCGGCCTCACCACGAAAGAAGCGCTTGACCTGAGCATCGCGCTCGGCATCGGCGTCAAGAGCCCGTCCTCGAGCATCGAGGACCAACAGGCCGACCGCGTGCGGCGCAAGGCCGACCGGGAAGGGCTCCGTCGTGCCACGCAGCCCGACGAGTCGGGTCCCGAGGCCGCTGCGGCGGCCCCTGCGGCCCCGACCACGCCCGCCCCGGCAGCCGTCAGCCCCTCGGCCGCCGCCCCGACGCCGAGCCCGGCACCGGCGAGCCCGCCGCCGACCAGGCCGGCACCGACCGGCCCAGCCGTCCCCGCTCCCGCGGCCACGAGCCCTGCGGCGCCCGACCGCCCGGCGTCCCCGGGCGCCGGACCGGCGACGGTGGCCACCCCGACTGCCGTGCACCCGGCGCCCGCCGCGCCGGCCGCGCCGGCCCCGCCGGCCGGCATGCCCAGCGCCCCGTCGTCACCGGCAACCGGCGCGCCCGCAGCTGGTGCCCCGGCCACCGGGAGCCCGGCGACTGGAAGCCCGACTGCTCCGCCAGCCGGCGCCCCGGCGCCGTCGACCCCCGACGGCCGACCGCTGGCGCCCGCGGCGTCGAGTGCTGCGCCGGCGCCGTCGGCGCCCCCGCGCCCGACCGTCCCGCCGGGCGCCGTGCGCTCCGGCGGCGGCGCCCCGCCGGCGTCGGTCGGCCGGTCTACGCCCCCGCCCCCCCCGCGACCCGTCGCCCCGCGCCCGGTGCCCCAGGGCGCCGGTGCGGGTGCCCCGCCGCGCCCCGCCGGACCCCCGGCCAGGCCGGCCGGTGCCCCTGGCGGCCCCGGTGCCCCGACGCCGCCGCCCGGTGCCCGCCGGCCCGGCGCCCCGACCGGCCCCGGCGCGCCGTCGAGCCCCGGCGCCACCCCGACTGGGCCCGGCGCCCTGGGCGCCCCTGCCGCCGCCGGTGCGCCCGGCGCCCCGGCGGGCGGCCCCGGCGGCCCTCGGCCGCCGCTGTCGTCGTCGGGCAAGCCCATCCCGCCGCCGCCCGGCTTGCGCCGGCCGCCGCTGTCGTCCTCGGGCAAGCCCATCCCGCCGCCCCCCGGTCGCGGGCCGCGCCCGCCGGCAGGTGCCGGCGCGGGCACGGGTCGTCCCGGCGGCGGTGCCGGCCGTCCCGCCGGTGGCGGTGGCCGACCCGGTGGGGGCGGCTTCGGCGGCCCCCGCACCGGGGGCGGCTTCGCCCGTCCCGGCGGCGGCGCCCCCGGTGGGGGCATGCGCGGCGGTCCCGGCGGTGGTCCCGGTGGGCCCCCCGGTCGCGGCGGTCCGCCCTTCGGCGGCCGTGGTGGCCGTCCCGGCGCCCGGCGTCCCGGACGTCGCCGTCGTCGCAACATCGAAGAGCTCGAGGCGCAGGAGCTCACCACCTACACGCCGTCGAACGCCCCCGTGCCCGACGGCGAGGTCATCGTCGAGCGCGGCTCGACGGCGCAGGAGCTCGGCCCGAAGCTGAACCGCTCCGGCGCCGACGTGGTGCGCTTCTTGTTCCAGCAGGGAGAGATGGTCACCACGACCCAGTCGCTCTCCGACGACATGATCGAGCTGTTCGCCGCCGAGGTGGGGGCGGCCATCCGCCTCGTCGACCCCGGCGAGGAGAAGGAAGCCGAACTCCAGGCCAAGTACTTCGACGACGACGACGAAGACGAGGACGATCTGCGTCCCCGGCCCCCGGTGGTCACCGTCATGGGCCACGTCGACCACGGCAAGACCCTGCTGCTCGACCGCATCCGTGAGACCAACGTGGTGGCCGGCGAGGCCGGTGGCATCACCCAGCACATCGGCGCCTACCAGGTCGAGTACCAGGACCAGGTGATCACCTTCATCGACACCCCCGGCCACGAGGCGTTCACCGCCATGCGCGCCCGGGGCGCCGAGGTCACCGACATCGTCATCCTGGTCGTGGCCGCCGACGACGGGGTCATGCCCCAGACCGTCGAGGCGCTCAACCACGCTAAGGCGGCCGACGTGCCGATCATCGTGGCGGTCAACAAGATCGACCGTGACAACGCCGACCCCAACCGGGTGATGCAGCAGCTCTCGGAGCTGGGGCTGGTGCCCGAGTCGTGGGGCGGCGACACGATCATGGTGGAGCTGTCGGCGCTGCAGAACTTCGGCATCGACGACCTCCTCGAGCAGGTGCTCGTGGTCGCCGAGCTCGAGGAGCTCGTGGCCAACCCGGAGGGCCGCGCCCGCGGCATCGTGCTCGAGGCCAACCTCGACCCGGGCAAGGGCCCCGTGGCCACCGTCATCGTGCAGTCGGGCACCCTCCGGGTCTCCGACAGCGTGGTGGCCGGTGCCGCCTGGGGTCGGGTCAAGGCGCTGATCGACGACAAGGGCGACAACGTCAAGGAGGCGTTGCCGTCGATGCCGGTGCAGGTGCTCGGCTTCGACAACGTGCCGGCCGCAGGCGACGAGTTCCGCGTCACCGACAAGTCGAAGACCGCCCGCGACATCGCCGAGCAGCGCGAACAGCGCTACCGGGCCGCCGACCAGCGGCGCACCTCCTCGGCGACCGGCACCGGCGCCAAGCTGGAAGACATCTTCGAGCAGATCCAGCGGGGCGAGACGGCCACGCTGAACCTGGTGCTCAAGGCCGACACCCAGGGCTCCCTCGAGGCGGTCACCGAGAGCCTCCGCAAGCTCGAGCGCGACGAGGTCAAGCTCGCGTTCGTGCACCGCGCCGTGGGCGGGATCACCGAGAACGACGTCACCCTGGCGGCGGCGTCGAACGCCACCATCATCGGCTTCAACGTCCGTCCCGACCGGGGCTCACGTGACCTCGCCGCCACCCAGGACGTCGAGATCCGCACCTACGAGATCATCTACAAGCTCATCGAGGAGATCGAGAGCGCGATGGTCGGCATGCTGGCGCCGGAGTTCGAAGAGGTCATCACCGGCGAGGCCGAGGTCCGCGAGATCTTCCGGGTGCCCCGCATCGGTGCCATCGCCGGGTGCTACGTGCGCTCGGGGGTCATCACCCGCGGGTCGAAGGTGCGCTTCCTCCGGGAGGGCGTCATCATCTGGAAGGGTGCCATCACGTCGCTCCGCCGCTTCAAGGACGACGTCCGCGAGGTGGCCACCGGGTTCGAGTGCGGCATCGGCCTCACCAACAACCAGGACCTGCGGGAGGGCGACATCATCGAGACCTTCGAGGAGCGGGAGATCCCCCGCACCTAGTGGCCTGCAAGGAGGCGGGAGCCGTGCACGTCGCCGCACTGACCGTCCAGCTGCACCTACCCGACCCCCACTCGCTCAAGGAGAAGCGCGCCGTGGTGCGACCGATCCTGGAGGGCTGCCGCCGTCGCTTCGAGGTGGCGGCAGCCGAAGTGGACTGGCAGGACCTCTGGCAGCGCGCCGCCATCGGGGTGGCCGTAGTGTCGGGGTCGTCCGCCCACGCCAGCGAGGTGCTCGACGCCGTCGAGCGCTTCATCTGGTCGTTCCCGGAGGTCGAGGTCACCGACACGGCCCGCGACTGGTTGGAGGTGGCCGGGTGAGCGGCCGCAGCACCTCGCGGCGCGGCCGTCAGCAGGCCCCGGCCCGCTACCCCCGCCAGGTGCGGGTCAACGAGAACCTCCGCGAGGTCCTCGCTGACGCCCTCGAGCGGATCGCCGGCGACGACGCGCGCCTGGAGCTGGCGACCATCACCGCTGTGCAGTGCGACCCGGACCTGCGCCACGCCACGGTGCTCATGGCCAGCCTCGGGCCCGAGGAGGCCGCCGCCCTCGACGAGGCGCGGGTGCGCCTGCAGGCCGCCATCTCCAGCCAGGTGCGCATGAAGCGCACCCCGCTGCTGCGCTTCCAGGCCGACCCGGCGGTGGCCACCGGGGCGCGCATCGAGGACCTCATCCGGGAGCTGCCCCGGTTGCCCGACGCCGACGACGACGAGACCTGGCGCGCCAACTACCGCCTCGACGAGTGAGCGGCCCGCCCGACACCCAGGTCGACGGCCTGGTGGTGGTCGACAAGCCGGCCGGCATGACCAGCCACGACGTGGTCGCCCGTTGCCGGCGGGCCTTCGGCCAGCGCCGGGTCGGCCACGGCGGGACCCTCGACCCCGACGCCACCGGCGTGCTGCTCGTGGGGCTAGGTCGCGCCACCCGGCTGCTGCAGTGGGTCAGCGCCCTCGACAAGGCGTACACCTGCACCGTGGTGCTCGGCGTCGCCACCACCACCCTCGACGCCGCCGGCGAGGTCACCGGCACCTGGGACATGACGGGGGTCACCCTCGACGCCGCCCGGGCGGCGGCGGCCACCCTCACCGGGTCGATCGAACAGGTGCCCCCGATGGTGTCGGCGGTCAAGGTCGGCGGTCGCCGGCTGCACGAGCTGGCCCGCCAGGGCGTCGAGGTCGAGCGGGCGGCCCGGCCGGTGCGCGTCGACCGCTTCGCCGTCGACCTCCGCGGTCCCGGCAGCCAGCCGGGCACCCTCGAGCTGGCGGCGTCGGTGGTCTGCTCGTCGGGCACCTACGTGCGCTCGCTGGCCGCCGACCTGGGCGCCGCCCTCGGCGGGGGCGCCCACCTCACCGACCTGCGCCGCACCCGCATCGGCGGCTTCGACGTGGCCGACGCCACGCCGCTCGACGACGTGGGGCCCGACGCCGTGCTGCCGCCGGCGGCGGCCGTCGGCCACCTCCCCCCCGTGACCGTCGCGGGGCCGCTCGCCGGCGCCGTCGGGCACGGCAAGGTGCTCGAGCGCGCCGCCCTCGGCGCCACCGGCCCGGGGCCGTGGGCGGTGCACGACGCAGCCGGTGCCCTGCTGGCCGTCTACGAGGCGCACGGCGACGGCCGGGCCAAGCCAGCGGTGGTGCTGGCTGCCGGCTGAGGCCGTCGATGGCCACCTCCGGGCGCCGGCGGTCGTGGGGTGGGGGTGGGCGCCGGTCGCCCGTTAGCCTCGGGGTGATGGAGGTGCTGCACCACCCGGGGCGCTGGCCCGTGCCCGCCGACGGGTCGGTCGTGACCATCGGCGCCTACGACGGTGTGCACCTCGGCCACCGCCATGTCATCGCCGACGTCCGGGCTCGCGCCGGGGAGCTCGGCGCCGCCTCGGTGGTGGTGACCTTCGACCGCCACCCGGCGACGGTGCTGCGCCCCGAGTCGGCCCCGAAGCTGCTCACCGACCCGGCGCAGAAGCTCGCCCTCCTCGCCGGCACCGGCGTCGACGCCACCGTGGTGGTGCGCTTCGACCGGGAGCGCTCCGAGGAGACCGCCGAGGCGTTCGTCGAGGAGCTGCTCGTGGCGCGCCTGGCCGCCCGCCAGGTGGTGGTCGGCGCCGACTTCCACTTCGGCCACGGCCGCAAGGGGGACGTCGGGCTGCTGAGCGAGATGGGCGCCGTGCACGGCTTCGCCGTCACCGGGGTCCCGCTCTGGACCCCGCTCGCCGACCACCGCACCCCCGAGGTGCTCTGGGAGGCGCCGGTGTCGTCGACCCGCATCCGCCGCATGCTGGCCGACGGCGACGTCGACGACGCCGCCCTGCTGCTCGGCCGCCCCCACCAGGTGCGTGGCGTGGTCGAGCACGGCGACAAGCGGGGTCGAGAGCTCGGCTACCCGACCGCCAACGTCGCCGTGCCCGACGACATCGCCCTGCCGGCCGACGGCGTG
This sequence comes from Acidimicrobiales bacterium, assembly GCA_035718085.1. GTDB lineage: Bacteria > Actinomycetota > Acidimicrobiia > Acidimicrobiales > Palsa-688 > DASTHS01. The sequence continues at coordinate 7,838 of DASTHS010000177.1, read as the reverse complement.
TACGCCGGGTGGTACCGCCGGCCCGGGGGCCAGCGGCTCGCCACCGCCATCTCCCTCGGCCGCCGACCGACGTTCTACGTGGAAGAGGGGCTGCTGCTGCTCGAAGCCCACCTGCTCGACTTCGACGGCGACCTGTACGGGGAGGAGGCCTGCGTCGAGTTCGTCGCCCGCCTCCGGGGCCAGCAGGCCTTCCCGTCGGCCGACGCCCTGATCGCCCAGATGGGCCACGACGTCGCCAGCGCCCGGCGGGTGCTCGCCGCCCCGCCCACCTGACACCAGCGCCGCCGGGCCGTCTCAGCCGGCGACGACCGCCCCGGTCAGGGCCCGCGGGTCGCTGCCCCCCGCCACGGTCGCCCCGCCGGGGCCGACGGTGACGGCGTGGGCGTGGCCGAAGCCGCCCGACCACGCCGGCTCGACCACCACGTCGTGGCCGAGGGCGGCGAGGGCGTCGGCCCACCCGGGGGGGCAGTGGCCCTCGACGGCCACCCGCACCCGGCCGTCGCCGTCCCAGGTGTCGAAGCCGGCGTGGCTGCCCCCCGGCGTCGCCGAGGTGAGCTGCACCCGCCCGGCGGCCACCGCGTCGGCGGGGTCGACGCCCGCCAGCAGTGCCCGGGCGGCCACCTGCAGCAGGATCTGGGGCTGGGCGTCGCCGCCCATCGTGCCGGCCACCAGGCGCAGCGCCCCGTCGGGCCCGGTGGCGACCAGGGGGGAGAGGGTGTGGGGTGGCCGGCGGCCCGGTGCCATCGCCGCCGGCGACGCCGGGTCGAGGCTGAAGCCGATGCCGCGGTCGTGGAGCCACACGCCCACCTCGGGAACGGCGATGTGGGCGCCGAAGCCGGACGCGTTCGACTGGACCAGCGCCACGCCCATGCGCGTCTCGTCGACGGCGACGACTGCCGTGGTGTCGCCGGGGCGCCACGCCTCCGCCGCGGCGCGCGCCGGGGCGGCGGCCCGGTCGGCCGACAGGCCCTCGGCCAGCGCGGCCAGGCGGCCCGGATCGAGGAGGGCGGCGCCGTCGGCGCCGTCGTGGAGCACCGCCAGGCGGTCGGTTCCCGCGGCGCGCGACGCCTCGAGCAGCACGTGCGCCCAGCGGGGGTCGTCGGGGTCTGCGGGCAGCCCCACCCGGTCGGCGATCACCGCGGCGGCGGCGATCAGGTAGCCCTGCGACACCGGCGGGGCGCTCCAGAGCCGGGCGCCGAGGGCGTCGGCGGCCACGGCAGGGCGCCAGCGGGCCACCGGGCTGGCCAGGTCGGCGGGGGAGAAGAGGCCGCCGCCGAGGCGCAGCAGGCCGGCGCCGAACGCCCCGCCGTACCACGGGTCGCGGCCGCCGGCGGCGATGGCCCGCAGGGCGGTGGCCAGCCCCGGCCGGCGCACGACCGAGCCGGCCGACGCCCCGAGGTAGTCGTCGGCGCCGGCCAGCCCGGCGATGCGGGGCAGGGAGGCGGCGAGGGTGGGACCGACGGGGAAGCCGCCGGCGGCGGCGTCGACGGCCGGTGCCAGCACCTCGGCCAGGGGCAGCCGACCGTGGCGGTCGTGGAGGGCCAGCCAGCCGTCGACGCAGCCGGGCACGGTCACGCTGCGCACGTCACCGCGCAGCGGCGGCCGGCGGTGCCCCTCGGCGCGCAGGGCGTCGGCGGCGGCCGCCGCGCCGGCGCCCGCCGGGCCGGCTGCCTCCAGGGCAGCGGGGTCGGCGCCGGGGGCGGCGACCACGGCGATCAGGTCGCCGCCCATGCCACAGAGGTGCTGGGAGGTCACCGCCAGCACGGCGGAGGCCCCGACGGCGGCGTCGACGGCGCTGCCGCCGGCGCGCAGCAGCGCCGCCCCTGCCGAAGCGGCCAGGTGGTCGACGGCGCACACCAGGCCGCCGGTGGTGTGGCGCCGGGGTTGGGGTGCGGGGGGCACGACGGTCGAGGCGGTGGGGGTCACGACTCCTCCTGGGGGCGGCGGCGGGCGGCTTTGCGGTCACCCTGGCGGCGTTTGGCGTCGAGACGGCGGCGCACCGCCGCCCGCGACGGCCGGGTAGGCCGCCGGGGCCGGTCGACGACGAGGGCGGCGGCCAGCCTGGCAGCCAGCCGCTCGAGGGCCAGGTCACGGTTCTGCACCTGGCTGCGGCGGTCGGAGGCGGCCACGGCCACCACCGCACCCAGGCGGTCGACCAGCAGGGTGCGGGCGGCCTCGGGGACGCTCGGGCTGGCGGCCAGGTCGAAGACCACCTCGGCGCGGGTGTTGGTGGTGTTGGCGTGCTGGCCCCCCGGGCCGCCCGAGCCGGAGAACCGCCAGGTCATCTCGTCGAGGGGGATGCGCAGCCCGCGCGGCGCCGGCCCCCCGGGTGCCCCCGGCACCACGAGCACCTGCCCTGCACCGCCGCTCACCACGTGGTGCTGCTACCCTCAAGAGCCGTCCGGTGCGCCCGGGCGCGCCCTGGCGACAGCGTGACCTGCCCCGTCGTCGGCGGTCCGCCGACCCGCACCACCCACCGACGTCCCCGAGGAAGCCCCGCCGCATGCCCGACAAGGCCGCAACGATCGAGAACTACCGGACCCACCCGACCGACACCGGGTCGCCGGAGGTGCAGGTCGCCATCCTCTCCGAGCGCATCGCCCACCTGACCGAGCACCTGAAGATCCACAAGGGCGATCATCACACCCGCCGCGGGTTGATGAAGCTCATCGGCCGGCGCCGCCGCCTGCTCGACTACGTCCGCGACAACGACGTGGAGCGCTACCGGAGCCTCATCGCCCGGTTGGGCCTCCGCCGCTAGATCCACTCCCACGGGCGGCCCTGCGGGCCGCTCGTGGCGCGCCTGGGACCGTCCCGGGCGCCTCACCGAGCGGCGGCTCGGTCAGCTGCCAGTCGACGACCCCCCAGCCCTGGCGGCGGGGTGCCTCCGACTGGGAACTGGCCCCGCCGCTCCCGACCCCGGCCCATCGCGGCCGGGCACGAAAGGAGCGCACCTATGGAAGGTGCCACCACCGTCTCCGCCCCCATCACGGGGACGTCGAAGACCCTCAGCTTCGAGACCGGCCTGCTGGCCCAGCAGTCGCAGGGCGCCGTCGTCGGCCGCATCGGCGACACCGAGGTCCTCGTCACCGCGAACGCCGCCAACGGCGTGCGCGAGGGCATCGACTTCTTCCCGCTGACCGTCGACGTCGAGGAGCGCATGTACGCGGCCGGGAAGATCCCCGGCTCGTTCTTCCGCCGTGAGGGCCGCCCGAGCGACCAGGCCATCCTGACCTGCCGGCTGATCGACCGGCCGCTGCGGCCGAGCTTCGCCGACGGCTACCGCAACGAGACCCAGGTCGTGGTCACCGTCATCGGTGCCGACCAGGAGAACCCCCACGACGTGCTGGCCATCAACGCGGCCAGCGCTGCGCTGATGCTGTCGGGCATCCCCTTCGAGGGCCCCATCGGCGCCGTGCGCATCGCCTGGACCGGCGAGGGCGAGTGGCTGCCCCACCCCACCTACCAGGAGGGTGACGAGTCGGCCTTCGAGCTCGTCGTCGCCGGCCGCCAGCTCGACGGCGGCGACGTCGCCATCATGATGGTGGAGGCGGGCGGCACCGAGGCGGCGTGGCCCCTCTACGAGAGCGGCGCCCCCAAGGTCACCGAGGAGGCGATCGCCGACGGGCTGGAGGCGGCCAAGACCTGGATTCGCGAGTCGATCGAGCTGCAGCGCCAGCTCGTCGAGCAGGCGGGCACCCGGGCGCCCCTGCAGTTCACCCCCGTGCGCGACTACGGCGACGACGTCATGGCCCGGGTGGCCGAGGTCGGCACCGCTCGCGTCGACGAGGTCAGCCGCATCACGGTCAAGGCCGAGCGCGAGCGGGCCACCGACGAGGCGACTTCCGCCATCGTGGCCGAGCTGTCCGGCGAGTTCACCGGCCGCGACAAGGAGATCCGCGCCGCCGTGCGCTCGCTCACCAAGAAGGTGGTGCGCGACCGCATCGCCACCTCCGGGGTGCGCATCGACGGGCGCGGCCCGGCCGACATCCGGCCGCTGTCGGCCCGGGTCGGCCTGATCCCGACCGCCCACGGCTCCGGGCTGTTCCAGCGGGGCGAGACCCAGGTGCTCAACGTCACCACCCTCGGCATGCCGCGCATGGACCAGCTGCTCGACACCCTCGGCGTCGACGACAAGAAGCGCTACATGCACCACTACAACATGCCGCCCTCGGCGAACGGCGAGGTCGGCCGGGTGGGCAGCCCCAAGCGCCGTGAGATCGGCCACGGCCTCCTCGCCGAGCGGGCGCTGCTGCCGGTCGTGCCCAGCGTCGAGGAGTTCCCCTACGCCCTGCGGCTGGTCTCGGAGGTGCTCGCCTCCAACGGGTCGACGTCGATGGCCTCGGTGTGCTCCTCGAGCCTGTCGCTCATGGACGCCGGCGTGCCGATCAAGGCGCCGGTGGCCGGCATCGCCATGGGGCTGGTCAAGGTCGACGACAACTACATCGCCCTGACTGACATCCTCGGCGCCGAAGACGCCTTCGGCGACATGGACTTCAAGGTCGCCGGCACCGCCGAGTTCGTCACCGCCCTGCAGCTCGACACCAAGATCGACGGGCTGCCCGCTGACGTGCTGGCCAAGGCCCTCGGCCAGGCCCGCGAGGCCCGCCTGAAGATCCTCGAGGTCATGCACGGGGCCATCGCCGAGCCACGCGACGACGTGCGCGACACCGCCCCGAAGATCGTCAGCCTGGAGATCCCGATCGACAAGATCGGCGAGGTCATCGGCCCCAAGGGCAAGGTCATCAACGCCTTGCAGCAGGAGACCGGCGCCGACATCAACGTCGACGACGACGGCGTGACCGGCACGGTCACCATCGGGGCGAGGGACGGCGCCGCGGTCGCCGAGGCCCGCCGCCGCATCGAGCTGATCCTCGACCCCCCCAAGGCCGAGGTGGGGGCCGTCTACGCCGGCCGGGTGGTGAACATCACCAAGTTCGGGGCGTTCGTGAACATCCTCCCCGGCCGCGACGGCCTGGTGCACATCTCCAAGCTCGGGCGTGGCAAGCGCATCGACCGGGTGGAGGACGTCGTCGACCTCGGCGACGAGATCGAGGTGCGCGTCGACGACATCGACCCCCAGGGAAAGGTGTCGCTGTCGCTGACCGGTGAGGGCGGCGCCGACGCCGCCGAAGCCGCCCCGGCGGTCGAGCGCGACGGCGGCGCCGTGGCGACGGCCACCGACGACACCCCGGTCGCCAGCTTCGAGGACAGCTGGGAGGAAGAGGCCGCCGCCACCTTCGGCGACCTCGGCCCCGCCCCCGAGGGCGGCAGCGGCAACGGCGCCGCCCGGGGAGACCGGGGACCGCGCCGCAACCCGCGCCGGCGCCGGCCCTGATCCGCACCAGCACCCTCGAGGGTGGCCTGACCGTGGTCACCGAGCGGATGACCGACGTCCGCTCGGTGGCCCTGGGCTTCTGGGTCGGCACCGGCTCGGTCGACGAGGGGCCGGCCGAGTGGGGCGCCAGCCACTTCCTCGAGCACCTGCTCTTCAAGGGGACGCCCACCCGCTCGGCGCGCCGGATCGCCGAGGAGGTCGACGCCGTCGGCGGCGACATCAACGCCTACACGTCGAAGGAGCACACCGCCTTCTACGCCCGGCTGCTCGCCGTCGACGTCGACCGCGGCCTCGACATCCTCTCCGACATCATCTGGTCGCCGTCGTTCCGCGACGACGAGGTCGAGTCGGAGCGGCAGGTGATCCTCGAGGAGATCCTGATGCACGCCGACGAGCCCGCCGACCTCGTCCACGACGTGTTCAGCGGCGCCCTCTTCCCCGGGCACCCCCTCGGCCGGGAGGTGCTCGGCTCGGAGTCGTCGATCACGGCGATGGCCCGCGACCGCATCCGCGACTTCCACGACCACCACTACCGCCCGGCGAACCTGGTGTTCGCCGCGGCCGGCAACGTCACCCACGAGCAGGTGCTCGACGGCCTGCGCCGCGGCCTCGACGCAGCCGGCGGCGGCCGCGCCGGCGGCGCCCGCCCCGAGCGGGCCGCGCCCGTGGCGCCGCCCGAGCGGGAGCTGGTGCTCGAGCGGCCCACCGAGCAGGCCCAGGTCGTGGTCGGCGTGCGCGCCCTCACCCGCGATGCCCCCGAGCGGCACGCCCTGACCGTGCTCGACCACGTCGTCGGCGGTGGCATGTCGAGCCGCCTGTTCCAGGCCATCCGCGAGGAGCGGGGCCTGGCCTACTCGGTGTACTCCTACCGGCTCTCGCACCAGCACGCCGGGGGCTTCGCCGTCTACGCCGGCACCTCGCCCGCCTCCGCCGAGGAGGTCACCGACCTGGTCCACGCCGAGCTCGACCGGGTGGCCGCCGACGGCATCACCGCCGCCGAGCTCCGGCTGGCCCGCTCGCACCTCAAGGGATCGCTGGCCCTGGGCCTCGAAGACTCCGGGGCGCGGATGAGTCGCATCGCCTACGCCCAACTGGTGCACGGCGAGGTGCCCGACGTCGACGAGCTCGACGCCCGCATCGACGCGGTGACCCTCGACGAGGTGAACGCCCTCGCCGCCCGCATCCTCGGCGCCGACCGGGACGCCCGCACCACCGTGCTGGTCGGCCCCGGCGACGACGACGGTGACGCCGACCTCGACGTCGCCGACGACCTCGCGGGGCGCCGGGGGTGATCCGCGTCGGGGTGCTCGGCGCCGGCGGGCGCATGGGGGCGACGGTGTGCGCCGCGGTGCGCGACGACCCGGCCACCGAGCTCGTCGCCGCCGTCGACCCGGCCCGTGCCGGCACGGCGGTGCCCGGAGCCCCCGGGCTCACCTACGCGTCGCCGGCGGCCGCCGCCGACGTCCTGGCCGACGGGGCGGCCGAGGTCGTCGTCGACTTCACCAGCCCCGACGCCGTGCGGGCCAACGCCCGCATGGTCGCCGCCGCCGGCCTGCACCTGGTGATCGGCACCACCGGCCTCGGCCCCGACGGCGAGGCAGAGCTGGCCTCGCTGTTCCCGGCCGGCGGCCGCCTCGGCTGCGTGCTGGCCGCCAACTTCGCCATCGGAGCAGTGCTGGCCATGCGCTTCGCCGAGCTCGCCGCCCCGTGGTTCGAGACCGCCGAGATCATCGAGCTGCACCACGACCGCAAGCTCGACGCCCCCTCGGGCACGGCGCTGCGCACCGCCGAGCGCATGGCCGCGGCGTCGGGCGCCTGGGCGCCCGACCCGACGCGCACCACCAGCGTGCCCGGCGCCCGGGGCGGCGCCGGTCCCGGCGGCATCCGCATCCACTCCGTGCGCCTGCGGGGCCTCGTCGCCCACCAGGAGGTGCTGCTCGGCACCGCCGGCGAGACCCTCACGATCCGCCACGACAGCCTCGACCGGGCGTCGTTCATGCCCGGCGTGCTGGTGGCGGTCAAAGAGGTCGGCGCCCGCCCCGGCCTGACCGTCGGCATCGAGCCCCTGCTCGGCCTGTAGCCGGCCCGACGCCGGCCCCGGCCGCCGGCCCCGCCCGGCGGTCACCCGGGCCCGGTCCGCCCCGACGGTACGCTCGGCCCCATGTCAGCCCCCGGGCCCGGCCGCCTCGGCGCCGTGGCGGTCGCAATGGTCACACCCTTCGACGACGCGGGGCGCCTGGACCTCGACGGCGCCGCCACGCTGGCGCGCTGGCTGGTCGACCGGGGCAACGACGCGCTCATCGTGTCCGGCACCACCGGGGAATCGCCCGCCCTCACCGACGGCGAGAAGGCGGATCTGTGGGCGGCGGTGGCCGACGCGGTCGACGTGCCCGTCGTCGCCGGCGCCACCACCGCCGACACGGCCCACTCGCTGCACCTGACCCGGGCGGCGGTCGCGGCCGGCGCCGCAGGGATCCTGGCGGTGACCCCGTACTACAAC
>DASTHS010000176.1:0-10466 GCA_035718085.1 Acidimicrobiales bacterium | reverse complement strand
AGCAGCTCGGGAGCCGCTGGCTGTGGGCCGACCACGCGGCCGGTGACGTGACCCTGCACTCCCCCCACATCGTCCACGCCAGCCTCGACGTCGCCTCCGACGCCATGCGCCTGTCGGCCGACCTCCGCTGGATGGCCGCCGACGCCGAGCGGGACCAGCGGTGGCTGGTGCCCTGGGCGGGCGACGACGGCAACTGAACCACCAGGCGGCGGCGACCGGGCCGTACGCTTCGGGCGTGGCGAACGGTGCCGGCGGCGTCCGATGGCTCGACGACCAGGAGGCGGCGGCGTGGCGGGCGTTCGTGCGGGTGATGCACCGGGTCAGCGCAGGCGTCGCCCGCGACCTCTCCCGTGACCACGGCCTCTCCGAGCCCGAGTACGCAGTGATGGTGCACCTCTCTGAGTCGCCGGGCCACACGGTGCGGATGGGTGAGCTGGCCGCCGGCCTCGACTGGTCGCGCAGCCGGCTCTCGCACCTGCTCACCCGCATGGAGGCCCGGGGCCTGGTCACCCGGCGCGACTGCCCCTCCGACGCGCGCGGCGCCCTCGCCACCCTGACGCCGACCGGGCTGGCCGAGATCACCGCCGCCGCACCCGGCCACGTCGCCAGCGTCCGCCGCCACTTCGTCGACCTCCTCGACCACGAGCAGCTGGCGCAGGTCGCCGCAGCGATGCAGGCCGTGCTCGACGCCCAGGGCGCCTGCCCCACCGACGGGTGCGCCACGACCGACGAGGGGTGCGACCGGCCCTGACACCCGTCCGGCTGCGGCGCCGGTCAGGCCGGGTCGACGCCGACCGGGGCGACGGGCCTCACCGCGTCGAAGGCGGCGAGGGCCACGGCGGCGGCGCCGACGGCCGCACCGAGGGCGCACACCGCCGCCCAGCCACCCGCCTCGTACACCGAGGCTGCGACCGCGGAGCCGACCGCCCCGCCAGCGAAGTAGCACACCATGTACGCCGAGTTCACCCGGCTGCGGGCTTGGGGGTTCAGCCGGTAGATGAGCGATTGGTTGGTGACCTGCAGGCCCTGGACGCCCATGTCGAGGGCCACGATCCCGACGATCAGCCACCCCAGGTGGGAACGGCCTGCGTAGGTCGGCACGAACGAGGCCGCCACCAGCAGGGCGAAGCCGGTGGTGGCGTGGCGGTGCAGCTCCCGGTCGGCGAGGCGACCGGCGACCTGGGCGCACAGCGCCCCCGCTGCGCCGACGAGGCCGAAGAGGCCGATCACCGTGTCGCCGTAGTGGTAGGGCGGCCCGGCCAGCAGGAACGCCGACGTCGTCCAGAACACCGAGAACGCCGCGAACCCGAGGGCACCGAAGGCGGCCCGTCGGCGCAGCACCGCCTCGGCGAGGAAGATGCCGACGATCGACCGCAGCAGCCGGCCGTAGCGCAGCCCGGGCCGGGGCCGCTCGGCCGGCAGCGCCCGGGCCAGCACGGCCGCCAGCGCGGCCAGCGCCACCGCGCCCATCACGTAGACGACCCGCCAGCTGGCCACCCCGGCCACCAGGCCCGACACCGTCCGGGCCAGCAGGATGCCGAGCAGCAGCCCGGTCATCACCGTGCCGACCACCCGGCCGCGCTCGCGGTCGCCGGCCAGCGATGCGGCCAGGGGCACCAGCACCTGGGCGACGACCGCCCCGACCCCGGCGAGCAGCGACAGGGCGATGAGCACCCCGGGCCCCGGGGAGGCCGCCGCCGCGCCCATCACCACCGCCGTGGCCACCAGCACCAGCGGCACCAGTCGGCGGCGGTCCACCACGTCGCCCACCGGCACCACCAGGGCCAGCCCGATGGCGTAGCCGACCTGCGACGCGGTGACGACCAGGCCGGCGGTGGCCGACGAGGTGTGCAGCTGGCGGGCGATCGTCGAGAGGATCGGCTGCGGGTAGTAGAGCGTCGCGACGGAGATGCCGCACGCGGCGGCCAGGAGCAGCACCGTGGCGGTGCCGATGCCCGTCTGCGACGCCCGCTCGGGGGGTGCGGGCGCGGTGGTCATGTGGCAGGCCCCTACCCGCCGGCGCCGGCCGGCAGCCAGCCGGTCGCGGCGGCGTGGGGGCCGTCGCCGCCAGGGGGCCGGAGGCTAGGTTCCCTCGCCATGAGCACGACCGCCGACCCTCCGGTCAAGGCCCGCTGGAAGGCGCAGTGGGCCGAGCTGTTCTCCGAGGTCGTCACCAGCGGCCTGTGCACGGGCTGCGCCGGCTGCGTCGTCAGCTGCCCCCACGACGTGCTCGGCTACGACGACCAGGCCGGCGTGTACAAGCCGTTCCACCTCGAGGCGGAGCTCGGCCCGGGCGACTGCGGCCACGGCCAGCGCGGCTGCACCAGCTGCACCCGGGCGTGCCCCCGCTTCCGCGGGTGGGAGGCGGAGGTCGACACCTTCCTCTTCGGGCGTGAGCGCCTGCCCGAGGAGATGGCCGGCCAGGCCAAGGACATCATCCTGGCCCGGGCCACCGACCCCGAGGTGCACGAGCGGGGGCAGGACGGCGGCCTCGTGTCGGCCATCTTGCTGTGGGCCCTCGAGCACGACCGCATCGACGCCGCGCTGGTGTCGTACCTGGAGGGCGACGGGTCGACGTGGCGGGCGGTGCCGGGCGTCGCCCGCACCCGGGAGCAGGTCCTCGCCACCGCCGGGTCCCGTTACACCTACTCGGCCAACACCCTCGCCTACGCCGACGCGATCGACGCCGGCGCCGAACGCCTCGCCCTCGTCGGGATGGGCTGCCAGGCCTCGGTCCCGGGGGTGATGCGGGCACGCAAGGCCGGCAAGCCCGGACGCCGGCTGGCCCTGTCGATCGGGTTGCTCTGCTCGAAGACCTTCGACGACGCCATCTTCCCCGACCTGCTCGAGGCGAAGTACGGCCTGGCCCGCGCCGACATCGCCAAGATGAACATCAAGGGCGTCCTGCAGGTCTGGATGCGCGACGGCACCTACCACGAGGTGCCGTTGAAGGAGTGCCACGCCTGGACCCGCGAGGGCTGCAAGACCTGCCCCGACTTCGCCGCCGAGCACGCCGACATCTCCACCGGCGGCATCGGGGCGTTCAACGACTGGACGCTCACCCTCGTGCGCACCGACGCCGGCCGGGACGTCATCGACGGGATGCTCGCCGACGGGGCCATCGAAGTGCGGCCCGGCGACGACGACCCGGGGGCCGTCGCCCTGCTGCGGAAGCTGGCGGTGGTGTCGCGCCGCCGGTGGCCCGACGCCGCCGCCACCGGCCCCCGCGTCGGTGTGCCGCCCCCGAAGGTGAAGGCGCCGGCGGCCGACCCCGAGGTGCCGTCGATGCAGACGCCCTGACACCACCGCCGGTCGGCGTCAGCCGGTCAAGGCAGGGGGTCCGCGTGCCGAGACCCCCGCTGTGGTCCGCACCCGCTTCGCCGCCGCCCTGATCACCAGCACGGCGGCGATCGTCGGTGCCGTCGCCGTCCCGGCCAGTGCCCACGGCGCCACGGCGGCGGGGGCGCAGGCCTCGGTGTGGGCCACCTACCCCGACGGCTCGGCGCTGCTGTCGGCGCTCCCCGCCGTGGGCTTCGGCCGCCTGCAGGGCAAGCTCCCTACGGTGTCGGTCGACGACACCACCCGCTACCAGACCGTCGCCGGCATCGGGGCGTCGCTCACCGAGTCGAGCGCCACGGTGCTCGATGCCGCCCCCGCGGCGGCGCGCCAGGCGGTCATGCAGGACCTGTTCTCACCGACCGCGGGCATCGGTCTCAGCTACCTCCGCCAGCCCCTCGGGGCCAGCGACTTCGCCACCTCGGCGTACAGCTTCGACGACGGCAGCCCCGACCCGGGGCTGACCCGCTTCAGCACCGCCCGTGACCAGGCCGACGTGCTCCCCCTGGTCGCCCAGGCCCACGCCCTCGACCCGGACCTGCGGCTCATGCTCACCCCCTGGTCGGCGCCGGGGTGGATGAAGGACAGCGCCACGATGGTCGGGGGCACCCTGCTCGACGCCGACCGGGTGACCTACGCGACCTACCTGGCACGCGCTGTCGCCGACTACGCCTCCTACGGCGCCCCCGTCGATGCGCTCACGCTCCAGAACGAACCGACCTACGCGCCGCCCGACTACCCCGGCATGCCGCTCACCGTCTCCCAGGAGGCGGCGCTCGCCGACGCCACCGCCTCGGCGCTGGCGTCGGCCGGGCAGGGCAGCGTGCACCTCGTCGGCAACGACGACAACTGGAGCACCGAGCCCCGGGCCGCGGCGCTGCTCGCGGCGGCGCCGGCGCTGAGCGGCGCCGCCTTCCACTGCTACGCCGGCGACGTCGGCGCGCAGAGCAGCTTCCACGCCGCCGTCCCTTCCGCCGACGTGTACCTCTCGGAGTGCACCGGCGGCAGCTGGGGGACCGGCTTCGGCGGCGACCTCGACTGGGCGGTCTCCAACCTGCTCATCGGGGGTCTCCGCAACTGGGCGCGGACGGTCACGATGTGGAACGCCGTGCTCGACCCGAGCGGCGGCCCGCACACCGGCGGCTGCACCGGGTGCCGGGGCGTGGTCACCCTCGACCCCACCACGGGGACCGAGACCCGCAACGCCGAGTACTACGCCCTCGGGCAGGTGGCCCGGTTCGTGCGACCCGGCGCGGTGCGGGTGGCGTCGAGCGACGTGCCGGGGGGGCTGCGCAGTGTGGCCCTCGTCGACCCCGACGGGCGCCACGTGCTCGTCGTGCTCAACCAGGGATCCGCGGCGGCGGACTTCCGGGTGATCTGGCACGGCACGCAGGCCCGCTCGTCGCTGCCCGCCGGAGGCGTCGAGACGCTGGTCTGGTGACCACCGGCCGCACCGAGGGCTCCGGGATGCGCCATAGTCACCAACCGTGAGTGCGCCCGAGGCAGCCGTTGGCGGGCCGGCATCCGCCGGCACGGTGCTCGTGGTCGACGACGACGAGGTGCTCCGGGCGGCGGTCGAGCACGCCCTCCGGCGGGCCGGCTTCGAGGTGCTCAGCGCCGACGACGGAGGCCAGGCGCTCGCCACGCTCGCCGAGGTGCTGCCCGACGTGGTCGTCACCGACGTCAACATGCCCGAGGTCGACGGCTTCGAGCTGGCGCGCCGCATCCGGGCGTCCGCCGACCTCCGGCGGCTCCCGCTGATCTTCATGACCACCCGGGACGAGACGACCGACGTGGTCACCGGCCTGCAGCTCGGCGCCGACGACTACGTCGTCAAGCCGCTCCAGCTCGCCGAGCTGGTCGCCCGCGTGCAGGCCAAGGTCGCTCGCCGCCCGGTGCCCGTCGAGCTGCTCGAGCACGACCCCAGGTCGGCGGCCCTCACCCGCGCCCGCTTCGGCGCCGACGCCGAACGCGAGCGCGCCCGCGCCGTGCGCTCGGGACGGCCGTGCACCGTTGCCATGGTCGAGCTGGCCGAGCCCGACGTGCTGCGCAGCCGCTTCGGCGGCCGCGGCGTCGACGCCGTGATGCGCCAGGTGGTCGACCTCGTCGCCGACGCCAGCCCGCTGGCGTCGGTGGGTCGCGACGGGGGGGCGCTGCTGCTGCTGCTGCCCGAGCACGACCCCGACGAGGCCGCCGCCGCCGTCGACGAGGTGGCGCGCCGAGTCGTGGCCGCGTCGCTGCGCATCGGCGACGACCGGGTGCGGGTCAGCCCGGCCGCCGGTGTCGCCGACCTCGTGGCCGCACCCGACGTCGCCACCGCGCTCGACCGGGCTGCCGTCGCCGCCTCCGCCGCCGCCGTGCACCTCGACCTGCTCACGGTGCGCTGGAACCCGACGCTCACCGCCCCGCCGAAGGCCAAGGCGCGCCGCCCGCTCGGCCAGCGGCTGCGCACCCCCCTGCAGATCGCCGCCACCGTGCTGCTCGGCGTCGTGGTGCCGTTCTTCGTCTACGAGGCGCTCGGCCGGTCGGGCCACGACATCAGCAACGTGGCCTACTGGGTGGTCGTGGTGGCGCTGCTGGTCACCGCCGCCAGCATCTGGCTGGAGGGGCTGTTGGCCATGGCCCCCGAAGACCCGCCGGGGGTGCCCCTCGACCGGCCGGCGGCCAGCGCCATCATCGCCGCGTACCTCCCGAACGAGGCGGCGACGGTGATGGAGACGGTCGAGGCCTTCCTCGCCGTCGACTACGCCGGGCCGCTCCAGGTGATCCTCGCCTACAACACGCCCCGCCCCTTGCCGATCGAACAGGAGCTGGTGGCCGTCGCCCGGCGCGACCCCCGCTTCGTGCCCCTGCGGGTCGAGGGGTCGACGAGCAAGGCCCAGAACGTCAACACCGCCCTCGCCTACGTCACCGGCGAGTTCACCGGCGTGTTCGACGCCGACCACCTCCCCCACCCCCGGTCGTTCGATCGGGCGTGGCGGTGGCTGGCAGGGGGCTACGACGTGGTGCAGGGCCACGCCGTCGTGCGCAACGGCGACGCCTCGTTCGTCGCCCGCACCGTGGCCGTGGAGTTCGAGTCGATCTACGGGGTCAGCCACCCGGGCCGCAAGCGACTCCACGACTTCGGCATCTTCGGCGGCTCGAACGGCTATTGGCGCACCGAGCTGCTGCGCGCCACCCGCATGCGGGGCAGCATGCTGACCGAGGACATCGACTCGTCGCTGCGGGTCACCGAGCAGGGCCACCGCATCGCGTCCGACCCGCTGCTGGTGAGCCGAGAGCTGGCGCCGACGGAGTGGCGGGCCCTCTGGAACCAGCGCATGCGCTGGGCCCAGGGCTGGTTCCAGGTGTCGCTCCGCCACCTCTGGCCGGTGCTGCGAACGCGCCACATGACGCTGCGCCAGAAGCTCGGCGCGCTGTTCCTGCTCGGCTGGCGGGAGGTGTACCCCTGGCTGTCGCTGCAGATGTTCCCGATCATCGCCTACAAGGCCGACGCCGCCGGGGGTGTCGGCCATCTGAACTGGCTCATCCCGGTGTTGGTGTTGACGTCGCTGTTCACGCTGTCGGTCGGGCCCGGCCAGGTGGTGTTCGCCTACGCGGTGGCCCACCCGAGCGTGCGCGCACGCCGGCGGTGGTTCGTGCTCTACCTCCTGGTGGCGTCGGTCTTCTACACCGAGTACAAGAACGTCATCGCCCGGGTCGCCCAGATCAAGGAGCTGATGGGCGAGAAGGCGTGGAAGGTCACCCCGCGCGCCGCCACCGGGGCGGCCACGGCGACGGCCGGCAACGCCGCACCGGTCGACGGCTCCGCCGAGGGCCCGGCCGTCGAGGTGGCCGGATGAGCGTCGGTTGGGAGCGGCCGTTCCCGGTGCCCACCGACGACGACGCCAGGGTGGCCGCCCTCCACGCGCTCGGGCTGCTCGGCACCGCGCCGGAGGGGCGCTTCGACCGCATCGCCCGCAGCGCCAGGACCGCGTTGCAGACCGAGATCGCCCTCGTCTCCCTGGTGGATCGCCACGCCCAGGAGTTCAAGGCATGCTTCGGGATCGAAGCCCACGGCACGGCGCGCAGCGAGTCGTTCTGCGCCTACACGATCATGGGCGACGACCTCTTCGAGGTACCCGACACCTGCGCCGACCCGATCTTCCGCGACTACGCCCTGGTCACCGGGCCGCCGCACGTGCGCTCGTACGCAGGCGTCGCACTCCACGGCCCCGGAGGCCACCGGGTGGGCACCCTCTGCGTGCTCGACACCCGACCCCGCCGGCTCGACGACCGGCAGCGGGAGCTGCTCCACGACCTGGCCGAGTGGGCCAGCACCGAGCTCGGGCTGGCCGACCTCCGCACCGCCGCCGGCGAGCTGGAAGCGGTGCGCTCCCGGCTCGACAAGGTGCTCCGGTCGGTGGCCGAGGGCATCTGCGTGGTCGACGGCGAGGGCCTGGTGCGCATGGCCAACCCGGCGGCCGAGCAGCTCACCGAGTGGTCGACCGAGGAGCTCGCCGGCCGACCGCTGGTGGCCACGTTGATGGGCCAGCTCGCCGACGGCCAGCCTCGCGTCGACGACCCGGTGAAGGCCACCCTCACCGACGGCGCCACCCGCACCGGCATCGAGACCTCCGTGTGGACCCGCACCGGCCGCCAGGTGCCGGTGGCGTGCTCGGTCGCGGCCATGGTGGAGGGGGGCGCCGTCACCGGCGCGGTGGTGACCATCGACGACATCACCCGCCGCCAGGAGCTCGACCGACGCAAGGACGAGTTCGTCTCCAGCGTCAGCCACGAGCTGCGCACCCCCCTCACGTCGATCCGCGGGTCGCTGCGCCTCGTCGAGGCCGGCGTGCTGGGCGAGCTGCCCGCCGAGGCGGCCGAGGCGGTGGCCATCGCCAGCCGGAACGCCGAGCGCCTCGTCGACCTGGTCAACGACATCCTCGACCTCGAGCGCATGCGCACCGGAAGGGTCGAGCTCGTGCGCTCCGACACCGACGTGGCCGGCCTGGTGACCGCGGCGGCGGCCGCCCTCGGGCCGGTCGCCGAGGCCGGCGGCATCCGCGTGCAGGTGAGCTGCCCTCCGATCCGGGCGTGGGTCGACCCCGGCCGCATGCACCAGGTGCTGGTCAACCTCCTGTCGAACGCCATCAAGTACTCACCGGAAGGTTCCACCGTCACCGTCACCGGCGAGGTCGCCGGTGACTGGGCCCGCCTCACCGTGCGCGACCAGGGTCGGGGCATCCCCGCGGACCGCCTCGAGCGGATCTTCGAGCGATTCGAGCAGGTGGAGGCGGCCGACAGCCGCGGCGGGCGGGGCACCGGTCTCGGCCTCGCCATCACCCGCCACGTGGTCGACGCCCACGGCGGCCGGATCTGGGCCGACAGCCGTCCCGGTGAGGGCAGCGCCTTCACCGTGGTGGTCCCGGTGGAGCCGTCGCAGCCGTGAGCGCCCGACGGGTCGTGGTCATCGACGACGACGACGACATCCGCGCCGTGGCCCGCCTGGCCCTCGAACGGGTGGCCGGGTGGGAGGTGCACCTGGCTGCCAGCGGCCCCGAGGGCGTCGACCTGGCCGCCCGGGTCCGCCCCGACGCCATCCTCCTCGACGTCATGATGCCCGGCGTCGACGGCCCGGCGACGGTCGAACTGCTGCGCGCCCGCGCCGAGACGGCCGCCGTGCCGGTGGTGCTGCTGACCGCCAGCACCACCGCGGACGACCGCCGACGCCTCGAATCGCTCGGCGTCGCCGGTCTGGTGCCGAAGCCGTTCGACCCCCTGACGGTGCACCGCGACGTGGCCGCCGTGCTCGGATGGACGTGAGCCCCTCCGACGGGCCGGACGCCGACCTGACCGCCGAGCTCGAGGAGCTGTGGGCCTCGATGCTGCCGGTGCTGCACCGACGGGTCGCGCAGCTGTGGGGGGCCGCCGACGCGGCCGCCGCCGGCACCCTCGACGCCGCGGCGCTGGCGGCGGCGTCGACGGCCGCCCACACCTTGATCGGGTCGCTCGGCACCTACGGCCGCCACGCGGGCAGCGAGGCCGCCCGTGACGCCGAGCAAGCGCTGCGCACCCAGCCCGTCGACACCGCCGCCCTGCAGCGCGCCGTCGCCCGCCTCGCCGACATCGTGCAGCTGACGTGACCACCGGACCCGACACCGCAGCCCCGGACCGGGTGGTGGACCCGACGGCCACCGCCCGCCGCTTCGAGGCCTTCGAGGCCTACCGGGGGCTGGCAGCCGTCGCCGTGGTCGTCTTCCACGTCTACCAGTTCACCGGTGAGCCCTACGCCCAGAAGCCGCCTGCCGGCCTCGTGCTGCACGACCTCGACACCCTCGTCGACCTGTTCTTCGTGCTGTCGGCGTTCCTGCTCACCCTGCCGTGGGTGCGCTCGTCGCGGGCCGCCGAGCGCCGGTCGGGTCGCGCGTACGTGGTGGCCCGGGCCGTGCGCATCCTCCCGCTCTACTGGGTGGCGATCACCGTCGTGTGGGCGCTGCGCAACGGCAGCTTCCCGGGTGACTGGCGCGACCTCCTCGAACACCTGACCTTCACCCAGGTGTACGACTCGAAGCGCATCTTCTACACGATCGGACCGGCGTGGTCGCTGTCGGTCGAGGTGACGTTCTACGCCGCGCTGCTGCTGGCCGGCATCGCCATCGGCCGGCTGCGCCCCGGCCCCCGCGGGGCGCTCGTCGCCTGGACCGCCTTCGGCGTCGGCCTCGTCGCCACCGGCCTGACCTGGAAGGCCGTCGAAGTCGCCGACCACGTCAGCTACACCCGCTGGGCCGTGTGGTTCGGGCCGCTGGCGAAGGCCGACGTGTTCGGTGTCGGCGTGCTGCTCGCCGTGGCGGTGGCGGTGCTGGTCGACCGAGGCGTGACCGCCCCGCCGGCCGTCACCGCGGGCCTCCGGGTGGCGGGGCTGGTCGCCGTCGTCGTCTGCTGGGAGTTCCGTGGCCCCTTCGGCCAACCCGGCGACGAGTGGGTGCACCCCCTGGTCGCCGTCGCCGTCGCCCTCGTGCTCGCCGGATCGGCGCTCGCCGGCGTCGGCTCGCGCTACGAGGCCGCGCTCGGCTCGCGGGTGCCGGCCACCATCGGCCTCGTCTCCTACAGCACCTACCTGTGGCACGAGCCGCTGCTGTTGCTGCTGG
>DASTHS010000175.1:0-20202 GCA_035718085.1 Acidimicrobiales bacterium | reverse complement strand
GCCGTCACCGGGCCCCGACGCTCCGCCGCCCTCGGGCGGCGAGCCGCCCGGCTCCGCCCCCCGGTGGCTGCAGCCGGCGCGCACCTCGCCGGGCACCGCCCCCGAGCTCCCCGAGACCGTCGCCTACCGGGTGAAGCGCCGGCTGCTCGGCCCGCCGCTCACCAGCGCGCAGCTCCACGAGGAGCGGCTCGGGAAGCCGATCGCCCTCGCCGTGCTCTCCAGCGACGTCATGTCGTCGGCGGCCTACGCGTCGGAGTCGATCCTGCGCATCCTCGTCCCGGCGGCCGGCCTCGGCGCGTTCGGGCTGGTCACGCCGATCACCGCCCTGCTGCTGGTGGTGCTCGGGGTGGTGTGCGTCTGCTACCGGGGCGTGGTCGAGGCGTACCCGGTGTCGGGTGGCTCGTACGTGGTCAGCCGCGACAACTTCGGTTTCTCGACTGCGCAGATCCCCGGGGCGGCGCTGCTGTGCAGCTACACCCTCACCGTGGCGGTCTCGGTGGCCGCAGGGGTCGACGCCGTGCTGTCGGCCTTCCCCGGGCTGAGCCTCTCGCCGACGCTGCTGTCGCTGCTGTTCGTGGTGCTGCTCACCTACGGCAACCTCCGGGGGATCCGCGAGGCCGGGAAGGTGTTCGCCGTGCCGACCTACTGGTTCATCGCCAGCATGGCCGTGCTCATCGCCGTGGGTGCCGTGCGCTTCGCCGTGCACAACGGGCTCCCGCACGTGCCGGCTGCCGCCCACCAGATGGCGGCCCGCCACGCCGGGGGCGGCCTGCTGCTCGGTGCCTCCGTGTTCATCGTGCTGCGGGGCTTCGCCAACGGCGGGTCGGCCATGACGGGCATGGAGGCCATCTCCAACGCGGTGACGGTGTTCCGCGAGCCGCAGGTGCGCAACGCCAGGCAGACCCTGGTGCTGATGGCGGCCATCATCGGCGCGCTGTTCCTCGCCACCTCCGCGCTGGCCGCCCTCACCCACGCCCTGCCCTTCGTCAGCGGCACGCCGACCGTGCTCTCGGAGATGGGCGACGTCATCTTCGGCCACTCCGGCCTCGGCCGGATCGGCTACTACTCGCTGCAGTTCTCGACGGCGCTGATCCTGGTGCTCGGCGCCAACACCAGCTTCAACGGGTTCCCGCTGCTGGTCAGCTTCATCGCCCAGGACAGCTACCTGCCCCGACCGCTGACCACCCGCGGCCACCGCCTCGTGTACTCCAACGGCGTCATCGCCCTCGCCGTGCTCTCGGCCGTGCTGCTGGTGGTCACCCGGGCCAACGTCGCCAGCCTCATCCCCCTCTACGCCACCACGGTGTTCACCGGCTTCACCATGGCCGGTGCGGGCATGACCCGCTACCACCTGACCCACCCGTCACCCGGCCGACGCCGGGGGGTGGTCGTCAACGCCATCGCGTTCGCGGTGAGCGGGCTGGTGACGGTCATCTTCGTGCTCACCGAGTTCTCGAGGGGCGCGTGGGCGATCGTCATCGTCATCCCCCTCCTGGTGCTCATGCTGTCGCGCACGCACCGCCGCTACGAGCGCGAGCGCCGGGTGCTCGCCGAGGAGGTCGCCCCCATGGTGGCCACCGCTCCGGTCCTGCGCCACCAGCAGACCGTCGTGCTGGTCGACCGGGTCGACCTGGCCACCGCCCGCGCCCTGCAACTGGCCCGGTCGATCGCGGCTGGGAGCCGGGTGCAGGCCGTGCACTTCTCGATCGACGACGAGCGCACCACCCGGCTGGCCAAGGGCTGGCGGGCCATGGGCCTCGACGCCGTGAGCCTCGAGGTGGTCGAGTGCCCCGACCGCCGGCTGGTGCGGGCCGTCACCGAGCTGGCGGCCGACATGGCCAGCGACGGTGAGACCGAGGTGCTGCTGATCCTCCCCCGGCGGGCGACGCGGGGGCCGGCGGCGCGCTTCCTCCACGACCGCAGCGCCGACCGCATCGTGAGCGCGGTGACGTCGATCCCGCACGTCAGCGCCACCATCGCCCCCTTCGACGTCGACCGCCTGATGGACGCGATCGAGCACCCCGCCGCTGCCGCACGGGCGCCTGAGCACGTCGCCGGCGCGGCCGGGCCCCGCGTCGACAGCCCCGTCCAGCCGCCGCAGCGGGCGGCGTGGGTCGCCGCCATCTCGGGGACGACGCCCCTCGGTGAGGTGGCCTACCGCCAGCGCACCCGGGTGGCGGGCCGGGTGCGCTCGGTCGAGACCCGGATGTGGCCGGGCAGCCCGGTCTTCGAGTGCACCCTGGTCGACGGCACCGGCGCCCTGGTGGTCGTCTTCGTGGGGCGCCGGTCGATCGCCGGCATCGAGCCCGGGGCCCGCCTGGTGGTCGAGGGCGCCGTCGGCACCTACCAGGGGCGGCTGGCCATGCTCTCGCCCAGTTACGAGTTCGCCGCCGAGGCACCGTCCTCGGCCGGCTCTCCGGGCACCCCGCCCGGCCGGGCCGCGGGCTGACTCGCCTCCAGGCCGGGGCCCGAACGGGCTCTCCCCCACCGCGGACCGGCCCCGCCGCGGACCGACCCCGCCGTGGGCCGGCCGCACCGCGGACCGAGCCGGCCCGGGGTCAGCCGGCTGCGCGGCCGCCGGGTGCGGCCCCCCGCCGGTGCGGGGCTGCCGGCGACCCGGGCACCACCCGCAGCAGCGGGACGACGGCGTCGTCGCCCGGCCCGGGGGCCGGAGGTAGCGGCGGTGGCAGGGCGTGCACGGCGAGGGCGGCCCCCGCCTGGTCTGCGAGGATGCCGGCGACCAGCAGGGCGTCGCGGCGCAGCACCACACCGGGCCTCGGGGTGAGCAGGAAGTGGCCGACCACCTCGCCGAGCGCCCACACCGGCAACGCCAGCTGCCCACCCAGACCGGGGGACACCTCCCCGCCGCGGCCGACGACGGGCATGGCCGGGGGCAGCGGGTCGGCGCTGTAGGTGCAGCGCTCCAGCGCCGCCACGGCGACGATCTGCTCGGCCACCGCCCCGAGCACCACGACGAGCTCTTCGCCACTGGCCAGGAGGGCGGCGGCGCCCCGCACGCTGCGCAGCGCCAGCGATGTCGACGAACCGAACCGCCGTGCGGAGACGAAGCGCACGGCCAGCTCACCGGTGAGCAGGCCCACCACCAGCAGGGCGGCGGCGGTGGCCAGGTCGGGCGGCCGGGCGATGGCGAAGCTCTCGTAGGGCGGCGTGTCGAAGAACGTGAAGCCCAGGGCCGCGCCGACGGCCGACCCGACCACGGCGGCTCGCCGGCCGCCGGCGCCCCACGACAGCGTCGCAGTCACCAGCAGCAGGGCGGCGACGACCGTGCGCTGCGGCGAACGGAAGGCGATCCACCCGGCGGACAGCGCGACGCTCGTGGCGACGCCCGCAGCAGCGAGCAGGGCTCGGCGCCCCGCGGCGCGGGCCAACGGCACACCCCCCGTCGTGGGCCCGAGCGGGCGTGGGTGCACGTGCAGGAGCTTAGGGACGGTCGGCGGTCCCGGTGGGCGGCGGGGCCTAGCTGCGGCGGTTGCCGCCGCCGTACATGACGGCGACGATGCGCAGGATGGAGATGTAGACCAGCACCAGGGCGGTCATCATGGCGAAGGCGGCGGCCCACTCCCCCTCGGCCGACAGGCCCATCGCCTCGGAGCGGTTGACCCACTCGAAGTCGGTGAAGAGGTTGAGCACGGCGACGACCAGGCCGACCACCCCGAAGATCAGGCCGATGGGCCCGAACGACGCGCTGCCCGGGATGGCCAGGCCGAGCAGCGACAGGACGCCGACGGCGAGGAGGCCGAGGGCCCCCATGAACGCCAGGCTGACCATGCGTGGGGTCACCCGCACCAGCCCCGTGCGGTACAGGGCGAGGGCGCCGAGGAACACCGCAGCGGTGAAGGCGATCGCGGTGGGGATGATGCCGTGGCCGATCGACGCGTAGGCCGCCGACACCGCCCCGAGGGCGACGCCCTCGCAGACGGCGTAGGCGGGGGCGACCCACTTGGCCAGCGACATGCGCCACCAGGTGACCAGGGTCAGCACGAAGGCGACGGCCATGCACCCGAAGGCCACGCCGGCGGGCACGGCCAGGTAGCCGACGACGGCCGAGGCCAGGGCGACGACGACCAGCCCGATCAGCTTGTCGAACGCCCGGGCGGCGGAGAAGCGGGTGGCGGGGGCGAACGGGTCGGCGGGGAGCCGGTTGCCGTACTCGTCGGTGATGCGCCCGAAGGCGGTCTGCATCGTGGAGTTGGAGCGGGAGCGGGCCACGCCCGCAAGTGTGGCCCGTCCGCGCCCGTCGCGTCGGCCAGGACCCGAAGAAGTGGCGAAGAACCGCCTGGGCGCGCGCTGAGGGCCCGGCCGGGGCCGGGCCCTCCTCCGCTCACCGCCGGCTGGTGGTGTCAGCGCAGCACGAGCTCCTCGGCCGCCTCGGCGCCGACGTCGACCGACAGCCCACCGTCGTCGAGGCCCGTGCTCGACAGCACCGGCAGCCCGGCCTGGACGGGAACGGCGTCGACGACCACCGTCGAGCCCTCCCCGTAGCGGCCCTCGAGCATGGCGACCGCCAGCCGGTCACCGATGGCCTTCTGGATGAGCCGCTTGAGGGGCCGGGCCCCGTAGGCGGGGTCGTAGCCCCGGCGGGCCAGCCACGCCCGCGCCGCGTCGGTGACCTCGAGGGTCAACCGGCGGTCGACGAGGCGCCGCTCGAGCGCCTTGAGCTGGATGTCGACCACCGACGAGAGGTCGGCCTCGGTCAGCTCCCGGAAGCGCACGATCTCGTCGATGCGGTTCAAGAACTCGGGCTTGAAGCCGGCACGCAGGTCGCCGGCGAAGTTCGAGGTCATGATCAGCACCGTGTTGGTGAAGTCGACCGTGCGGCCCTGCCCGTCGGTGAGGCGCCCGTCGTCGAGCACCTGCAGGAGGATGTTGAACACGTCGGGGTGCGCCTTCTCGATCTCGTCGAGCAGCACGACGGCGTAGGGCCGCCGCCGCACCGTCTCGGTGAGCTGGCCGCCCTCGTCGTAGCCGACGTAGCCGGGGGGCGCCCCGACGAGGCGGGCCACGGAGTGCTTCTCCATGTACTCGCTCATGTCGATGCGCACCATGGCCTTCGGGTCGTCGAAGAGGTAGTCGGCGAGGGTCCGGGCCAGCTCGGTCTTGCCCACCCCGGTCGGGCCCAGGAACAGGAAGCTGCCGATGGGCCGGTCGGGGTCGGAGAGGCCCGAGCGGCTGCGGCGGATGGCGTTGGCCACCGCCCGCACCGCCTCGTCCTGGCCGACGACGCGCTCGTGGAGCACGTCCTCCATGCGCACGAGCTTGGCCATCTCGCCCTCGAGCAGGCGGGTGACGGGCACCCCCGTCCACTTCGAGATGACCTCGGCGACGTCTTCCTCGTCGACCTCCTGCTTGAGCATCTTGCTCTCGCGGTGCAGCTCGGCGAGGCGGGCGGCGGCCTCCTCGACCTGGCGCTGCAGCTGGGGCAGCTCGCCATACTGGATCTCCGACGCCTTGGCCAGGTCACCGTCGCGCTGGTGGCGCTCCATCTCGGTGCGGCGGGCCTCGACCTGGCCCTGCAGGTCGGAGATCACCGCGATGGCGTCCTTCTCGTTCTGCCAGCGGGCCTTCATTGCGCCGAGCTGCTCGGCGAGGTCGGCCATGTCCTGGTCGAGGCGGGCGAGGCGCTCGACCGACGCCGGGTCGGTCTCCTTGGCCAGGGCCAGCCGCTCGATCTCCAGCTGGTCGATGCGACGCTGCACCACGTCGATCTCAGTGGGCACCGAGTCGATCTCGATGCGCAGCCGGCTGGCGGCCTCGTCGATGAGGTCGATGGCCTTGTCGGGCAGGAACCGGCCGGTGACGTAGCGGTTCGACAGCTCGGCGGCGGCGACGAGGGCGGCGTCTTGGATGCGCACGCCGTGGTGCACCTCGTAGCGCTCCTTCAGGCCGCGGAGAATGGCGACGGTGTCGGCCACCGACGGCTCGCCCACGTACACCTGCTGGAAGCGCCGCTCGAGCGCCGGGTCTTTCTCGATGTGCTTGCGGTACTCGTCGAGGGTGGTGGCCCCGATCAGGCGCAGCTCGCCGCGCGCCAGCATGGGCTTGATCATGTTCCCGGCGTCCATGGCGCCCTCGGCAGCCCCGGCGCCGACGATGGTGTGCAGCTCGTCGATGAAGGTGATCACCTCGCCCTCGGCGTCGGTGATCTCCTTGAGCACCGCCTTCAGGCGCTCCTCGAACTCGCCGCGGTACTTCGAACCGGCGACCATCGAGCCGAGGTCGAGGGCCAGCACCCGCTTGCCCTTCAGGCTCTCGGGCACGTCGTTGGCGACGATGCGGTTGGCGAGGCCCTCGACGATGGCGGTCTTGCCGACGCCGGGCTCACCGATGAGCACGGGGTTGTTCTTCGTGCGCCGCGACAGCACCTGGATCACGCGGCGGATCTCCTCGTCGCGACCGACGACGGGGTCGAGCTTGCCGGCGCGGGCGTCCGCCGTGAGGTCGCGGCCGTACTTCTCGAGGGCCTGGTACTGCTCCTCGGGGTTCTGGCTGGTGACCCTGTGGCTGCCGCGCACGTCGCGCAGGGCGGCGAGCAGCGCCTCATGGGTGGCGCCGATGCGCTCGGCGAGGGCCAGCAGCAGGTGCTCGACCGAGAGGTACTCGTCGCCGAGGTCGCCGCGGGCGCGGTCGGCCGCTTCGAAGACGTCGCGGGCGGCGCGGCTGGTCGCCGGGTCGCTGCCGCCGTAGCTGTGGGGCAGCTTGGCCAGGGCGTCGGCGACCTTGTTGCGCAGCGACAGCGGGGCGACCCCGACCCGCTGGAGCACCGGCAGGGTGACGGTGTCGTCCTGGGAGAGCAGGGCGCCCAGCAGGTGGTCGGGGGTGAGCTCGGGGTTCGACGCAGCACGGGCGGCGGCGATGGCCGACTGCACGGCGTCCTGGGTGCGCTGGGTCCAGCGGTTGGGGTCGAGCGCCAACGTTCACTCCTCAGTGAGGGCTAGGTACGAAACTTGAGTGCATTGTTGTCAACCCGCCACCGTCAGCCGGCATTCCCCGACCGGGAGGCACGCGGCGGCAGCCACCGCTCGGGGCTGTTGCGCACCGGCACCAGGTCGCGGCGGTACTGGCGGTGGGTGCGCTCCACCGCCTCGCGGGCGTCGCGGCGCGCCTGCTCCAACTCCGCCCGCAGGGCGGCGACCTGGTCTTCGAGGGCCAGCACCCTGCGCACCCCCTCGAGGTTGAGGCCCTCGCTGGTGAGCTCCTGGATGCGGCGCAGGTGGGCGATGTCGTGCTCGCTGTAGCGGCGACTCCCACCGAGGGTGCGGGCCGGGTCGAGCAGCCCCTTGCGCTCGTAGATGCGCAGGGTCTGGGGGTGGACGCCGGCGAGCTCCGCAGCGACGGAGATCACGTAGACGGCCCGGTGGCGGCGGTCGTCGGGGTGCATCAGCCGCCGCCCGTGCGGGTGCCGGCGGTCTCCGCGAACGCCCGGGCCCGCAGGTCGTCGCCTGGCAGCACGGCCCCGAGGGCCTCGACGGCCCGGCGCTGCTCGTCGGTGAGCGACGTCGGCACCACGACCTCCACCGTGACCCGCAGGTCGCCGGCACCTCCGGCGGCCGGCACCCCGCGCCCGCGCACGCGCAGCACGCGGCCCGACGGGGTGCCCGCCGGCACCTTCAGGGAGACGGGGACGTCGAGGGTCGGCACCGTCACCGTGGTGCCGAGGGCCGCCTCGGGGAAGGTGACCGGCACCGTCACCGCCAGGTCGCGAGGGCCGTGGCGGGCGAAGAGCGGCGAGGCGCCGGTGCGCACGGTGACGTAGAGGTCGCCCGGCGGCCCGCCGGCGCGCCCGGCGGCGCCCCGGCCCTTGACCCGGATGCGCTGGCCGTCCTCGACCCCGGCGGGCACCCTGACCTTGACCTGGCGGGGCCGGCGCTCGGCGCCGGTGCCGTGGCAGGTGGGGCAGGGCGTCTCGATGCGCATCCCGGCACCGCCGCAGGCGCCGCAGGGCTGGGAGAACGAGAACAGGCCCTGGTTGTCGGTGGTGACGCCCCGGCCGCCGCAGACCGAGCACACCACCGGTGCGGTGCCCGGCGCCGCCCCCGAGCCGTGGCAGGTGGCGCAGGTGACGTCGCTGGTGACGTTGACCGTCGTCGTCGCCCCGTGCACGGCGTCGTCGAAGCTGAGGTGCAGCTCGGCGTCGAGGTCGGCGCCGCGCTGGGGGCCGGTGGCGGTGCGGGGCCGGCCGGCCCGGCCGGCCCCGCGGTTGAAGATGTTGCCGATGAGGTCGGAGATGTCGTCGACGTGGAAGTTGCCGCCCCCGCCGGCGAAGGGAGCCCCCCCGCGCCCGGTCGTGGCGAACGGGTTGGCCGCCGGGCCCATCCGGCGGACCTCGTCGTACTCCTTGCGCGCCGCCGCGTCGCCGAGCACGTCGTAGGCCGCCGAGATCTCCTTGAACCGGTCCTCGGAGCCGGGGTTGGCGTCGGGGTGGTACTGCTTGGCCAACCGCCGGTAGGCCTTGCCGATCTCCTTGTCGGTCGCCGTGTCCGGCACCCCGAGGACCTTGTAGTAGTCCTTCTCGAACCACTCCCGCTGGGGTGCCATCGGACTACCTCCCGCCCTCTCGGGCCTTCCGCCCGGTCGGCAGTGCCGGCAGTCCCGGCAGTGCTCGCTGCGCTCGCATGGCCGCCTACCCCCGGACCTTGACCATGGCGGGCCGCACCACGCGCCCCTTCCACCGGTAGCCGGCGCGGAGCACCTCTGCGACCTGCTGCTCACCGCCGTCGCCCGGCTCGTGGGCCACGGCGTCGTGCACCGTCGGGTCGAAGGGCGCGCCGGCCTCGGCGATGCGCTCGAGGCCTTCCCGCTCGAGGGCGTCGCTCAGGGCGTCCCAGACCTGCTTGACCCCCTGGCCGCCACCGTGCGCGAGGGCCAGGTCGGCGGTGTCGAGCACGGGGAGCAGCTTCTCGACCAACCGCTCGGCGGCCCGGTCCACCAGTTCGGTCTCCTGCTTGGCGACCCGCTTCTTGTAGTTCTCGAAGTCGGCCTGGAGGCGGCGGAGGCGGTCGAGGTAGTCGTCGCGCTCGCGCGCCGCGGCGCCCAGGGCGTCGAGGTCGTCCTCGACCACGGTCGCGTTGGCGTCGTTCTCTATGGCTGCCTCCTCGGCGACGGAGGTCGACTCGGCGGCCGCCTCGGCGGCGGCCTCCGCCGCCGCCGGGTCGCCGCCGGTGATCGGGTCGGCGTCGGCGCCGGCCGACCCGGGATCACCCGGATCGCGGGCGACGCCCTCGGGGCCCGCCGCTGCTGCGGCGGCCGCCGCAGCGTCGGTGGCCACCTCGTCGGGGAGACCGCTGGGCTCCGCGCTCACCGACCCTCGTCCTCCACGATCTCGGCGTCGACGACCTCGTCGTCGGCGGGAGCGGACGACCCGCCGGAGGCACCGGCCTGCCCGGCGCCGGCGTCACCGCCCGCGCCTGCTGCCGCGCCGGCCTGCTCGTAGAGCGCCTTGCCGAGCTCCTGCACCGACGCGGCCAGCTTCTCCGTGGCGGTCTTGATGGCCTCGGTGTCGCTGCCCGACAGGGCGTCCTTCAGCGTCGACAGGTCGGCCGACACCGAGTCCTTCTGGGCGCCGGTGAAGCTCTCGGCCTGGTCCTTGAGCATCTTCTCGGTCTGGTACACCAGGCTGTCGGCCTGGTTGCGCACCTCGGCCTCTTCACGCCGGCGCTTGTCATCCGCCGCGTGGGCCTCGGCATCGCGCACCATGCGGTCGATGTCGTCCTTGGCCAGCGACGACTGACCGGTGATCGTCATCGACTGCTCCTTGCCGGTGGCCCGGTCTTTGGCCGACACGTGCACGATGCCGTTGGCGTCGATGTCGAAGGTGACCTCGATCTGCGGGATGCCCCGCGGGGCCGGCGGCAGGTCGACGAGCTGGAACTTGCCGAGGGTCTTGTTGTACATCGCCATCTCGCGCTCGCCCTGCAGCACGTGGATCTCCACCGAGGGCTGGCTGTCTTCGGCGGTGGTGAACACCTCCGAGCGGCGGGTCGGGATGGTGGTGTTGCGCTCGATGAGCTTGGTCATGACCCCGCCCTTGGTCTCGATGCCGAGCGACAAGGGGGTGACGTCGAGCAGCAGGACGTCCTTGACCTCGCCCTTGAGCACGCCGGCCTGGATGGCCGCGCCCACGGCCACGACCTCGTCGGGGTTGACGCCCTTGTGG
The DNA here is from genome assembly GCA_035718085.1 of Acidimicrobiales bacterium. GTDB lineage: Bacteria > Actinomycetota > Acidimicrobiia > Acidimicrobiales > Palsa-688 > DASTHS01. Next base: position 10,028 of record DASTHS010000175.1, on the reverse strand, counting down.
GGCTCGCTGCCGGTGAGGCTCTGCACCAGCTCGTTGATGGCGGGCATGCGGGTCGAGCCGCCGACCATGACGACGTGGTCGATCTGGTCCTTGGTGAGCCCGGCATCCTTGATCGCCTGCTCGAAGGGGCCCTTGCAGGCGTCGACCAGGTCGGCGGTGAGCTCCTGGAACTTCGCCCGGGTCAGCTTCAGGTCGAGGTGCTTGGGGCCCTCGCTGGTCGCGGTGATGAAGGGCAGGTTGATCGTCGTCTCCTGCACCGCCGACAGCTCGATCTTGGCCTTCTCGGCGGCCTCCTTGAGGCGCTGCAGGGCCATCTTGTCGGCCCCGAGGTCGACGCCCTCGGTGTCCTTGAAGGTCTTGACCAGCCAGTCGATGACCCGCTGGTCCCAGTCGTCGCCGCCGAGGTGGGTGTTGCCCGACGTCGACTTCACCTGGAAGATGCCCTCGGAGATCTCGAGCACCGACACGGCGAAGGTGCCGCCGCCGAGGTCGAAGACCAGCACCGTCTGGTCTTCTTCCTTGTCGAGGCCGTAGGCGAGGGCGGCTGCGGTCGGCTCGTTGATGATGCGCAGCACCTCGAGGCCGGCGATCTGGCCCGCCTCCTTGGTGGCGGTGCGCTGGGCGTCGTCGAAGTAGGCCGGCACGGTGATCACGGCCTGGGTGACGGTGTCGCCGAGGTAGCTCTCCGCGTCGCGCTTGAGCTTTTGGAGGATGCGGGCGGAGATCTCCTGCGGGTTGTACTTCTTGCCGTCGACGTCGAGCGACCAGGAGTTGTCGCCCATGTGGCGCTTCACCGACCGGATGGTGCGGTCGGGGTTGGTGATCGCCTGGCGCTTGGCCACCTCGCCGACGGGCACCTCGTCGGATTTCGAGAAGCCGACCACCGACGGGGTGGTGCGGGCGCCCTCGGCGTTGGGGATGACGACGGGCTCGCCCGCCTCCAAGACGCTGACGACGGAGTTGGTGGTGCCGAGGTCGATGCCGACGGCCTTGGGCATGGGGGGCCTCCTGAGGGAAGGGGTGACGGGGAAAGCGTACCGACCTTGCGCGCCAAGCGTGCGAGATCTTGAGTGCTCTATTGTCAACAATCCTAGGCTGGTGATGTTCCCCGGGCCGACGGCCGCCCGCGCGTAGGGTTCGGCGCGTGCCGACCCTCGTGTTGCTGCGCCACGGCCAGAGCGCCTGGAACCTCGAGAACCGCTTCACCGGGTGGTGGGACGTCGACCTCTCGGAGCTGGGTGAGCAAGAGGCGCGCCTGGCCGGCACCCTGCTGGCCGGCGAGGGGGTGCTGCCCGACGTGGTGCACACCTCGGTGCTGCTGCGGGCCATCCGCACCGCCACCCTGGCCCTCGAGGTCGCCGGTCGCGCCTGGGTGCCGGTGCGCCGCTCGTGGCGGCTCAACGAACGTCACTACGGCGCCCTGACCGGCCTCGACAAGGCCGACACCAAGGCGCGCTACGGCGACGAGCAGTTCACGACCTGGCGCCGCAGCTTCGCCACGCCACCTCCACCCCTCGAGCCCGGCTCGCCCTTCGAGGTCCGCGCCGACCCCCGCTACGCCGGGCTTCCGCCGTCGGTGGTGCCCGCCACCGAGTGCCTGGCCGACGTGATCGCCCGGTGGCTGCCCTACTGGCAGGACGCCCTCGCCCCCGACCTGCTGGCGGGCCGCACGGTGCTGGTGACCGCCCACGGCAACAGCCTTCGGGCCATGGTGAAGCACCTCGAGGGCATCGGCGACGGCGAGATCACCGGGCTCGAGATCCCCACCGGCGTCCCCATCGTCTACACCCTCGACGCCTCGCTCGGGGTCACGGCCAAGCGGGAGCTGGGCGACCCGGCGGCCATCGCCGCGGCCGCGGAGGCGGTGCGCCGCCAGGGCGACCGGCCGGCATAGGGCGCCGCTCCCGGGAGCCGTGCAACCGTTTGCACCTTTGCGGCGATCTCCTACCCCTGCGGCTTGGCATGCCGGGGCAGCGCACCGGGACGCGTGATGCGGGGGCCGCCGGGAGGCGGCCCCCGCATCGCGTGACCCTCAGGGGTTGCGGCACTGCGCCGTTGCAGCCTCCGCACCCCTCACGGTAGGAGGGGGCCGTTTCGGGCGTGTGTCGAGCGCGCGAACGCTCCGCGGCGGCCAACGCGCGCTGAACCGTGTGCATGGGCCGGGAGGCGGTGCTAGACCCTACGGTCGACACCGGCAGGGGAGGCGCCACCATGAGCAGCGAAGCACCCTCGGCACCGTCGATCACGGTGACACCCCACGGCCCGTACCTGGTGCGGGGGCTGCCGGTGCGCCGCCAGGGCCCGGTCGAGTCGGAGCACGGTGAGCCGCTCACCTGGCGCCCCCGCGAGACCGTGGCCGGGCCCGGCACCGCCGCGCTGTGCCGCTGCGGCGCGTCGGGGTCGAAGCCGTTCTGCGACGGCAGCCACACCAGGGCGGCCTTCGACGGCACCGAGGGGGCGCCGACCTCCACCTACGACGAGCGGGCCACCATCTACCCGGGCACCAGGATGGTGGTCCGCGACGACCGCTCGCTGTGCGAGCACGCCGGCTTCTGCGGCACCCGGGCCTCCACCGTGTGGAAGATGCTGCGCGACGGGTCGACGGCCGACACCACCGCCCGCAGCCTGGTGATGGCCATGGTCGAGCGGTGCCCGTCGGGCGCCCTCACCTACCGTGTCGACCCGGAGGAGGCCGACATCGAGCCGGCCCTGGCGCCGGCGGTCGCCGTGCTCGACGACGGCCCGCTGCTGGTGACCGGCGGGGTCACGGTGGCGCGCGCCGACGGTGCCGCGTTCGAGGCCCGCAACCGGATGACGCTGTGCCGTTGCGGTGCCTCCGACACCAAACCGCTCTGCGACGGGAGCCACAGACGGGCCGGGTTCGAGGACCACTGACCCGCCGCCGGCCGGGCCGGTGCCGGCACCCGTAGGCTCCCGCCGGTGACCGACTCCCTGCGTGCCCGCCGGGAGGCACTGCTGGCCGAGCCCGGCCTCACCGGCGTCGCCTGGTGCCGCCGATACGCCGCCGCCTGCGACACCTGGCTGGCCGAGCGCTTCGCCGCCGCCGTCGCCGGCGACGCGGACGGCGGCCGTGGCGTGGCGCTCGTCGCCGTCGGCGGCTACGGCAGCGGCGAGATGGCCCCTGGCAGCGACCTCGACCTGGTGCTGGTGCACGAGCGACGCGCCCCCCCCAAGGCCATCGCGGACGCCCTCTGGTACCCCATCTGGGACGAGGGGATGGCGCTCGACCACAGCGTGCGGACCCTCAAGGAGCTGCGCTCGGCCATGGGCGACGACCCGAAGGTGGCCCTCGGCTGGCTGCAGGCCCGGGTGGTGGCCGGCGACGCCGAGCTCGGCGCCGAGTCGCTCGAGCGGTCGCTGTCGCTGTGGCGTGGCCGGGCGGAGCGCTGGCTGCCCGAGGTCGCCGCCGCCGTGGCTGCCCGCCACGACGCCCACGGCGACCTGGCGTTCCTGCTCGAACCGGACCTGAAGGAGGCCCGGGGCGGCACCCGGGACCTGCGGGTGCTGCAGGCCGTCGCCCGGGTGGCGCCCGGCCTCGACATGTCGCTCGAGGGGGCGGCGCTGGTCGGCGCCGCCGACGTGCTGGCGGCGGCGCGCGTCGAGCTGCAACGCTCGACGGGCAAGCCCAGCAGCCGGCTGCTGCTCCAGGACCAAGACGTGGTCGCCGCCGCCCTCGGGTACCCCGACGCCGACCTGCTCATGGCCGACGTCGCCGGGGCCGCCCGGACCATCGCCTGGGTCAGCGACGACGGCTGGCGGCGGATCACCAAGACCCTGTCACGGCGGCGGGGCCGGCGACGGGGCGACCGCCCGCTCGAGCACGGCATCGCAGCCCGCGACGGGGAGGTGGCCCTCACCGCGAACGCCGACCCCGCCGGCGACCCGACCCTCGCCCTCCGCCTGGCCGCGGTGTCCGCGGAGCTCGACCTGCCCATGGCCGCCACCGCCCTCGATCGCCTGCGGGCCGACGCCCGGTTCCCGGCCGGCACCTGGCCGGCCCCCCTCCGCGCCGCGCTGGTGCGGCTGCTCGCGACCGGCCGGCCCGGGCTGCACGCCGTGGAGGCGCTCGACCAGGCCGGCGTGTGGGTGCGGCTGCTGCCGGAGTGGGGACCGGTGCGCAACCGGCCGCAGCGCAACGCCTACCACCGCTTCACCGTCGACCGGCACCTCCTGGAGGTGGCCGCGGGCGCCGCCCGCCACCTCGGTCGGGTCACCCGCCCCGACCTGCTCCTCGTCGGCGCCCTGCTGCACGACATCGGCAAGGGGCGGGGGGGCGACCACACCGAGGTCGGCATCGGCATCGTCGAGGCGCTGGCCCCGCGCATGGGCTTCGACGCCGGCGACACGGCCACGCTGGTGACCCTGGTGCGCCACCACCTGCTGCTGGCCGACGCCGCCACCCGACGCGACCTCGACGACCCCCGCACCGTGGCCCTGGTGGCCGACGCCGTCGGCGACGCCGCCACCCTCGAGCTGTTGGCCGCCCTCACCGAGGCCGACAGCCTGGCCACCGGCCCGAGCGCCTGGGGGGCGTGGAAGGCGTCGCTGGTCGACACCCTGGTCGCCCGCACCCGGGCGCACCTCGACGGGGTGCCCGCCCGCCCGGGCGACCGGTCGCTCTCGGCCGCCGAGCAGGCCCTGGTCGACGCCGGCGAGCTCGCCCTGGTCGCGGACGGGAGCCGGGTGACCGTCGCCGCCCCCGACCGCCCGGGGCTGCTGGCCACCGTGGCGGGGGTCCTGGCCCTCTCCGGCTGCACGGTGCGGTCGGCCTGGACCCGCACCGAGCAGGGGGCGCACATGGCGGTGCTGGTCTTCGAGGTGGCGCCCACCTTCGACACGCTGCCGGCGTGGCCTCGCGTGCGCCACGACCTGGCCGCCGCCCTCGACGGCCGCCTGGCCCTCGGCCGGCGGCTCGAGGAGCGGGAGGCCACCTACGGGGGCCGGGGCCGGCCGACGGCGGCGGCGCCGCCGCCGATCGCGGTGGTCACCGACAACGCCGCCGCCACCGCCGCCACCGTGGTCGAGGTGCGCTGCCCCGACGCTGGCCCGGTGCTGCACCGGGTGGCGTCGGCGCTCACCGACGCCGGCGTGGTGATCAACGCTGCGCTGGTCAGCACCGTCGGCGCCGAGGCGGTCGACGCGTTCTACGTGACGAGCGCAGACGGCGCCAAGCTCGACGACGACACCGCCGCCGCCGTGGTGGCCGCGGTGCGCGCCGCCCTCGATCCCCCGGCCGCCCCACCGCCGGCGCTCACCGGGCCGAGATGACCTCCCGGTAGCGGGTCTCGATCGCCGAGAAGCAGCAGAAGGTGGCCAGCCCGGCGGCGACCAGGCACAGCACGGCGACGCCCCAGGGGTGACCGGCGAGGTCGAGCAGCTCGGTGTCGGTGTTGACCGCGTTGCCGGCGTTCGCCTCGACCCCGGCGACGATCAGCCCCACCCCCATCGGCACGAACACCAGCGCCCGGGCGGTGATGCCGACCGCGCCCGAGACCCGGGCCACGGCCCGCAGGAAGCGGCCGGCGTGCTGCATGGCCAGCCCGTCGGTGAACTGCTGGCTGAGCCCGCCGCGGATCTGCACGACGCACACCACGATCAGCACCAGCCCCACGGCGACGAGCAGCTCCCGCCCGCCCGGCCAACGCAGCACCATGGCCGTCGTGCGGGTGTTCTGCCCCTGCGACCCGGTCCGGTGGTTGCCGAGGAGGTACGACACCGGCACGTCGGCGACGGCCAGGTAGAACAGCCCCTGCAGTGCCGTCATCGCCCGGCGCGCCATGCTCACCGACCGGTCGCCGTGGGCGCCGATCAGGCGGCCGATGCCGAAGAGCACGAAGCCGACGGCGACCGCACCGATGGCCACCTTGCCGATCAGCGGCCGGGAGATCAGGTTCAGGGCGCCGGCGGCGTCGGCCTGGTGGTGGGGGTGGCCGAGCATGGCGATGCGCACGGTGATGCCGGTCAGCACGGCGTAGAAGCCGGTGCGCCCGGCCAGGCCGACCCGGCCGAGCAGCGAGAGGCCCTGGCGGGGCCCGAAGTCGTCGTCGCCGCCCACCGGGCCTCGGGCCGACGCCGTGCCCACGGGCACGCCCAGGGCCGGGCGCGCCGGGCCGGGCATGGCGGTCACGCCGCCATCGCCCGGGCCGACCGGGCGGCGGCCACCGCGTCGCGGAGGTAGTGGCGCCGGCCGGCGAGCAGCAGCAACCCGGCGCCCGCCAGGGGGATGGTGCACACCGCCAGCGCCTCGGCGAGGGCACCGCCGCCGGGCGCCGACTGGGCGGTGCCCACCCCTGCGGCGAAGCCGGCCCCCCGTGCGCCGAAGACCTGCGAGAGCGCACCGACGGCCAGGGGGGCGAGCCCCTGGAGCACCTGGCGCAGCGCGGTGCGCACCGCCTCGGCCCGGCCCCACAGCTCGGAGGGCATCACGTCGAGGCGGGCGGCGTCGACGGGCGGGTTGGTGCCGCCCACGGCGACGGCGGCGACGACGAACAGCGGGAGCGCCACCACCAGCGACGTCATCAGCACCCCCGGCACGAACAGGGCGGCGGTCACGAGGAAGGCCACGCCACCGACGGTGAGCCGGGCGGCGGTGTGCCCCCCGGCGATGCCGCGGTCGGCGATGCGACCGGCGGCCAGCGTCCCGACCAGCGCACCGGCGGCGACCACCACGAACAGCACGCTCGCCAGCCCCTGACCGATGCCGAACCGCTCGCGGAAGTAGAGGGTGGCGAAGGTCTCGAGGCCGCCGAAGAAGAAGTAGCCGAGGCCCGAGGCCAGGATCAGCCAGTCGTTGGTGCGCACCCGCAGGATGAACCGGATGGCCTGCCACAGGTCGAGGTCGGGTGACGAGATCACCGTGCCGGGCGCCGGGCGGGCCCCGGCCTCCTCGGCTTGCACCGCGACGATCGGCGGCTCCTCGGCCTCGCTCGGCTCGTGCGCCCGGCCGGCCCGGGCGTCGCCCTCGGTGACGATGTGGTCGTCGCCCACCTCGAGGTGGGCCTGGCCACCGCGAGCGGGCTCCGGGAGGTGGCGGGCCAGCGCCCACACCAAGGCGATGCCCGGCAGGGCGAGCACCCCGATGGCCGCCCGCCAGTCGAGCACCGACGACACCAGCCCGGCGACCAGGATGCCGACGCCGGCGCCCACCAGCTCGCCGGTGAGCACGTAGCCGTAGAGGCGGCCGCGCTCACCGGCGGGGAAGAGGTCGCCGACCAGCGACGCCACCGCCGGCCCGGCCGCCGCCACGACGGCGCCCAGGGCCAGTCGCGACAGCAGCAGCATCGGGTAGTCGACGGCGACGGCGCTGAGCACCGTCGCCGCCACCCAGGCGACGACCGACCACTGCAGCAGGCGGCTGCGGCCCACCCGGTCGGTGAGCACCCCGAAGGGGATGGTGGCCACCGCACCGACGAGGGTCGTCACCGCCACGAGCAGCCCGATGTCGGTGTTCCCCACCTTGAACGCGCCCTCGATCGGCGCGGCGAGGGCACCGATGGCGCCGGTGTCGGCGGCCTGCAACCCCAGCACACCGGCCAGCACCAGGACCACGGTGCGCCGGGCCGACCCACCCACCACCTCGTCGAGGCGGTCACCCACGCGGGTCACGACGGCGGTCACCGGCGACACGTACCCCGCCGGCGGTAGCCTCACCCGCCCGTGGAGCTCCCACCCCGCCTCGTCGAGGTCGACGACGCCGCCGACGCCACCCGTTGGCGCTTCGACGCGGACTGGTTGCAGTCGAACTGGACCTGCATCTGGGGGCGCGGCTGCCTCGGCATCGAGGCGACGCCCGACGACACGGGCGTGCTCGGCTGCTGCAGCGTCGGCGCCGAGCTGGCCGACGAGGAAGAAGCCATGACGGTGGCGGCCCTCGCCGCCACCCTCGACCCCGCCCGCTGGCAGCACCACGGCTCCGCCGCCACCCGCCCCGACGGGGTGTTCTCCGGCGGACGGCGGGCCACCGCCGTGGTCGACGGCGCCTGCGTGTTCCTCAACCGGGCGGGGTTCGCCGGCGGCGCGGGGTGCGCGCTGCACCTGGCCGCCGTCGACGCCGGCGAGTCGCCCCTCGACTGGAAGCCGGCGGTGTGCTGGCAGCTGCCCCTGCGGGTCGACTGGGAGGCCGACCCGAGCCGCGACGGTGGCGAGGTGGCGACCGTGCGCCGCTGGACCCGCGCCGACTGGGGCGACGAGGGGGAGACCATGGCGTGGTGCTGCACCGAGGGTGAGCGCGCCTACGTGGGCCAGCGCCCGGTGGTCGACGCCCTGGCCGACGAGCTCGGCGCCATCACCGGGGCGGCGGTGCTCGCCGAGCTGCGCCGCCGGCTGGCCGACCCCGCGGGCGGGTGAGCGGCGGGGCCGGTCGGGTGGCTACAGGCCGGCCGGCACCGCCCCGAGCTCCTCGAGCAGCGGACGGGCGTAGGTGACCCGCCCGGTCAGCACCCGCGGGTCGCCGCTGCAGAGCAGCCGGGCGGCGGTGGCCATCAGCTCCACCGGCTCGTGACCCTCCTTCGGCACCCGCTCGTGCAGCTTGTGGTGCTCGACGCCGGGGGTGACCACCAGGCCGGAGGGCGACAGGGCGTTGACGGCGATCCCGTCGTCGTAGACCTCCGACGCCAGGCCGGTGCTGAACCGCTCGAGCGCCGCCTTGCACATGCCGTAGACGGTGCTGCCGCCGGCGAAGCGGTACGGCGGACCCTCGGGGTGGCGTCCCGCTACCGAGGAGATGTTGCAGATCCAGCCGGCCTTCTGGGCCCGCATGTGCCCGAGCACCAGCCGGCTGAGCTGGAACGGCGCCTTCACCTGCACCTCGAACATGGTGTCGTAGTGGTGCTCCTTGAAGCCGTCGACCGGCTCGAACCAGGTGATGGCGGCGTTGTTGACGAGGATGTCGATCGGGCCCAGCTGGGCGACGACCGCCTCGACCAGGCGGGTGCGGTCGTCGGGGCGGGCCAGGTCGGCGGCGACGGCGACGACCGCCCCGCCGCCGGCGGCGATGGTCGACGCGGTCTCCTCGATGCCGCCGACGAGCACGTGGTCGCCGTCGTGCACGGTGCGGGCCGACACCGCCACGGCGGCGCCGTGGGCGGCGAGGTCGGCGGCGATGGCGGCGCCGATGCCGCGGCTGGCGCCGGTGACCAGGGCGACGCGCCCCTCGAGGGGCCCGCTCACGCCCCGGCCACCCGGTAGCGGTCGCGCAGCAGGCGCTTGTAGATCTTGCCGTTGTCCTGGCGGGGCAGCACGTCGACGAAGTCCACGCTGCGCGGGCACTTGAAGTGGGCCAGCCGCTCGCGGCAGAAGGTCAACAGCTCGGCGGCGAGCTCGGGCGAGGGGGCCACCCCCTCGCGCAGCTCGACCACCGCCTTGACCGACTCACCCCACTCGTCGTCGGGGATGCCGATCACCGCGACGTCGGCGACCGCCGGGTGCTCGAGGAGCACGGCGTCGACCTCGGCCGGGTAGATGTTCACCCCGCCGGAGATGATCAGGTTGGCGGTGCGGTCGGTCAGGTAGAGGTAGCCCTCGTCGTCGAAGCGGCCGACGTCGCCGAGGGTGAAGTAGTCGCCGCGGAACACCGACTCGGTCTTGGCGGTGTCGCCGTAGTAGTCGAACCGGGCGCCCTGGGGGGCGCGGATGTAGACCAGGCCGACCTCCCCCACCGGCAGGGCGTCGCCGTTCTCGTCGGCCACGATCACCTGCCCCTCGGTGAGCGGGCGGCCGACGGTGCCGGGGTGGGCCAGCCAGGTGGCCGAGTCGACGAAGCAGCCGGTGCCCTCGGTGGCGGCGTAGTACTCGAGCACGATGGGGCCGAGCCACTCGATGATGCCCCGCTTCACCGTCACCGGGCAGGGGGCCGCGCCGTGCAGCACGTTGCGCAGGCTGGAGAGGTCGTAGCGGGCCTTGACCTCCTCGGGCAGCGACAGGAGCCGGTGGAACATGGTCGGCACCATGTGGGTGTGGGTCACCTTGTGGGCGTCGACGAGGCGCAGGGTCTCCTCTGCACTCCAGTC
>DASTHS010000174.1:0-10990 GCA_035718085.1 Acidimicrobiales bacterium | reverse complement strand
CCAGCGTGGTGGCAGGTGTCGTCGTCGGCCTGCTGGTGCTCGGGCCGGCAGCCGACTACCGGCCGGCGCTCGGGGGCTTCGGCCGCCACCACGACGGGTCGCCGTTCACCGACCACGGGCGGCGCAGCGGCACCCCGGCGCCCCCGCCGGGCGGCCGCTGACCCGTCGTCGGGGTCGGTGCCGCGACGTGCGCCACGGGACCCCGCTGCAGCACGTCCGGCGGGTCGCCACCGGCACGCGACCGCCCGGCTGGCGGGCCAGCCGGGCGGTCGTGGTGCTCGGTGCGGGGGTCGTCAGATGCCGACGGTGGCCTTGGCGATGTCGGCGACGTGGGTCTGCGCGGCCGAGACCACGCCGGAGCGGGCCTTGTGCGCCTCCTCGTAGGCGACGACGGTGCGCACGTCCTCGGCCTTGACCAGCTTGCGGATCGCGGCGATGGCAGCGGTGGCGTTGAGCTCGTCGTAGTCGGGCACCGGCAGCTCACTGGCCTTGAGGGCACCGGCGGCGGCACGGGCCTTGTGCAACGTGCCGGCCGTCTTCGGGGCGCCGTCGCGGCGGGCGACGCTCTCGGCCCTGGCGAGGCCGCTGTCACGGCTGGCGCCGAAGACCTCCCGGGCGCCGGCGGCGAGCTCGCCGACCGTCTGGCGGGTCTGGGTGACCGCCTCTGAGATGCGGCTGCGCTCAGTGCGGGCCTGCACGAACGCCTCGTTGACCCGCTCGGCCAGGGTGCGCATCGGCAGGCTGCCCAGCCGGATGGCGGCCCCGGCGACGGCCTGCACGGGGGTGCGGGCCAGGGCGGCCGGCCCGCCGATGGCGTCTTCTGCCAGCACGGTGGTCAGCCACTCGACCGTGGCAGCATGAGCGGTCTCGAGGCGCTCGGCCAGCTGCACGATGCCCCGGTTGTCGGCGGCCTCCCCGAGGGCCTTCAGGTAACGGGCGCGGTCGAGCAGCTGGTGCTCGAGGGCGAGGTCGCCGAGGAGCGCCTCCTCGAAGGGCTGGGCCTGCCCGGCGCCGGTCTTCACCGCCGCGCTGAAGCGGCCGAGCACCGGGCTGACGAGGTCGGGGGTGCCACCGAGGGAGCGCAGGGCCCCGTTGATGCGCTCGGCGCGGGCCCGGCTGTTCTTGGCGTTCTCGGCCAGCTCCCGACGCACGGCGTCGGTGCGGGCCTGGGCCTGGCGGGTGATCGCAACCTGCTCTTCGGAGTTGGTGAGCAGGAGCAGGGTGCGGAGCTGGGCGATCATCTTCTGGGTGGCAACGTCTGCCATGCGGGGTTCCTTTCGAGGTGAACCCCTAGGTGCTACCCGCAGCAAGCGGTCTTTACTCTCCAGCAAGCACTTCGCCGGCCGGTCAGGGCGTCGACGGCGGTGTCGGCGACCCCGCCGGGTCCCCGTTGCCGACCGGCGGCACGGTCGCCCCGGCGACGAGCAGCCGCTGCCACCGGTCGGGCGTGACCGAGCCCGCCTCGGTGGTGGCCACGAAGTCGGCGATCAGCGCGGCCAGGCGCGCCGGCTGCTCGACGGGGAGGAAGTGGCCGACGCCCTCGAAGACCTCCAAGCGGCTCCCCGGGATCAGCTCGTGGGCGGCGCGAGCGTGGGCGACGGGGATCACCGCATCACGGTCGCCCCACACGATCATGGTCGGGATCTCGCTCGCCAGGTACAGCCGGTCGCGGGCGCTCACCCGCTGACCGGCGACGTCGATCACCGAGCGCACGGTGTGCAGGAACGCCCGCTGCGCCTCGGCGTCGGTGAGGCCCCGGTAGGTGCGCCAGATCTCGGCGAGGGTCGGGTCGACCCGCAGCCCGAGGCGGCCGAGCCACCGGGCGGCCCGGTCGAGGGGCTCGTGCACGTGGCGGGTGAGCACGACCGGCAGCACGTAGTCGACCCCCGGCCCGGCGAGCAGTCGCAGCCACGGGCTCACCTCCTTGCCGAGGCCGCCGCTCGAGACCAAGACCAGCCGCTCGCAGCGCTCGGGGAACTGGTAGGCGAACTGCATGGCCACCCCGCCGCCGAGGGAGTGGCCGACCACGGTGGCCGACGGGTGGTCCAGCGCGCTCAGCAGGTCGCGCACGCCGCTGGCGTAGGCGCCCAGGCTGTAGTCGCCGCGCGGCTTGGCCGACGCCCCGTGGCCCAGCAGGTCGACGGCGATCACCAGGTGGTGCTCGGCCAGGGCCGGCACCACGTCGGCGAAGGTGAGCGAGCTCTCGGCGATGCCGTGCACGAGCACCACCACCGGGCCGGCGCCGGCCTGGCGGTAGGCCACCCGGTGGCCGTGGATCGTGATGTGGCGCACTGCCGCCGCTTCGGGGGTGGTCACCTGCGGTCCCTACCCAGCGCCGTCGCCCGGCGGGCGGGGCTCGCCACCCCGGGTCACCCCATCGATGCGGCGATGGCGTCGATCAGGCGGGCAACCGCCTCGCTGTCGGCACGCGGCACGACCCAGTCGTGGCCGCCGGCGGCCCGGCCGGCGACGGCGTCGACCATGAGCAGGTACGGGTCGACGGGGTCGAACGGCCGCGACGGCTCCCCGTCGACCTCGAGCGACGCCGGGTCGCGGGCGGTGGCGGTGAACACCGGGTGGGTGAAGCTGATGCGCCGGGTCGGGGTGGCGATGTCGAGCCATTGGCGGGCCGGCTCGTCGAATGCCGCCCGCAGCCGGACCTCGCACGTCGGCGAACGCAGCCGGGCGTCGGTCATCACGTCGACGCCCGTGGGCGACCGGCGCACGTCGACCGCCTCGGGCGTCACGTCGGCCGCTCCTGCCCACACCGCCGCCGACAGCGCGTAGCAGCCCACGTCGTAGAGGGCCCCGCCGCCCTTCGTGGGGTCGTCGCGGTAGCCGCCGGGCAGGAAGAACGGCGACGCATCGCGCTGGAACACGAAGCCGGCATCGACGCTGGTGGCGCGCTCGCCGCCGAGCAGCGCCTCGGCGGCGCGTGTGCGCGGATGCCAGCGGTACCACGACGCCTCGACGAGCGCCACCCCTGCCGCGTCCGCCGCGTCGAAGGCCGTCGCGACCTCGGCGGCCCCGAGGCCGAGCGGCTTCTCGCACAACACGTGCTTGCCGGCAGCGATGGCGCGCAGCGTCCAGGGCACGTGGGCGTCGTTGGCCAGGCCGATGTAGACGACGTCGACCTCGGGGTCGGCGAGCACGTCGTCGTAGCTCCCGGACACCTTCGCCGTGGCGGCCGATCCGCCGAGATGGGCGGCGAGGTCGCCGGCGCGGGCCCGGTCCCGTGCGCCGATGTGGGCCACGTGGCAGCGCTCGCTCGCCACCAGCGCCGGGCCCACGGCGAGGCGGGTGATCATCCCTGCGCCGAGCAGCCCGTAGCCGGTCACCTGGAGCGCTCCACGGGCCCCGACCCTACGACGACGGCGACCGCGGGATTTGCGGCGAACAGCGCATTCGGGGTTGTTGCGGGGCTGTTCCGCCCGGCGGGCAGGGGTTAGGTTTTCTCCAGCAGGTGCAGCATGGTCCGCCCCGCCCGGCGACGAGTCGTGTCGGCGGTCCTGGAACCACCCCCGCCCGTGCCGCACCCGTCCCGCAGGAGCACGACATGACCGGCCGTACCGCTGCGGAGCCCGAAGCCGAACCAGCGACGCCGGCGCAAGGCCGCCGATCGCCCGCGGGCGAGACTGCGGCCGGATCCGCCCCGGGTCGTGGCGCCGACATGTTGACGCTGCAGCGCACGCTCGGGAACCGTGCGGCGCGAGACGTCGTGACCCGCGGGGTCGCCACCCCGGTGATCCGCCGCCTGGACACGCCTCCGGTGATCGGCGCCGGGCGGGCCCGCACCCCCGTGGCCACCAAGGTCGTCGACCAGCCCGGCAACGACCCGCTCGTCGGCGTCGGGCGGCCGACGCAGGGTCGCAGCGTCGACCATTCCTACGACGACATGCTCAAGCAGGTCGACCTCGGCAAGAAGCGCGAGAAGCTGACGAAGAAGTCGCACTACGTCAAGCTGATGGACGAGTACGTCTCGCTGGCGCAGCTGCGCGCCGCGCAGATCCGCAAGGCCGCCGACACCCTCGGCTACGACTACGTGAGCCTTCGCGACCTCCGGGTCGAGGCGGCATCGATGGCCTCCACCAGCCCGAAGGCCAAGCACGCCAAAGAGCGCGCCCGCTTCTCGACGGCCTACAAGATGATCGTCAACGAGCACATGACCGGCACCCGGCCGGGCAGCAACAGCGACGCCGCGCCCGGCTTCGACGTCGACTGGGACAAGGCGATCGGCGACTCGGCGGTCTGGGCCACCCGTGCCCAGAGCGCCCGTGACCAGGTCGAAGAAGACCGCATCAACGTCGAGATGCTCTGGGACGAGGTCAAGTCGGACCCCTCCGAGGGCCCGCAGGTCGGTGCCAAGCAGGCCGCCGAGGCGAAGACGAGCCTCAACCACATCGAGGTGGTGCGACAGCAGCTCAAGGGGCGCGTCGACTACCTGACCAAGAAGGCGCGGGTGCAAGGCGCCGGAGGCAAGATCGTCGACGCGGTCGTGGCCGGCGGCGCCAGCTTCCTCACGACCCTCGTCACCCTCGGGGTCGTCGCCGTGGAGAAGGAGTTCAACCCGCTCTTCTACAAGGGCGCAGGGTGGAGCCACCACAGCGACATGCCCGGCGACTTCGACGGGCGCGGCAAGTACCTCGAGGGCGCCAAGACGATGGGCGCCGACGAGAAGGCCCAGAAGCTGCCGGTCTCCACCCGCGAGGAGCGCGCCTACAACCTCGTCGTGATGGAGAACCTGGGCGGCAAGATCAAGCAGGTCAAGAACATGCTCGGCCAGCGCAAGGGCGGGGCCAACACGCTCGACTGGTTGAGCGGGATCCTGTGGTTCATCGGCGACGGCGTGCTGCAGTCGCTCATGGCGGTCGGGTCGCGCATCGCCATCTGGGTCACGGCGCTGAACCTGCTGCTCAACCTCATCAACGTGCCGGCCCACGGCGCGCTCACCCCGGTCATCGCGGTCCTCACGGCGATGGCGCTGGCCATCACCTACGTCCGCATGGCCCTGTCGGCCGCGAAGGTGGCGGTCACCGCCGCCCGGGCGGCCGTCGACGGGCTCAACTACGCCGTCACCAAAGACCCCCGCATGCGCCAGGCGCTCAAGGGCCGGGCGATCCGGTCCGGTGTCGGCCTGGCCGGGGACACGATGCAGCTCGGCGGCTTCGCCGTCGTGCTCGGCGGCGACGTCATCAAAGAGGGCCTCGGCATGGCCCACGCCTTCCAGGGCGCCAACAACGCCTTCAACCCCATCTCCGACCTCCACAACGTGGCCCAGGTCCACAGCGACGTGCTCTCCCACGCCAACGAGGTCAGCTCGACGTCGGGCACCTTCTGGGAAGGCGAGGCCATCTTCTTCGGGGGGGTCGGCGGGGTCCTCCTCGGCGCCGACGCCGTGCCGGCGATCGGTGAGGCCGTCTCCGACAGCAACGACCTCAACAGCCAGGGGGGCACCCCCTACCTCGGCGGCAGCAACCAGAAGAGCCAGGGCTGGGAGCACCACGGCATGGGCCACGACGACCACGACGACCGAGCCGGTCACCAGGGGGCGGGCACGGGCCGCACCCCGCAGCGTCCGGGTGGGGCACGGCCGGGCCGGCCGGTGCCCACGTGGATGGCCGAGGGCAAGCAGCGCGAGGAGCAGATGGTCGGCGAGCGCGCCGCCTACCTCGAGCGCGAGGCCGGCAAGAAGGTCGGCGTGTCGCAGTCCGCGATGCAGACACCGATCCAGACGGTGGGCGCCGTCGCCGAGAAGTCCGAGAAGGTGTCGGGCATGCTCGACAAGGTCAAGGCGTTCTTCAAGGGCGAGTCCAAGAAGAAGAAGCCGGACGTGCCGAAGGACCAGATCGCCGAGCAGGCGCAGGAGGCCGACAGCACCCAACAGGACGCTGGTGGTTTCGCCAAGGCCCTCACCGAGAGCGCGTCGGCGATGGCCGACTTCGGGGGGACGTGAGCGGTCAGGGTCGTGGGGCCGACGGCTCGGCAGGGGCGGCCGTCGCCACCGGCATGAGCGTGGCCGGCATCGGCGTGGCCATGGCTGCGATCGGGGTGCTGCCGGCGCTGCTCGGCTCGTCGCTCCACGCCGCCGCCGTCACCCTTCACGTGACCCACTGGGTGCTGGCGGCCCTCATGCCCTTCGCCGTCGCGACCACCGCCGCCCTCGCCGTGCGCACAGGCCGACCCGGCGACCTGAACGGCCGGCCGGCCGCCTGGCGCACCATGGCCATCGGGGTGGTCGGGTCGTTGCTCTCCGAGGCGGCGTTCCAGCTGATCGGCTCCTACGGCGCCGGCCCGCTGACCGGCCGCAGCGTGGCCGTCGTGCGCCATGCCACACCCAACCCGTTCTCTGGGGCGCAGGTGGCGACCGTCGTGGCGCTCGGGACGCTCAGCGCAGTGCTGCTGGCCTCGTCGCAGTGGCGTCACCGACTGAGGTTGCGCCAGCCGCCAGCAGGCTGAGACCCGCCTCAGATCGTGATGGCGAGCGGCACGATCTGCACGGCGGGTGCGCCCACGACCGGGTCGGCGAACGCCACCTCGTAGGGGCCGGTGCGGGCGCTCTCGACCAGGTCGGTGGTGAGTTGGCCGCCGAGCATCCCGAGACCGGTGCGCGCGGCGAGGTCGATCACCCCGTCGGTGGCGACGACCCGGGTCACCTTGCCCAGCGCCCGCACGTGCGACGAGCGCAGGGTGACGAGCGTGTCGGGCATGGCCAAGCGGGTCGCCAGGGTCAGCACCGCGGCATGGTCGCCCGCGTCGACGACCACATCGCGCACCGGCGACCGGGCGATGTCGCCCACCAGGTCGAGGATCATCCGGGCGGCCACCTCGTCGGTGCCCCCCTCGGACATCTCCTCGATCAACTCGTCGACGGCCCCGGCAGCCGGCCCGGTGGTGCGACCCTTCGGCACCACCTTGGCGCGGGCCCGCAGCTGCTCGAGCAGCGCCGCGCGGGTGGCCTCCTGGTCGAGGATCTTCGGGATCACCGAGCCGTAGAACCCGAGGAGGTCCTCGAAGGGGTTGCCGACGCACGTCCCGGCCACCTCGACCAGGTCACCGGGCTCGACCGACACCAGGTCGGGTGCCGATCGCAGCACCCGCACGCGGCCCGCCTCGAGCAGGTGGCGCCGCAGCTCTCCCAGCAGCCCGCTGGCCAGGTAGTGCTGCACCGGCGCGGCCATGACCGGGAGCGGGGTGCCGTTCGCCCAGGCGCCTTGCCCGAGGGCCTCGAGCATGCTGTCGAGCCCGGCCGGCGCCCACCCGCCCTCGGCCTGCGGGCCCGCGAGCTGGGCGACGAACCCGGCGAGCATGGCCACGTCGACGAAGACGGGGTGCAGCAGCTGCTCGTCGCCGACTTCGCCGCCCCGGTCGACCATCGCCGGAGTATGGCACCCAGGGGTCGCCCCCCCCAACCGGACGAGGCCGGCCAGCCCTGGCGTCCCGCTTGGTGGTCGGGCTGAGAGGATTCGAACCTCCGACCTCTTGACCCCCAGTCAAGCGCGCTAACCAAACTGCGCCACAGCCCGTCAGGCCTCTCAGCCTGCCGCCGCGGTCGGGCCGGGCGCCCGTCGGCCGGGGTTGCCGACGCCCTGGGGGGACGCCGCCGGTGGCGGGCACGTCGACTCGGTGCCGAGGCGGGCGCCGAGCATAGCCGTCTGCCGGCCGAGGGCAAGCATTGGGCGGCCTCCGAGCGCCGGGCGGCACGAACGGCGCACTCGGGACCGGGCGGGCCGCAGGTTTCACGCCGGATGGGGAAGACTGTGGTGGTGCGTCGCTGGGTCACGCGGCTGGTCGGCATCGGGGTGGCGGCTGTCGTCGTCTCCCTGCTCGTGGTGCCCCAGGCGCGCGAGGGCCTGCGCGAGGTGGGGGTGCTCGGTCGGGTGTTCGCCGGCTACGTGGTGCTGGCGGTGGCCCTCGAGGTGGCGTCGTTCCTCGCCTACGGCTTCTTCACCCGAGCGGTGCTGCCCGCCGCCGGGCGCCCCCGCTGGCACTGGCTGCTACGCGTCGACCTCTTCGGCGCGGGGCTGACCCACATCCTCCCCGGAGGGGGAGCGGCGGCCAGTGCGGTGCGCTTCCGCATGCTGCGTCGCGGTGGGGTCGACGGCACCGCGGCTGCCTTCGGCTCGGCGTTGCAAGGCGTCGGATCGGCGTTGGTGCTGGTCGGCCTGCTGCTCGGCAGCGTGGTGTGGGTGCTGCCCTCGGTCGCCCACAACCCCCTCTACGCCACCGCCGCCGGGGTGGCCGGCGGGCTGGTGGCCGTCGCCGCGGTGGGGGCGCTGGTGCTCACGCGCGGGCGCCGGCGGGCGGCGTCGATCGTCGAGTGGGCCGGGGCCCGCCTGCACCTCGGCCGCGGCGGCGGCGCCTTGGTGCACCGGGTCGCCGACCGGGCGGCGGAGTTCCGCCGCGACCCGCGCATGCTGCTCAGCGCCACCGGGTGGGCGGCCGCCAACTGGCTGTTCGATGCCGCCAGCCTCTGGGTGTTCCTCGCCGCCTTCGGCCACCGGGTGCCGCTCGCCCCGATCCTGGTCGCCTTCGCCCTCGCCAACCTCATCGCCGTGCTCCCGGTGACGCCCGGCGGCCTGGGCATCATCGAAGGCGTGCTGATCCCGTCGCTGATCGGGTTCGGCACCCCCCGGGCGGTGGCCGTCGTCGGCGTGCTGGCGTGGCGGCTGGTGAACTTCTGGGCGCCGATCCCCGCCGGTGGCCTGGCGTGGTTGTCGCTGCGCATGCCTCGACGCCCGTCGGCCGCCGCCGGCTGAACTCGCTCGCGTCCGGCGCTCCGCCGGCGCCGGTCAGGTCGCCGGCGCCGGCCGGTCAGCGGGTGCGGGGTCGCTGCGCTGGCGTCGGCCGCGGCGCAGCAGGGCGCCGGTGCCCGGGATGCCGCGCAGCTGGTCGTAGAGCTCGTCGAGCATGGTGACGAGGTGGTCGGTGTTCGCAGTCACCGCCGCCAGGCCGGCTCGGGTGTCGCCGACCACCCGCAGCGTGGGCAGCTCCGACTCGATCAGGTCGATGAGGCCGAGCAGCCGGGCCAGCAGGTCGGGCGGCAATGCGCCGGCGGCCCGGGCCAGGGCGGGCACCAGCTCGTCGGCGGCGGCGACCAGGCCGGCGACGCGGTCAGCGTCGAGGGCGTCGAGCACCGGCACGAGGCGCCGCAGGCCGGGGGCGGCGTCCCCGAGCACGTCGACCAGGTCGCCGCCCATGGCGCCGAGCTGCTCGAGCGCGGGGGTGGCGGCCTCGACGACCGGCAGCAGCCGCCGAAGCAGGGGCGCGCCCTGCCCGAGGAGGGCGGCGAGCTGTTCGACCGCGGGGGTGGCCTCCTGCAGCACCGGCAGCAACGTGCGCAGCAGCGGGGCGCTCTCCGCCAGCACCGCAGCGAGCTCGTCGAGCACCGGCACCAGCCGCCGCAGCGGTGGCCCCACCTCGGTGCCGACCACCAGGGCGGCGCCGACGAGCTCGTCGAGGCGCACGACGAGGCGGGCCGTCGTCACCGGCAGGCGGAGCGTCGCCTCCGCCCCGGCGACCGCCGCCGCAGTGAGCCGCATCGCCCCGCCGAGCACGCCGGCAGCGATGTCGACGATGCCCGGCGCCGGCCCGGACGCTCGCCGGGGGCGACGCCCGCCGACGACTTCCCCGCCCTCGCCGCCGGTCGCGCCCGGAGTCCCCATGCGTGCGAGCATGCCCGCTGGTGCCGCCCGAGGCGAGCCCGTACCGGCCTGCTACCGGCGTCGGAGCCGCACCCGCCAGCCGGCGCCCGAGGGGGGCACGCCGAGCAGCGGGATGGCTGTGGCTGCCGGCGTCTCGGCCACCCCGGCGGCGGGGCCGCCACCCGGTGCCGCCCCGCAGACGGAGCGAACCGTGCCAAACCCTGACATCGACCCATTGGGCCGGTCGAGACGCCCCGTGAATGGACTTGAGATGGGTTTGCGCGTACCACGGCCCGGCTACATATCTGGAGCCGGTCACCCCGACCGGCGATTCCGGGAGGTTTCGAATGATCGGCGACATTCTCATCGCCCTGTTGATCACCGCCGTGGCCATCGTGCTCGGCATCGCGGTGCACCCGCTGCTGTTCTTCCTCGTCGTGTTGGCCGTGGTGTACCTCTTCGCCCGTCACAGCGGGCGGCGCGGCGCACGGATCTAGCGCTCCTCGGGGTGCCGGAGGCGGCGGGCGGGCGACCGCCCGCTGCCGGCGCGCCCGGGCCCCGGCGAGCGGGCCGCCCGGGGGGCCCGGGACCTGGTGGCCGGCGATGAGCCGGGAGCAGTTCGAAGAGCGGGTGCGGGCGTGCTGTGCCGCGCTTCCCGAGGTCACCGAACGGCGCAGCCACGGTGCGCCGGCCTGGTTCGCCGGGCGGCAGTTCGCCCAGCTGTGGACCGAGGGCCACCACGACCGGCCCGAGCCGCACCTGTGGTGCGCAGCTGCACCC
Organism: Acidimicrobiales bacterium; assembly: GCA_035718085.1. Lineage (GTDB taxonomy): Bacteria > Actinomycetota > Acidimicrobiia > Acidimicrobiales > Palsa-688 > DASTHS01. The sequence continues at coordinate 569 of DASTHS010000174.1, read as the reverse complement.
GGTGCCCAGGAGGCAGCGATCGCCGCTGATCCGGGCCGGTTCTTCCGGCCGCCCTACGTCGGCCACCGGGGCTGGTTGGGCGTGGTGCTCGACGAGGGCACCGATTGGGAGGAGGTCGGCGCCCTGCTGTGGGCGGCGTGGCGCACGGTCGCACCCGCTGGCGGGGGAGCGAGGCGGTGAGCTTCGATGCCTTCGCCGTGGCGACCCGGTGGGGTCCGCACGTGACCCTGCAGGCGGGCGTGGTGCACCTCGGCCGGCACTGGACCACCACGGCACGCCGCTCCGCGAAGGCGCGCGCGGCGCGGCGCTCCGGGCGGGCAGCGGCCACCACCGTCGGGCGGGACGGCGCATTGCACATCGTGGCCGGGGCCGTGCGGGTGCTCGACGGTTCCCGGCCCGGATCGCTGCTCGCCGACCCCTTCACCGTCGGGCTCGCCCCCGGCGCGCTCGCCCGGCTGGCGTTCGGGCAGCTGTCGCAGGTGCTCGGCTACGCCGAGGCGGCCACAGCAGTACCGGTCGGGTGGCTGCCGCTCGGGCGGGTGGTGCTGGTGACCGAGATCAGCGACGAG
>DASTHS010000173.1:0-8791 GCA_035718085.1 Acidimicrobiales bacterium | reverse complement strand
ACGGTCGGCACCATCGACAAGTCCGCCCCCGACAGCGTCCGCCTCGCCGACGGGCACATGCTCACCGTGGCGTTCGTGCCCGCCGGCCAGAAGGGCGCCATCCCCGCCCCGCCCAAGTCGGTGCAGGGCGCCCTGACCTCGGCCATGGCGTCGACCTCCGCCAGCTCCACCAGCTCGACCACCCCAGGCGCCCCCACCACCGCACCGGCCACCACCGCACCGGCCACCACCGCGCCTGCCACCACCGCGCCGGCGACCACCGCGCCGGCGACCACCGCGCCGGCGACGACGGCCCCGGCCACCACCGCGACCTCCGCCCCGTGAAGGCCGTCGTGCTGGTCGGCGGCCGGGGCACCCGCCTCCTGCCGCTGACCGAGACGGCGCCCAAGCAGATGCTGCCCGTGGCCGGACGGCCGATGATCGAGTGGGTGCTCGAGCACCTCGCCGCCCACGGCATCGACGAGGTGGTGCTCTCCCTCGGCTACCGGCCCGACGCCTTCACCGACGCCTACCCCGACGGCACGGCCTGCGGGGTGGCGCTGCGCTACGCCGTCGAGGGCTCGCCGCTCGACACCGCCGGGGCGATCGCCTTCGCCGCCCGCCACGCCGGCCTGCGCGAGCCGTTCGTCGTCGTCAACGGCGACGTGCTCACCTCCCTCGACGTCGGCGCCCTCGTGGCATTCCACGCCGAGCGCGGCGCCGAGGCGACGATCGCCCTCACGCCCGTCGCCGACCCGTCCCGGTTCGGGGTGGTGCCCACCGACGAGGCCGGCCGCGTGCTGGCGTTCATCGAGAAGCCGCCGGCCGGCACTGCGCCGACCAACCTCATCAACGCCGGCACCTACGTGCTCGAGCCGTCGGTGCTCGACCGGATCCCCGAGGGGCGGCCCACGTCGATCGAGCGGGTGACCTTCCCCGCGCTGGTCGACGAGCAGCGGCTCTACGCCATGGCGTCCGACGCCGACTGGGTCGACGCCGGCACCCCTGCCACCTACATCGCCGCCAACCTGGCGCGCGCCGGCAGCACCGCCGGCGGCGAGGTGCACCCCGACGCCACCGTGCGCCGCAGCGTGGTTGGCGCCGGGGCCACCGTGGCCGCCGGGGCGGTCGTCGACGGGTCGTTGCTGCTCGACGGGGCGCGCGTCGCGGAGGGCGCGCAGGTGCGCGACTCGATCGTCGGGTGGGGTGCGGTCGTCGGCGCCGGGGCCTCGGTGGCCGAGGGCTGCGTGCTCGGCGCCGCCGCTGTGGTCGGCGCGGGCGCGTCGCTCGCAGCCACCACCGTGCCCTAGCGGTGCGCGCCCTCGTCACCGGCGGCGCCGGGTTCCTCGGCTCGGCGCTGGTCGACCGCCTCCTGGCCGAAGGCCACACCGTCGAAGTGGTCGACGACCTGTCGACCGGTGCGCTGGCCAACCTGGCGGAGGCCCGCGCCGGCGGGGCGCCGCTGCGGTTCACCAAGCTCGACGTGACGTCGCCCGACCTGGCGGCCCTGGTGGCCCACCGGCCTCCCGACGTCGTCTACCACCTGGCGTGCCCGCCGGGCGCCGCCGCGTCGGTCGACGACCCCATCGCCGACGCCAGGGCCGTGGTGCTGTCGGCCCTGGCGGTGCTCGAGGCGGCCCGCCGGGGTGGGGCGGGCAAGGTCGTCGTGGCCCTCTCCGCCGCCGTCTACGGCGAGCCCGAGGCGCTCCCGGTCAAGGAGTCGCACCCCTACCGGCCGGTCGTCCCCCGCGGGGTGGCGGAGGCGGCCGTGGCCGGGTACCTGGCCCACCACCGCGAGCAGCACAGCCTGGAGGGCACGGCCCTGGTGCTCGGCACCGTCTACGGGCCCCGCCAGCGCCCCGGCGCCATCGCTGCCGACGTCACGGGCTGGGCGGACCGGCTGCTGGCCGGTGACCCCGTCAGGCTGCCCGGCGACGGCGCCGACGGCCACGACCTGCTCTTCGTCGACGATGCCGTCGACGCCCTGGCGCGTTCCGGCGAGCGTGGTGGCGGCCTGGTGCTCAACGTCGGGACCGGCCGCTCGACGACGCTGCGCGACCTCGCCGGCGCCGTCGCCGCCCAGGCCGGCGCCGACCCGCCCCACAGCGGCGGCCCGGCGCCGGCCGGGGCGGTGGTGCGCATGGCCCTCGACGCCAGCCGGGCCCGCCTGCACCTCGGGTGGGCGTCGTTCACCCCCCTGGCCGACGGGGTGGCCGCCACGGTCGCCGCCTGCCGCCGGGGTGCGTGAACGGCGGCCCGTACACTTCGACGGTGCGCAGCAGCGACGACGTCCGCGAGACCTTCCTCGGGTTCTTCACCCAGCGCGACCACACCCGCATCCCGGGCGCGTCGGTGCTGGCCAAGGACGACCCGACGCTGCTGTTCGTCAACGCCGGGATGGCGCCGCTGAAGGAGTACTTCACCGGTGTGCGCACCCCGCCGACGCCGAACCTGGCCAACGTGCAGCCCTGCATCCGCACCATCGACATCGACGACATCGGCGACCGTCACCACCTGTCGTTCTTCGAGATGATGGGCAGCTGGTCGATCGGCGAGTACTGGAAGGAGCGGGCGTGCGCCCTCGCCTACGAGCTGCTCACCGACGGGTTCGGCATCGACCCGGAGCGGCTCTGGGTGACCGTCTTCGAGGGCGACGCGGCGATGGGCCTGCCCGCCGACGAGGAGTCGGCGGAGGCGTGGGAGAAGGCGGGCGTCCCCCGCAGCCGGATCGTGCCGCAGCCCACCGCCGACAACTTCTGGGGGCCCGCGGGCAACTCGGGCCCGTGCGGGCCGTGCACGGAGGTCTTCCTCGACTGCGGTGACGCCTACGGTCCCGCCTACGTGCCCGGGGGCCACTTCGACACCGAGGGTCGCTACATCGAGATCTGGAACGCCGCGGTGTGCATGGAGTTCGACAAGGGCCTCGACGGGACCCTGTCACCCCTGCCGTTCCGGTCGATCGACACCGGCTCCGGCCTCGAGCGCATCACCATGGCGCTCAACGGCTACGACAACGTCTACCAGACCGACCTGCTGGCGCCCCTCGTCGCCGCGGTGCAGGGGCTGCTCGGCGAGGACGGCGAGGTCACCCGCGCCCACCGCGTCATCGCCGACCACCTGCGGGCATCGGTGGCGATCCTTGCCGAGGGGGTGCGCCCGTCCAACGAGGGGGCCGGCTACATCCCCCGCCGACTGCTGCGCAGGGCCGCCACCCTGGCGCTGACCCGGGGGGTGCAGAAGGTCGACTTCACGCCCGTGGTCGAGGCGGCGGTGGCCCGCCTGGCGCCGTTCTACCCGCACTACGCCCCGTCGGGCGCCGCGGTGGTCGATGCCGTGCGCACCGAGCTCGGCGAGTTCGAAGGCGCCCTGCGCCGCGGCCTGGGCCGCCTCGACGAGGTGCTCGCCGCGTCGGGGTCGCTGTCGGGCGCCCAGGCCTACGACCTGCTGTCGACCTACGGCCTCCCCGAGGAGATCGCCCGCGATCTGGCCGTCGTGCGCGGCGCGACGATCGACGACGCCACCTACCGGGCCGAGTTCGAGGCTTCCCGGGCCACCCACCAGGAGCGCAGCCGGGGATCGGCCCAGCTGCAGTCCCGCATCACCCCGCAGTCGGTGCTGCCGGCCGCCGTGGCGTCCCTGCCGGCGACGGTCTTCGTGGGCTACGACGCCATGGAGGCCGATGCCACGGTGCTGGCCGTGCTCGGCGGCTCGGGCGCCGGGGCCGGGGTCGGCGAGGAGGTCGACGTCATCGTCGACCGCACGCCCTGCTACGGCGAGGGCGGCGGCCAGGTCGGCGACCACGGGTCGCTCACCTGGCCCGGCGGCGAGGCCTCCGTCGAGGACACGATCGTGCACCCGAGCGGCAAGCACGTGCACCGGGTGGAGGTCACCGCCGGCACGCTCGAGGTCGGCCAGGCCGTGACCGTGCGCACCGACGTCGACCGGCGGATCGGGGCGGCGGCCAACCACTCGGCGACCCACCTGCTCAACGCCGCCCTGCGCCGGGTGCTCGGTGACCACGTGCACCAGGCCGGGTCGCTGGTCGGGCCGGACCGCATGCGGTTCGACTTCACCCACCCCAAGCCGGTGAGCGCAGAAGAGCTCGAGGAGATCGAGCGGCTGGTGAACGGCTGGGTGCTCGACGACCTCGAGCGGCGCGTCGCGGTGATGACCCCGGAGGAGGCCATCGCCGCAGGGGCCACCTCCCTGGAGGGTGAGAAGTACCCCGACGACGTCCGCGTCGTCAGCTTCGGCGGCGACCCCGCCGCCGGGTTCGGGTCGACGGTGTCGACCGAGCTGTGCGGCGGCACCCACGTCACCCACACCGGCCAGCTGGGGCTGTTCCGCATCGCCGGGCAGGAGAGCGTGGCCTCCGGTGTCCGACGCGTCACCTGCCTCACGCGTGGGCCGGCGCTCGAGTTCACCCTGCAGCAGGCCAAGAACCTCGCCGCCGTGGCCACCGTCGTGCAGTCGAGCCCTCGCGACGTGGTGGAGGCCGTCGAGCGGCTGGTGACCCGCTCCAAGCAGGCGCCCAGGCAGCAGGCGGCATCCGGGCCCGCCGACGTCACCCAGACCACCGTCGGCGGCGTCGACGTGCTCGTCGGGTCGGTGCCCGCCGACGGTGCGGGCCAGCTGCGCGGCACCGCTGGCGGGTTGGCGAAGACCGCCGACCGCATGGTCGTGCTCTTCACCGACGGCGACCCCTCGACCCTCGCCGTGGCCGTGCCCGAGCGCTACGCCGGCGACGTCGACGCCCGCGCCGTGCTCTCCGGGCTGCTCGGGCCGCTCGGCGGCCGCGGCGGGGGCTCGCCGGTGCTGGCCCAGGGCGGCGGGGCCCGCCGGCCCGACGCCGAGCTGCTCGTGCAGTCGCTCGGCGTCGTGCTCGCCGCCTAGGAGGCAGGTCCGGGCCCAGCCTGCGGCCCGTCGCCACGTTCCCTGCTCCGCCAAGCCGGTGCCGGGAGGACAACATCCGGCCAACTGCGACGGTCACCGCTTCAGCGACGGCGTCAACGCGACGACGAACTCCTCACCTGCAACCCCCGGTGCCCAATGCGTCGGTGACGGGTGCCGCACGGAGAGGGGGTGCAGTGGCCACCACAGCAGATGACCTCGTCGGCCCACCGGGCCGGTCGCCGTCCGGGCGGTGGGCCGCGGCCCGGTGGCCTGTCGCACCGGGCCTGATGCCGGTGACCGGGCGCCCCCTCGACGGCGAGGTGCGCCGGGTGCTGCTCGTCGAGGACCGCGCATCGGACCGCCGGCTCATCACCGAGATGCTCGTCGACAGCGGGGTCGCCCGTGAAGGCGTGATCGCCGCAGGGTCGCTCGCCGCGGCCCGGGAGCTGGTGGCATCCGCGGCGGTCGACTGCGTGCTGCTCGACCTCTCGCTGCCCGACGCCAGCGGCCTCGAGGGCGTCCGGACCCTCTCGGCGGCCCTCCCCGGGGTGCCGCTCGTGGTGGTCAGCGGGCACCCCGCCGACTCGCTGGTGTACGCAGCCATGGCCGAGGGCGCCGACGAGTTCGTGTGCAAGGGCGACCTCACCGCCGCCGCACTCGCCGACGCCCTGCGCCGGGCCCGCCAGCGCCGCAGGGGGAGCGCACGGGCACAGGCCCAGTTCGAGTCGTCGGACCTGTCACTCGAGGCCGTCGACGCCCCCACGGTCGTCGTCGACACCGCCGGGGTGATCGTCGGCACGAACCACGCGTGGGTGCGCAGCGCCCTGGCCAACGGCGCGTCGCTCTCGCAGGTGGACGTCGGGGTGAACTACCTCACCGTCTGCGACATGGCGGTCGGCGACCACAGCGAGGTGGCCGCCTCGGTGGCCGCCGGCATCAGGGCGGTGCTGCACGGTGAGGTCGCCCGCTACATCGAGGACTACCCGTTCGGCACGCAGTGGTTCACCGTCAGGGTGTCGGCCGTCGGGGGCCCCGGCCAGGGCGCCGTCATCAGCCACCTCGAGATCACGGCGCTGAAGGAGGCGGAGCGCCGCCTCGAGCGCGACCTGCGCCGCCCGGCGTCGCTCGTGGACCGATCGGCGCCCATCTTCGCCCTGCTGGCGGCCGACGGTACCGCCGGGTCGGTGTCGGGGTTGGCGGCCGAACTGCTCGGGCTCGCCGGTCGGCCCCCCGGCAGCCACGCCTTCGCCGGTCTGGCACCCGAGCAGCGGGCGCAGGCCGAGGCGTGCTTGCGGCGGGCGCTGCGCCGGCCCGGCGTCCGGGAGCAGCTGATCCTCACCGCCTTCGACGGCGACCGCCGGGCCCGCACCCTCGACCTGGGCCTCTGCAACCTGCTCGACGACCCCAGCGTCGCCGCCGTGGTGCTCTCCGGCTCCGACATCACCGGGGTGCACCGCAAGCTCGTGACCCGGCACCTCGAGACCCGCATCCTCCGCCGCCTGCCGGCGGCCGTGGTGGTGAGCGACGACGGCGGGTCGATCGTCTACTGGAACGACCGGGCCGCCGAGCTGTTCGGCCACCGCAGCGACGAGGTGCTCGGCTCGGCCATCGACGACCTCGGCGTGTGGCCGGCGTGGTCGGTGGTCAGGTCGGCGACCGACGGCGCCTCGGCATGGGTGGGGGAGCACCTGGCCCGGCGCAAGGACTGGCGCGAGGTGCCGGTGCAGGCCACCCTCGAGCGCATCGAGGACCCGGCGACCGGCTTCACCGGCGTGGTCGGCACCTCGACCGACATCACCGAGCGCCGTCGGCTCGAGGCCCGCCTCGCCTTCGAGGCGCGCCACGACCCGCTCACCGGGCTGCTCAACCGGCGCGCCCTGGTCGACCGGCTCTCCGCCGCCCTGGCCCGCGCCGCCGACCGCAGCCCCGGCGTGGCTGTGATCTACATCGACCTCGACAACTTCAAGGAGGTCAACGACACCCTCAACCACCACGTCGGCGACGAGGTGCTCAAGACGGCGAGCGCCCTCATCAGCTCGGTGCTCCGGCCCGGCGACGTCCTGGCCCGGCTCGGTGGTGACGAGTTCGTGGTGTGCGCCGAGGCCTGCGCATCGATCGACGACGCCGTGGCCCTCGCCGGGCGGGTGCTCGAGGCGGTCGGGGTGCCGTTCCGCCACGACCACCTCTCCATCTCCATCGGTGCGTCGATCGGCGTGGCGTTCTCCTCGGAGGGCTCGACGGCCGAGGAGCTCCTGCGCCAGGCCGACATCGCCATGTACGAGGCCAAGGAGTCCGGCAAGGGACGGGCCATCCCCTTCGACGAGACCCTCCGCAACCAGCTGCGGCGGCACCGGTCGGTGACCACCGAGCTCAGCAGCGCCCTCGACCGCGACCAGATCGTGACCTACTTCCAACCCCAGGTCGACATGACCAGCGGTGCGCTGGTCGGCTTCGAGGCCCTCGTGCGCTGGCAGCACCCCACGCGCGGCATCGTCCCCCCCGACCGCTTCGTGCCCATCGCCGAGGAGAGCGAGCTCATCACCCGGTTGGGCGCCAAGGTGATCGGCGACGCCTGCCGGGCGCTGGCCGACTTCGACCGCGGCGGGCGACCAGGCCTGCAGGTCGCGGTCAACGTCTCGGGCCGCCAGCTGCTGGCGCCCTCGTTCGCCGACGAGGTGCTCGGGATCCTGGCGGCGACGGGCGTCGACGCGCACCAGCTCTGCATCGAGATCACCGAGTCCGCGCTCGCCGAGACCGAGTTGGCGGCCCGGGTGCTCGCTCGGGTGCGGGCGGCCGGCATCACCATCGCGATCGACGACTTCGGCACCGGGTACTCCTCGTTGAGCCGCCTGCAGGGACTTCCCCTCGACGACCTCAAGATCGACAGGTCGTTCGTGGCCAGGATGCTCGACGACGCCGGCAGCCACGCCATCGTGTCGGCGGTCGTCGGCCTGGCGCGGTCGCTCGGGCTCGGCATCGTGGCCGAAGGCGTCGAGCACCACCGACAGGTTGCGGAGCTGCTCGCCCTCGGCTGCACGCGGGCGCAGGGCTACCTGTGGAGCCGGCCCGTCGCCTTCGCGGAAGCCGCCGCCATGCTCGGTCACCCACCGTGGGCCCGAGGCGCCCGATCGACTGACGAGCTCGTGAGCGGCGCCCGACCCCGGCGGCCCGGACGGGGGCTTCCCCTCGGAGCATCCATCCCCTACGGTTCAGGCAAAGGGGGGTGGCAGTGACCGGAGCGAGGGCGGGGCTGCACCCGGGCGAGGCCATCGTCCACGGGCGCGGGCCCCTGGTGGGGGAGCCGCTGCGCCGGGTGCTGCTGGTGGAAGACGGCGCCGCGGACCGCCGCCTCATCACCGAGCTGCTCGTCGACGCCGGCCTCGAGCGGGCCGACGTCGTGACCAGCGGCTCGCTCGCCGGCGCCCGTCACCAGCTGGCGCAGACGTCGGTCGACTGCGTGCTGCTCGACCTGACCCTGCCCGACGCCACCGGCCTCGACGGCGTGCGGGTGCTCTCGGGGGCCCTGCCCGGCGTGCCGCTGGTCATCGTCAGCGGCCAGCCGCCCGACACGGTGGCCTATGCCGCCATGGCCGAGGGCGCCGACGAGTTCCTCTGCAAGCACGACCTCACCGCGGAGGCGCTGGCCGACGCCCTCCGCCGCGCCGAGCAGCGCCGGCGGGGCAACGCCCGGGCCAAGGCCCAGCTGGCGTCGACCAACCTGGCCCTCGAAGCGCTCGAGGTGCCCGCCGTCGCCATCGACGGGTCCGGGGTGGTGGTGGCCACCAACCATGCGTGGCTGCAGGCCGCCCTCGCCGGCGGGGCCAGCCCGTCACGCACGGGGGTGGGCGCCAACTACCTGACCGTCTGCGACCTGGCGGTCGGTGACGACGCCGGGGTGGCGGCGGAGGTGGCCGAGGGC
>DASTHS010000172.1:0-10589 GCA_035718085.1 Acidimicrobiales bacterium | reverse complement strand
CGAGGCCGACCCATCCGTCGGGGACGTCGGCGCCGACCTGGCGCACCTCGCCGGTGGGCTGGCGACCGGGGCCGAAGGCGCCCCCGGGGCTGAGCACGGTGAGGTCGTGGGGCACCACGATGCGCGTGCCCTCGTCGAGCAGGCGCCGGCAGGCGTCGACCTGGTCGGCCTCGAGGAGCGACGCGCCGACGGCGTGGCCCTGGGCGGCGAGGAAGGTGAAGCACATGCCGCCGCCGATGACGAGGGCGTCGACCTTGGTGCGCAGCGCCTCGATGACGCCGAGCTTGTCGCTGACCTTCGAGCCGCCGAGCACGGCGACGAAGGGGCGGCCGGCGCCGTCGAGCAGCCGGTCGAGCACCTCCACCTCACGGGCCAGCACCCGCCCGGCGGCCGAGGGCAGGCGCGCCGGCGGCCCGACGATCGAGGCGTGGGCGCGGTGGGCGGCACCGAACGCGTCGTCGACGTAGAGGTCCTGGCCCTCGACCAGGCGGTCGACGAAGCCCGGGTCGTTGCCCTCCTCGCCCGCGTCGTAGCGGAGGTTGTCGAGGAGGGAGACGCGTCCGGCGTCGGCGCCGGCGACCGTGAGCAGCTCCTGCAGCCGGGCCCGCACGGGCGCCACGTCGTACCTCGGGTCGACCGTGCCCTTCGGGCGGCCGAGGTGGGTGCAGGTGGTGACGTGCGCGGCGCCCTGGTCGAGCAGCCAGGTGATCGTCTCGATCGGCAGCCGGATGCGCAGGTCGTCGGTGATGCGCCCGGCCTGCATCGGCACGTTGAAGTCGCAGCGGACCAGCACCCTGCGGCCGTCGACGGCCGGCAGGTCTTCGAGCAGCGGGAGGTGCACTACTTGCCGGCGCCGCCGACCAGGCGGGCGAGGTCGACGAGGCGGTTCGAGTAACCCCACTCGTTGTCGTACCAGCCGAACACCTTGACCATCGAGCCGAGCGTCATGGTGAGCTGCGAGTCGAAGGTGCAGCTCGCCGGTGAGCCGATGATGTCGGAGCTGACGATCGGGTCGGCGGTGTAGACCAGCACCTTGGCCAGCGGGCCGCTGCCGGCGGCCGCCCGGAAGGCCTCGTTGACCTCGTCGACGGTGACCTCGCGACCGAGGATGCCGGTGAAGTCGGTGATCGAGCCGTCGATCACCGGCACCCGCAGCGACGAGCCGTCGAGGCGCCCCTTCATGCTCTGGAGGACCAGGCTGGTGGCGCGGGCCGCACCGGTGCTGCTCGGCACGATGTTGACCCCCGCGGCGCGCGCCCGGCGCAGGTCCTTGTGGGCGAGGTCGAGGAGGTTCTGGTCGTTGGTCGAGGCGTGGACCGTCGTCATGAGGCCCTTCTCCACCCCGAAGGCGTCGTCGAGCACCTTGATCATGGGCACGAAGCAGTTGGTGGTGCAGCTGGCGTTGCTCACGATGACGTGGGCGGCCGGGTCGAAGGTGTCGTCGTTGACGCCCACCACGAAGGTGGCGTCGGCGTCTTTCGACGGCGCCGAGATGATCACCCGCCGCGCCCCGGCGTCGACGTGGGCGACGGCCTTGTCGCGGTCGGTGAAGATGCCGGTCGACTCCACGACCACGTCGACACCGAGGTCGCCCCAGGGCAGCGCCTTGGGGTCGCGCTCGGCGAAGACCTTGATCGGGGTGCCGTCGACGGTGATCGAGTCGTCGGTGGAGCTCACCGTCGCCTTCAGCGTGCCGTGCGCCGAGTCGTACTTGAGCAGGTGGGCGTTGGTGGCGGTCGGCACCAGGTCGTTCACGCCGACCACCTCCACCTCGCCCGCCGCCCCGGCGAGCACCGCCCGGAGGAAGTTGCGGCCGATGCGGCCGAACCCGTTGATCCCGACACGTACGGCCATCCCGTGGCTCCTCCTGGGCAAGACGATGAGGGTCGCTCTCGTACCCCGGCGACGAGGATCGCTCACCGGCCCCGGCCGGGGCAACCCCGACCGTCAGGCGCGAAGGGCGGCCTGCAGCGCCGCCGCCAGCCGCGTCGGGTCGTGGCCGTCGGCGGGGTCGTCGCAGAGCGCGACGTCGACGATCGCCGGGACGGCGCCGTCCAGCGCAAGGGTGCCGGGCCACCAGCGGTGGTCCAGCACGGCCACGTCGACGGTCACCCCGTGGTCGGCCAGCACCCGCAGGTGATCGACCGGCGTGAGCCCGGCCGTCTCGGGCAGCTCGGGGCGCAGGTTGACCACGTGCACGCGACCCCCCGACCGCCGGCGCAGGGCGGCGGCCACGTCGGGCACCGCGCAGGCGGCCAGCACGCTGGTGAAGAGGCTGCCGGGGCCGACGACCACCTGGTCGGCGGCCTCGATGGCGTCGACCGCGGCGGCGGGCGCCGCGGTCGACCCGCCGTCGGCGGCGACGACGTGCAGGTCGGCGACGGCGCCCTGCGCCTCCTGGATGGCCACCTGGCCGCGCACCGCCACGCCGTCGACGGCGCCGGCCAGGTCGACCGGGCCGACCGTCGCCGGCAGCACCTCGGCGGTCGCCCCGAGCAGCGTCGAGCACAACGTCAGGGCCGTGGCGAAGTCGCCGGTGACCCCCGCCAGGGCGGCGATGACGAGGTTGCCGAGGGCGTGACCCTCGAGGTCGCTGCCCGCCTCCGGCCCGAAGCGGTACTCGAACGCGCCGGCCCACGGGTTGGTGGGCGCGGCCAGGGCCACCAGGCAGCGGCGCAGGTCTCCTGGGGCGGGGATGGCGAACTGTCGCCGGAGCCGGCCGCTCGACCCCCCGTCGTCGGCGACCGACACGATGGCGGTCAGCCGGCCGGCGTAGGTGCGCGCCGCTCGCAGGGTGGCGGCCAGGCCGTGGCCACCCCCGATGGCCACGACGTGCGGGCCGCTCACCGCCCGATGTCCCGGTGCTGCACGCTCGGGCGGTAGCCGGCGGCCCGGATGCGCGCCGCCACCTCCTCGGCGATGGCGACCGACCGGTGCTGGCCCCCCGTGCACCCGATCGCCAGCGTCAGGTAGGCCTTGCCCTCCCGCACGTACGCGGGCAGGAGCAACCCGAGGAGGTCGTCGAGGCGGCTGAGGAAGGCGCCGGCCTCGGGCTGGCCGAGCACGAACTCCCGCACCGGCGCGTCGATGCCGGTGAGCGGCCGGAGGTCGTCGTGCCAGTGCGGGTTGGGCAGGAAGCGCACGTCGAAGAGGCTGTCGGCGTCGAGGGGGACGCCGTGCTTGAACCCGAAGCTCACCACCGAGACGAGCATCTCGGAGGTCTCGTCGCCGGGCCGGAACAGCCCGGTCAGCCGCTCGCGCAGCTGGTGGACGTTCAGGTCGCTGGTGTCGATCACCACGTCGGCGAGCGCCCGTACCGGCTCGAGGTGCTGGCGTTCGACGGCGATCGACTCCACCACCCCCTTGCGGCCGAGCGGGTGGCGCCGCCGGGTGCCCTCGAAGCGGCGGATCAGCACGTCGTCGCCGGCGTCGAGGAACAGCGTCGTCACCGCCCCGGCCGCCCGCTGCTTGAGCGCCACGATGGCGCCGGCGAGGTCGTCGAGCTGGCCGGCGTCGCGCCCGATCACCAGCACCACCCGCTTGGCCCGCCACTCGGGGGTGCCGCTCAGGGTGACCACGTCGGGGAGCAGCGGGGTCGGGAGGTTGTCGATCACGAACCAGCCGAGGTCTTCCAGCGTGGCCCCGGCCTGCGAGCGCCCGGCGCCCGACATGCCCGTGATGAGGAGGTACTCCGACACGCCCGCCATGGTGGCAGCCCGGCACCTGGCAGCATGCCCGGGTGGCCGGACCGAGCGACGACGACCTGCCCTTCGCCGGTGTGGCCGAGCTGTCGGCGGCCCTCGCCGGCGGGGCGGTGACCTCCGTCGGGCTGGTGGAGGTGCTGCTCGACCGGATCGCCCGCCTCGACGCCCAAGGCACGCCGACCGAGCTGCGCGCCGTGTTGGCGGTGGCGCCCGGCGCGCTCGACGATGCCCGGGCAGCGGACCGGCGACGTGCCGAGCACGGTGCCTCGGGCCGACTGCACGGCGTGCCGGTGCTGGTGAAGGACAACGTCGAGGTCGCCGGCCTCCCGGCGACCGCCGGGGCCACCAGCCTGGCGGGCCGACCGGCCACCCGCGACGCCCCGCTGGTCGGCCGCCTCCGCCGGGAAGGGGCCCTCGTGCTCGGCACGACCAACCTCAGCGAGTGGGCGAACATCCGGGACCCCCGCTCGTCGAGCGGCTGGTCGGCGGTGGGCGGCCTGACGGGCAACCCGTGGGCGCTCGACCGCAGCGCGGGCGGCAGCAGCTCGGGGTCGGGCGCGGCGGTGGCCGCCGGCCTGGCGCCGCTCGCCGTCGGCACCGAGACCGACGGGTCGATCACCTGCCCGGCGTCGCTCACCGGGGTGGCCGGCATCAAGCCCACGGTGGGCGCCGTGCCGACCGCCGGGGTGGTGCCGATCAGCGCGAGCCAGGACAGCCCCGGCCCGATGGGGCGCACGGCGGCCGACGTCGCCGTGATGCTCGAGGTGCTCGCCGCCACGTCGGGGCTCGCCGATCGGGCGGCGGAGGGCGTCCGCGGCCTGCGCATCGGGGTGGCGCGCAGCTACGCGACGGGCCACCCGGCCACCGACGACGTGGCCGAGCAGGCGTACTCCCGGCTGGCCGCCGCCGGCGCCCGCCTCGTCGACATCGACCTCCCCGTGGCGCCGAGCGACGTGCGGGAGGCGGAGCTCACCGTCATGCTCGCCGAGCTCGTCGACGGGCTCGCCGCCTACCTGCCCGGCCGGGGTGGGGCGGGCCCGCAGTCGCTGGCCGACGTGATCGCCCACGAGCGGGCGGCCGCCGACGTCGAGCTGCGCCACTTCGGCCACGGGTTGTTCGAACGGGCGCTCGAGCTCGGCGGCACGGCCACCGCGGCCTACGGCGACGCCCGCCGACGCAGCCTGGCGTGGGCCACCGAGGCGTGCCTCGGGCCGGCGCTCGACGGCCTCGACCTGCTCGTCGCGCCCGCCTACGGCCCGGCGTGGAAGATCGACCTGGCCAGCGGCGACGGCCCTCGCGCCGGAGGCGCCGTCACCACCGCGCCGGCCATCGCCGGCTGGCCGATCGCCACGGCGCCGGCCGGGCTGGTGGCTGGCCTGCCCGTCGGCGTCGCCGCCGTGGGGGCGCCGGGCTCGGAGGCCGTGCTGCTCGCCGCCTGCGCCGCCTTCGAGCGACCCGAGCGGCCGGCGTGGCGGCTCCCGCAGCGGGGCTGACCCCGCCGCACGGCCTCAGCGCAGCTTCTCGGCCCGCAACACCAGCAGGCGGGGGATGGTGACCGCCTCGGCGTACTCGTCGGCCCGGGCGATGAAGCCCGGCGGCGGGGCGGGCTCCACCATCTCCGTCACCAGCAGCCCGGCGCCCGCCATGGCGTTCACGTAGCGCGACAGCGGCCGGTGGATGAACGGGATCCACACGCCGTTGTCGACCTCCTCGAACCCCTCGTCCTCGACGAGGTAGGCACCGATGCGCCAGTACTGCTCCTCGAGGATCTGGTCGTCGATCCACCCACTGCCCGGGGTCTGCAGCAGGGGGTGGTTGAGCATGAACACGAACCGGCCGCCGGGCACGAGCACCCTGGCGACCTCGGCGATGGCGGCGTCGACGGCGGTGATGTGCTCGAAGACCAGGCAGGCCAGCACCGCGTCGAAGGCGGCGGGGGGGAACGGGAGGGCCGCAGCACCGGCCCGCCCGAGGTGCACGCCTCCCCCGCGCTCGGCGGCGACCCGCAGCTGGGCGGCGGTGGGGTCGACGCCGACCACCAGCTCCACCCCGGGGACGCCGGCGGCCAGTCGGCCGAGCTGCCCTTCGCCGCAGCCCACGTCGAGCACCCGGCGGGCACCGGCCAGGTGGGCGGCTGCGAGGGGCTTGATCTGCTCCTCGTACTCGGCGTCGACCCCGTCGGTGAAGCCCTGCTGCCACCACCCGGCGTGGGTCTCCCAGAGGTCGTCACGCGGGTCGGGCACGGCGGCGGACCCTACCCGCCGCCGGGCCCGTGGACCTTGGCGTAGACGGCGTCGGCGACGGCGTCGGGCAGCCACGACAGCTGGCGCAGCTGCTCGATCGACGCCGCCTTCACCGCTGACACGCCGCCGAGCTCCTTGAGCAGCCGCTTGCGGCGGGTGTCGCCGAGGCCGGGGACGTCGTCGAGCACCGAGGTGGTCATGCGCTTGCCCCGCAGCTGGCGGTGGTAGGCGATGGCGAAGCGGTGCGCCTCGTCGCGGATCTGCTGGAGCAGGTAGAGCGCCTCCGACGACCGGGGGATGCGCACCGGGTCGGCTCGGCCGGGGAGGTAGACCTCCTCGAACTGCTTGGCCAGGGAGGCGACGGGGATCTCCTCGTCGAGGCCGAGCTCTTCGAGCACCTTCATGGCCACGCCAAGCTGGCCCTTGCCCCCGTCGACGAGCAGCAGCTGCGGCGGGTAGGCGAAGCGCCGGCGGCGCTCGTCGACCGGCTTGTCGCGCTCGCCCAGGTAGGCGGTGAGCCGGCGGGTGAGCACCTCCTCCATGGAGGCGAAGTCGTCGTTGCCCGCCACGGTGCGCACCTTGAAGCGCCGGTACTCCGACGGGCGGGGCATGCCGTCCTCCATGACGACCATGGAGCCGACGTAGTCGGTGCCCTGCAGGTGGCTCATGTCGTAGCACTCGATGCGCAGCGGCGACTCGGGCAGGTCGAGGGCCTCCTGGAGGGCGGTGAGGGCCCGGGCCCGGGCGTTGTGGTCGGCGGCCCGTTTGAGCCGGTGGCGGGTGAACTCCTCCTTGGCGTTGCGGGTCACCATCTCGAGCAGCTCGCGCTTGTCGCCGCGCTGGGGGACGCGCAGCTCGACGCTGCTGCCCTGGCGGGCGTTGGGGTTCACGCTGCGCTCGACCCGGTAGCGGTCGCTGGCCGCCCACCACTCGACGTCGCCCACCGCCCCGGACACGCCGGTGTCGACGGCCCGCTGCACCGACAGCCACTCCTCGACGACCGCCTCGTCGTCGGGCGCGTCGGGCACCACGATCAGCGGCGGCACCCCCAGGGTGGCCTCGGCGTAGTGCTGCTCGAGGATCTGCGCCACCAGCTGCGCCCGGTTCAGGTCGTCGACCTTGTCCACGATGAAGCCCTTGCGCCCCACCACCCTCCCCCGGCGCACGTAGAAGACCTGCACCGCCGCCTCGAGCTCGTCTTCGGTGATGCCGAAGCAGTCGAGGTCTTCGGCCCGCTCGGTGACCATCTGCTGGCGTTCGATGGCCTTGCGCACCGCGCTCAGCCGGTCACGCAGGCGGGCGGCCCGCTCGAACTCGAGCCCCTCCGCCGCGGTGCGCATCTCCTCGTCGAGGCGGCGCACGATCGGCCCCGTGTCGCCGTCAAGGAACGACATCAGCTCGTCGACGAGCCCCCGGTAGTAGGCGTGGTCGACCGCCCCGATGCACGGACCGGTGCACTTCTCGATGTGGAAGAGCAGGCAGGGGCGGCCAAGGCGCTGGTGCCCGGCGAACTTGTTGTCGCTGCAGGTGCGGATCGGGAACGTCCGCAGCAGCGAGTCGAGGGTCTCGCGGATGGCGTACGCGTGGGCGTAGGGCCCGAAGTAGCGGCTCCCCTTGTCTTTGCTGCCCCGGCGCACCATCGCCCGCGGCCACTCCTCGCCCACCGTCACGGCCAGGAACGGGTAGCTCTTGTCGTCGCGGAGCCGGACGTTGAAGCGCGGCTTGTGCTGCTTGATGAGGCTGTACTCGAGCATGAGGGCCTCGACCTCGTTGCGGACCTCGATCCACTCGACGGTCTCCGCCGCCGCCACCATCTGGGCGGTGCGGGGCAGCAGGTTGGCCGGGTTCTGGAAGTAGTTCGACAGGCGGCTGCGCAGCGACTTGGCCTTGCCGACGTAGATGACCCGCCCGTCGCGGTCACGGAACTGGTACGACCCGGGGGCGTCGGGGATCGTGCCGGCGGGGGGGCGCTGCACCACCGCCCCAGCCTGCCCGACACCTGCGCCGCACCGTCGCCCCCGCACCCCTACCGCAACGGCGGCCGGGGCCCTATGATCGCCAGTCACGCCGGCCCGGTATCCGGCGACATACACCTCGTGGTCGACACCCCTGCGGATGGGCGACCGGGCTGTCCCCGCCGACCGAGTCGCGAGGTGCTCTCCCCAGGGGGTGCTGACCCGTGCTACGCCTGCAATCGCCGCTGCCCGACACCTACACCACCGCCGGCGCCGAGGCGCTGGCCGACCGGATCGCCGCCGCCAAGGCGACGCTGGGCGACCGGGTGATGGTGCTCGGCCACCACTACCAGCGGGACGAGGTCATGCGCTGGGCCGACGCCCGGGGTGACAGCTTCGGGCTGTCGCGCCTGGCGGCCGACAACCGCAGCGCCGAGTTCGTCGTGTTCTGCGGGGTGCACTTCATGGCCGAGTCGGCCGACGTGCTCACCACCGACGCCCAGCAGGTCGTGCTCCCCGACCTCAACGCCGGCTGCTCGATGGCCGACATGGCCGACCTCGACTCGGTCGAGGAGGCCTGGGAGGCCATCGCTGCGGTCACCGACGTCGAGGTGGTCGTGCCGGTCACCTACATGAACAGCTCTGCTGCGCTCAAGGCGTTCGTCGGCGACCACGGCGGGGCGGTGTGCACGTCGAGCAACGCCCGCGCCGTGCTCACGTGGGCGCTGGCCCGCCACGGCGACGCCACCAAGGTGCTGTTCTTCCCCGACCAGCACCTGGGCCGCAACACGGCGTTCGACCTCGGCTTCGGCGCCGACGACATGGCGGTCTGGGACCCGCGCCACGAGCTGGGGGGTCTCGACGAGCAGACGGTGAAGGGGGCCCGGTTCCTGCTCTGGAAGGGCCACTGCTCGGTGCACCAGCGGTTCCGGCCCGAGCACGTCGCCGACTTCCGCAGGCGCCACCCCGACGGCATGGTGGTGGTGCACCCCGAGTGCGCCCACGACGTCGTCGAGCTCGGCGACGTGGTCGGTTCGACCGACGCCATCATCAGGGCCGTCGACGCCGCCCCGGCCGGCACCGCCCTCGGGGTGGCGACGGAGATCCACCTCGTGCAGCGCCTGGCCGCCGAGCACCCCGACCTGACGGTCGAGAGCCTCGACCCGTTGATCTGCCCGTGCTCGACGATGTTCCGCATCGACGCCGCCCACCTGTGCTGGGTGCTCGAGGAGCTGGTGGCCGGCCGGGTGCCCAACCGCATCGTGGTGCCGGAGGCGACCGCAGCCAGCGCCCGGGTGGCGCTGCAGCGGATGCTCGACATCACCTGATCGGCGTCGCGGCTGCCTCCGGGGCGACCACGGCCCCTCGGCTCCCGGAGGGAGGGATCCAGTCCCGCACCGCCGCGGTCATGGCCGCGCACGCCGGGTGGTCGTCGCCGCCGTCGAGCGACAGCGGCAGCGCCGGCGAGGGCCGGGTCCCCGCTGACGCCCGCGGCCCACAGCGCCACCAGTTCGACCACCGGGGCCAGTGCGCAGACGGCGATCAGGCCCCGCCGGGCCAGCACGAACCGCACCACCGGGACCTTCCCCTACGCCATCCCGAGCAACGGTGCGAGGAACTCGCCGGTGTGGCTGCCCGGCGTCTTGGCCACCTGCTCCGGTGTGCCCTCGCACACCACGGTGCCGCCGCCGTCGCCGCCCTCGGGGCCCATGTCGATGATCCAGTCGGCGGTCTTGATGACGTCGAGGTTGTGCTCGATCGCCAGCACGGTGTTGCCCTGGTCGACCAGCCGGGACAGCACGGTGAGGAGCTTGCGGGTGTCCTCGAAGTGCAAGCCGGTGGTGGGCTCGTCGAGCACGTACATGGTGTGACCGGTCGGCCGCTTCGACAGCTCGGTCGCCAGCTTGATGCGTTGCGCCTCACCGCCCGAGAGGGTCGGGGCCGGCTGCCCGAGGCGCACGTAGCCGAGGCCGACGTCGACGAGGGTCTGCATGTGCCGGGCGATCACCGGCTGGTTGGCGAAGAAGCCGAGCGCCTCCTCACAGGGCATCTCCAGCACCTCGGAGATGTTCTTGCCCTTGAACTCGACGTCGAGGGTGTCGCGGTTGTAGCGGGCCCCCTTGCACACCTCGCAGGGCACGTACACGTCGGGGAGGAAGTGCATCTCGATCTTGATGGTGCCGTCGCCGGCGCACGCCTCGCAGCGGCCGCCCTTGACGTTGAACGAGAACCGCCCGGGCAGGTAGCCGCGCACCTTGGCCTCGGTGGTGGTCGAGAACAGCCGGCGGATGTGGTCGAACACGCCGGTGTAGGTGGCGGGGTTCGAGCGGGGGGTGCGGCCGATCGGCGACTGGTCGATGCTGATCACCTTGTCGATCGCCTCGGCGCCCTCGATGCGCCGGTGCCGGCCGGGCACCTCCTTGGAGCGGTAGATGCGCGCCATGAGCGCCCGCAGGAGGATGTCGTTGACCAGCGTCGACTTGCCCGAACCCGAGACCCCGGTGACCGCACACAGCACACCGAGGGGGAACTCGACGTCGACGGCCTTGAGGTTGTGCTCGCGTGCGCCTCGCACGGTGATCGACCCCGACGGCTCGCGCCGCATGGCCGGCACCGGGATCTTGCGCCGCCCGGTGAGGTACTGGCCGGTGAGCGACTCCTTGTTGCGCAGCAGGGCGGCGACGGTG
>DASTHS010000171.1:0-9756 GCA_035718085.1 Acidimicrobiales bacterium | reverse complement strand
AGTCGCCGACGTGGAGGCACTCGGACGGACGGCGGTCGTGGTCACCGCCGACGGTCGGCCGCTGGGTGTGCTCGGCATCGCAGACGAGGTGCGCCCCGACGCCGCCGCCGCTGTGGGACGGCTTGCCCAGCTGACCACCGCCCCGCCGGTGCTGCTCACCGGCGACAACCCCCGGGCGGCCGTCGCGCTGGCCGGCGAGGTGGGGATCACCGACATCCGCCCGTCCCTCCTGCCCGACGGCAAGGTGGCCGCGGTCGAGGGCCTCCAGGCCGGCGGTGGCCGCCTGGCCGTGGTCGGTGACGGCGTCAACGACGCCCCCGCCCTCGCCGCCGCCCACATCGGCGTGGCCATGGGACGCCACGGCTCGGACCTGGCCCTCGAGACCGCCGACGTGGTGATCGTCCGAGACGAGCTGGCCGCCCTCCCCGCCGCGCTGAGCATCTCCCGCCACGCCCGACGCGTCGTCAAGGGCAACCTGGTCATCGCCGCCGCGGTCATCGCCGCCCTGGTCAGCATCGACCTGGCCGGCCACCTGCCACTCCCGCTCGGCGTCGCCGGCCACGAAGGCTCCACCGTCATCGTCGGCCTCAACGGGCTGCGCCTGCTCCGCCGACGGCACTGGGCACCATGAGCGACCAGGCGCCTCCGGTCGCCCGGGCCACGGGCACGGTATCGGCCCTGCCCCGGCCCGGGACGCCGCTCAGTCGCCCAGCAGACGGGATCGGCGCTGTCAGCCGTCCCGCGCTCGAAGCGCGTCTCATACGGGAGGGGGGTATCATGAGCGAAGCAGGAGGTGATGGCGTGGTCGGGTACGGCGACGAAAAAGACGCAGTGCTGCGGCGGCTGCGGCGGGTCGAGGGCCAGGTGCGGGGCATCACGCGGATGGTGGAGGGCGACACCTACTGCATCGACGTGCTGACCCAGGTCTCCGCGGCCACCCGGGCGCTGCAGGCGGTGGCGCTGCAGCTGCTCGGCGAGCACCTCAGCCACTGCGTCCACGACGCCGTCGCCGCCGGCGGGCCGGCCGCCGACGAGAAGATCAGCGAGGCCCGCGCCGCCATCGAGCGGCTGGTGCGCTCGTGACGACGCCCACCTGCGCCACCGGGCCGTTCGGCCGGCTGGGCCGCACCGTGCGCGAGCTCGCCGGCCTGCTGCGCACCGCGAGGAGGCACCACCGTGCACGCTGACCTGACCGCCCTCACCGCCGCCAGCTTCGGGGCCGACATCGGCCGCAGCGTCCGCGAGGGCTTCTACATGTTCTGGGACACCCTGTGGGCGCTGGTGCTCGGCTTCACGCTGTCGGGGGCGGTCCAGGCGTTCGTGTCCCGGGACGCCATGCGGCGCCAGTTGGGTGACCACCGTCCGGCTGCGGTGGCCCGGGCGTCGCTCTACGGGATGGTGTCGTCGAGCTGCTCGTACGCGGCGTCGGCGATGGCCCGGTCGCTGTTCGCCCGCGGCGCCGACTTCCTGGCGTCGATGGTGTTCATGTTCGCCTCCACGAACCTGGTGGTGGAGCTGGGCATCGTGCTGCTGGTGCTGATCGGTTGGCAGTTCGTCGTCGCCGAGTTCGTCGGCGGGGCGATCATGATCGTGCTGCTCGTCGCGGTCGGCGGCCTGTGGCTGCGGGGCCGCAGCGTCGCCGCCGCCCGTGCGCACGTCGAAGCGGGCGCCGACACGGGCCACCAGCACGGCGCCGACGAGGCCCTCGAGCGCGACGGATGGCGCCGGCGGGTCCGCAGCCCGGCCGGCTGGTCCGACGCGGCGGGCTACACCATGAGCGACCTCACCATGCTGCGCAAGGAGCTCGCTGTCGGCTTCGTCATCGCCGGGTTCCTCTCCGAGCTGGTGCCGCCCCGGGTGTGGTCGGATGTGTTCCTCCACGGCCACGGCGGGTGGACCACCCTCGAGAACGTCGTGGTCGGACCGTTCGTCGCCCTGATCAGCTTCGTGTGCTCGGTCGGCAACGTGCCCCTCGCGGCCGCCCTCTGGAAGGGCGGCATCACCTTCGGCGGGGTGGTGGCCTTCGTGTTCGCCGACCTCATCGCCCTGCCCCTGGTGCTCATCTACCGCAAGCAGTACGGCGGACGGATGGCGCTGCGGATGCTGGCGGTGTTCTGGGCGGTCATGTCGGCCGCTGGCCTGGTCACCGAGTACCTCTTCCGGGCCCTCGGCTGGATCCCCACCGTCGAGCCCGGCCAGGTGGTCGGCGACACCGTCGGCCTCAACGCCACCACCGCGCTCGACGTGGTCGCCATCGTGGTGTTCGCCGGGCTCTACTGGCTGTACCGCAACCGTGAGCGCTTCGGTGGCGGCGCCGGCTACGCCAAGGACCCGGTGTGTGGCATGCAGGTCGAGGCCGCGCACGCCCCCGCCAGCACCGAGCACGACGGGGAGCGCGTCTACTTCTGCTCCGACCACTGCAAGCACCGCTTCGACGCCGACCCCGAGCGCTACCTCGCAGCCAGCGCCGCCGAGGAAGCCGCCGGCGCCGTCGACCCGGTCTGCGGCATGACCGTCGACCCGGCGCGCGCCGGCGCCCGCCGCGAGACCGACGGGGAGGTCACCTACTTCTGCTGCGCTGGGTGCGCCGAGGCGTTCGACCGCCAGCAGGCGACGTCGGCGGCCGACTCGACGGCCACCCCCTGAGGCGGCGGGTCGCACCGAGCACCAGCCCCCGTCGGGAGGGTGCCTGCCGCGGCCACCGAGAGGGGGTGCTTCGATACGGTCCGGTCGTGGCGACACGCCGGCGTCGACGGGCATGGCTGGCGGCCGCCGTCGCCGTGGCGGCGTCGGTCGCCACCGCCGCATCGGTGCGGGCCAGTGGGGCGCCGGCCCCCGGGTTGCCCCGGCTGGGGACGTCCGTGGCCGTCGAGGTCGACGACCCGGATCTGAACGACATGGGCGACCCCGTCGTCGTCGCCGTGCCGGCCGGCGTCGGGGGGCTCACGGCCCCCGGCTACGCCGTGGCCTGGACCACCGACTGGTCGGCCAACGTGCCCGTCGCCGTCTCGACCGACCTGCGGCACTGGCGGCGGGTGCCCGACGCCCTGCCGCGGCTCCCCAGGTGGGCGGCGGTCGTGGCGCCCCCCGGCCGATGGCACGAGCCGCCCGGGGTGTCGACGATGACCTGGGGGCCGACCATCCGCCAGGTGGGCGGCTCGTGGGTGCTGTGGTTCGCGACGGAGTCGGCGGCCACCCACACCGAGTGCATCGGGGTGGCGACCGCCCCCGGGCCGCTCGGCCCGTACGCGTCGACGGCGGCCGCGCCGCTGGTGTGCCAGCCGGCCCTGGGGGGCGACATCGACCCCAGCGTGATCACCGTGCCGGGCGGCGGGCTGGCGCTGGTCTGGAAGAACGACGGCAATGCCGTCGGTGCCCCCGTCGGCATCTGGGAGCAGCGCCTCACCCGGGGGGGCACCGCCGTCGCCGGTGCGCCGGTGCGCCTGCTGGGCGCGGACGCCGCGTGGGAGCACGGCATCGTCGAAGGGCCGGCGATGCTGGCGGCGTCGCATGGCGGCTACTGGCTGTTCTTCTCCGGGGGCACCTGGCAGTCGAACACCTACGACACCGGCGTGGCCTGGTGCGCCACGGTGGCCGGCCCGTGCCGGGACGTGTCGCCCCGGCCGCTGCTGGCCAGCACGCCGACGGCGGTGTCACCCGGCGGGCTCGACACCTTCGTCGACCACGCCGGCCGCCTGCGGGCCGCCTACTCGGCCTTCCCGTCGGCGCCTGCCGACGCCCGCGCCGCCATGGCCTCCCCCCGGGTGCTCGAGCTGGCCCCCGTGCTCAGCCGGTGAAGGCGGGTGATCAGCCGGCGAGGGCGGCGGCGATGCCGTCGGCCCCCGCCCGCAGCGCGTCGGCGCCGGCTGCGTCGAGCGCCCGGTAGGGGCGGGCCGTCGCCCGGTCGGTGAGCCGGTCGGCCTCTGCCAGCAGGCGCCGGTCGTCGTCGGTGGCCTCGGGCAGCGAGCCCGCCTCCCAGCCGAAGCCCTCCACCATGCCGGGCCGGCGCATGGCATGGGCCACCGGCGTGGCCAGCCCGACGGCGGCCACGGCGGCCAGGTGGGCCGAACCGCGGTGCTCCCGCAGGGCGGCCACCAGGCGCGCGGCCCGCGCCGGCAGGTCGTCGGGCAGGGGCTGGGCGGCGTAGCCGGCGAACAGCGTCAGGCCGCCGAGGTCGCCGGCGGCGGCGGTGACGACCCGGTCGGCGGCCTCGCAGAACGCCGGCAGACCGGCCACGTCGGCCAGCTGCTCACGGCCCCACGCCTCGCAGGCCTCCAGGTGGGCCTGGCGGGCCCGCTCGACCGGGCAGCGCTCAGCGCCGGTCGTCCAGAGCCGCTCGATCAGGGCCGGGCTGAAGTAACCGAACGCCGACCACACGATCCGCCAGTCGACCTCGCCGAGGACCCCGCCCCGGCCGAGCACGTAGAACCGCATGCCGTCGAGGCCGAGCGCCTTGCCGGCCGCCCGGGTGGCCTCGGTGAAGTACCAGGCCGACCCCGCCGAGGCGAAGGTGGGCGAGACGGCGGCGGCGAGCTCGTCGGCTGCGGAGTGTTCGGTGTCGGCCATGGCGGCCGACCGTAGCGCCGCCGCTCGCCATGCGGCCGGGATGCGCCCTCGGCCAGGCTGCACCGGTGCAGCACCACGACCCCAGCTCCCGGACCTTCGCCTCCGACAACTACGCCGGCGCCCACCCGGAGGTGCTCGCCGCCCTGGCCGAGGCCAACGGCGGGCACGTCACCTCCTACGGCGCCGACCCCTACACCGCCCGGCTGGCGGAGGTGGGGCGCGACCACTTTGGGCCGCAGGCCGAGGTGCACCCGGTGTTCAACGGCACCGGCGCCAACGTGGTGGGGCTGCAGGCGCTGCTCCCGAAGTGGGGGGCGGTGGTGTGCGCCCAGACGGCGCACATCAACACCGACGAGGGCGGGGCACCCGAGCGGGTGGCGGGCATCAAGCTGCTCCCGGTGCCGGCCCCCGACGGCAAGCTGACCCCGGAGCTGGTCGACCGCCAGGCGTGGGGCTTCGGTGACGAGCACCGCGCCCAGCCGGCCGTCGTGTCGATCACCCAGTCGACCGAGCTCGGCACCGTCTACACCGCCGCCGAGGTGGCGGCGCTCGCCGACCACGCCCACGGGCTGGGCATGCGCCTCCACCTCGACGGCGCCCGCCTGGCCAACGCCGCCGCCGCCCTCGACGCGCCGTTGCGGGCGTTCACGACCGACGCCGGGGTCGACGTGGTCACCCTGGGCGGCACCAAGAACGGGGCCCTGGCAGCCGAGGCGGTGGTGCTGCTCGACCCCGCCGCCGCCCCGGGGGTGGCCTACCTGCGCAAGTTCGACATGCAGCTGCCGTCGAAGATGCGCTTCGTGTCGGCGCAGCTGCTGGCCCTCTTCGACGGGGACCTGTGGCTGCGCTCTGCCCGGCACGCGAACACCATGGCGCGCCGGCTGGCCGAATGTCTGGGCCACCTCCCCGGGGTGCGGGTCACCCAGCCGACCCAGGCGAACGGCGTGTTCGTCGTGCTCCCCCCCGGGGTGGCCGACACGGTGCGCCGGCGGTTCCGGTTCTACGACTGGGATCACGCCACCGGCGAGGTGCGCCTGATGTGCGCGTGGGACACGACCGCCGCCGACGTCGACGCCCTCGTCGACGAGGTGCGGCGGGCGCTCCCCCGAGGAGCGCCCGCCACCACCGCCTGACGGGGGACTACTTCAGCAGCGGGTCGCGCGGCAGGCCCAGGATCCGCTCGCCGATCTGGTTGCGCTTGATCTCCGACGTCCCGCCGGCGATCGACAGGCCCCGATGGCTGAGCACCATGAACCCGGCGGTGGCGCCGGCGCCGTCCATGAACACGCCGTCGCCCCCGGCGGCGGCGGCGAGGATCGCCGCGGCCTCGTGGCCCATCTCCGAGAGCACCAGCTTGGTCATGGCGCCTTCGGGGCCGGGCTCGGCGCCGGCGAGGGCCCGGCTGGCCGCCCGCAGGTTGAGCACGGCCATGGCCTGCTGGGTGGCCGCGTAGGTGCCGACCCGGGCGTCGCCCGCGGCGAGGGCCCCCGGGGAGGCGTCGATCGCGGCCACCAGGGCGGTCGCCGGCATCGCCATCCCGCCCTGGCCCCCGCCGATCGAGACGCTCTCGTTGCCGAGGGTCGCCCGGGCGACGGTCCAGCCGCCGTCGACGGGGCCGACCACGTCGTCGTCGGGCACGAACACGTCGGTGAAGAACACCTCGTTGAAGTCGGCGTTGCCCGTGGCCTGGCGGAGGGGTCGCACCTCGACGCCCTCGGCGTGCATGTCGATCACCATGATGGTGATGCCCTGGTGCTTGGGCACGTCGGGGTTGGTGCGCACGGTGGCGAAACCCCTCCCGGCCAGGTGGGCGCCGGAGGTCCACACCTTCTGGCCGTTGACCAGCCAGCCGCCGTCGACCCGGGTGGCCTTGGTCTTGATGCCGGCGGCGTCGGAGCCAGCGTCGGGCTCGCTGAAGAGCTGGCACCAGATGAGCTCCTGGTTGAGCGCCGGCGGCACCCACCGCTGCACCTGGTCGGCGGTGGCGTGCTGGATGAGGGTGAGCAGGATCCAGCCGGTGATGCCGTACGCGGGCCGCTTGACGCCGGCCTTGGCGAACTCCTCCTCGATGACCAGCTGCTCGAGGGCGCCGGCGGCGCGGCCCCACGGCTTGGGCCAGTGGGGCATGACGTAGCCGGACTCGATGAGCTTGGTGCGCTGGGCGGCGGGGTCGAGGCCGGCGATCGAGGCGGCGAACGCCCGCACCTCGTCGCGGATGGGCTCGGCCTCGGGCGGCAGGTCGATGGCCGCCGCTCGGGTCACCCCGGCGCGCAGCATCGCCGTGAGGTCGGCGGCCGCCTTCTCGGGCTCGAGCAGCGCCAGCAGCGCGGTGGCCCGGCGCATGAACATGTGGGCGTCGTGCGCCCACGTGAAGCCGATGCCGCCGTGCACCTGGGTGGAGTGGTTGGCGCAGAAGTCGGCGGCCGGGCCCGCCAGCGTCGCCGCCACCGCCGCGGTGTAGGCGGCCTGCCCGGGGTCGTGGGCGGCGGCGCGTGCTGCATCCCACACGGCGGCGGTGGCCAGCTCGGTGGCGACGGCCATGTTGGCGCAGTGGTGCTTGACGCCCTGGTACATGGCGATCGGGCGGCCGAACTGCAGGCGGTTCTTGGCGTAGTCGGCGGCCTCCTCGGTGCAGGCCCGGGCCACGCCGACGGCCTCGGCCGACAGCAGCAGGCGGGTCAGGCTGAGCAGGCGCCCGGCCGCGCCCCGCAGCACGGTGGCCGTAGCGGCGTCGAAGGTGACCCTGGCCGAGCGGCGGGTGGGATCCAGGTTGGGCACCTCGGTGACCGACACGCCGTCGCCGGCGTCGACGATGGCGACGTCGTCACCGACGCGCACGGCGAACACGGTGGCCAGACCGGCGCCGAGCACCGGCGAGGCGGTGCCCGACAGGCGCTCGCCGTCGAGGGTCGCCGTGCCGCCGAACGACAGGCCGCCCCGGGCGGTGCCGTCGGCGAGACCGGGGAGCAGCCGCTGCTTGAGCGCGTCGTCCCCGGCGGCGTCGACGAGGGCGCTGACGATGACGGTGGGCGTGAACGGCACCGGGGCGAGGGCGCGGCCGAGCTCCTCGGCCACCACCACGACTTCCTCCAGCCCGTACCCCGACCCGCCGTGGGCCTCCGGCAGGTGCAGCCCGAGCCAGCCGAGCGCCGCCAGCTCCTCCCACAGCTCCGGCAGGCGCTCGGTCGGCTCCTCGAGGCGGGCCCGGGCAGCGGCGCGCGCCTCGCGCTTGGCGAGCACCTCCGCGGCGGTGGAGCTCAGCGCGACGTGGTCGTCGGTGATGGCGATCGGCATGGATGTCCCCCTAGGCGTGTACCCGGGTGAGGTTACAGTCCGGGCTTCTACGCACCAAGGGGGACCGACATGGGAGCACTTGACGGGCGGGTGGCGCTGATCACCGGCGCCGGCCGCGGGTTGGGCCGGGAGCACGCCCTGCTGTTCGCGAGGCAGGGGGCCAAGGTGGTGGTCAACGACCTCGGTGGTGACACCGGCGGCACCGGCGCCGACGCCACGCCGGCCCAGCAGGTGGTCGACGAGATCACCGCGGCCGGCGGCGAGGCGGTGGTCAACGGCGACGACGTGGCCGACACCGAGGGCGCCACGCGCATGGTCGACCAGGCCGTCGAGGCGTTCGGCCGCCTCGACGTGCTGGTCAACAACGCCGGCATCCTGCGCGACCGCATGCTGGTGAACATGAGCGCCGACGAGTGGGACGTCGTGGTTCGGGTGCACCTGCGGGGCCACTTCCTGCCCCTCGCCGCCGCCGCCCGCCATTGGCGCGAACGCTCCAAGGCGGGCGAGGCGCTCGCCGCGTCGGTGATCAACACCACCTCGACCTCCGGGCTGTTCTCCAACGTGGGGCAGGCCAACTACGGCGCCGCCAAGTCCGGCATCGCCACCCTCACCGAGATCGCCCAGAAAGAGCTCGGCCGCTACGGGGTCCGGTGCAACGCCATCGCCCCTGCCGCCCGCACCCGGCTCACGCTGCAGACCCCCGGGGTCGGCGAGCGCATGGCCGAGCGGGCCAAGGAGGCGGCCTTCGACCGGGACGACCCGGCGAACGTCGCCCCCTTCGTGGCCTACCTCGCCACCGAGGGTTGCCCGATCAAGGGCAAGACGTTCTTCGTCTACGGCAACCGGGTGCACCTGATCAAGCCGTGGAGCTTCGAGGACGTCATCGAGACGACCGGCCGCTGGGAGGTCGAGGAGCTCGCCGAGGCCGCCGCCAAGTGGGGTGCAGTCGAGTGGGACCAGGGCCTGCCGATGGGGGACTAGGCCCCCCACGCGCCGAGGGGGCGCCCGCCGGGCGCCCCCTCCGTGCCACTGCCCGGGTGGTTCGGCTACCGGCTACGCGCTGGCGAGGGCGCTGCGCTCGAGGATGTGCACGCCGCAGGCCGAGCCGAGCCCGATGACGTGGGCGAGGCCGACCTTGGCGCCGGCGATCTGGCGGTCGCCCGCCTCGCCGCGCAGGTGGGTGCAGACCTCCCAGATGTTGGCGATCCCCGTGGCCGAGATGGGGTGCCCCTTGGATTCGAGGCCGCCCGACACGTTCACCGGCAACCGACCGTCACGCCACGTCGCCCCCGACTCGAAGAAGTCGACGGCGCCGCCCTCCTCGCAGAGGTTCAGGTTGTCGTAGTGCACCAGCTCGGCGGTGGCGAAGCAGTCGTGCAGCTCCACCAGGTCGAGATCCTCGGGACCCACGCCGGCCTGCTCGTACGCCTGGGTGGCGGCCATGCGGGTGAGCGTGTTCACGTCCGGCAGGACCTGGCAGGCCTCCTGCCACGGGTCGCTGGTCAGGATCGACGCGCTGACCTTGACCGCCCGCCGCTGCTGCTCGAGCGACAGCGTCTTGAGCTTGCTGTCCGACACCACGACCGCGGCGGCGGCACCGTCGCAGTTGGCCGAGCACATCGGGCGGGTGTTCGGGTAGGCGATCATGATGTCGTTCATGATCTCTTCGAGCGTGAACCGCTTGTTGTACGCGGCGAGCGGGTTCAGCGTCGAGTGGGCGTGATTCTTCTCGGAGATCTTGGCGAAGAGCTCGAAGCTCGTGCCGCCGTACTTCTGGCCGTACTCCATGCCGATTTGGGCGAAGACGCCGGGCATGGTCTGCGTGCCGATGCGCCCATCCGTCGCCGCCACCGCGCCGATGCGGCCCGCCGGGGTCCAGGTCGGGTTCTCCTTGGC
>DASTHS010000170.1:0-9373 GCA_035718085.1 Acidimicrobiales bacterium | reverse complement strand
CCGCAGCCTGGGCCTCGACCGGGGCCTGCCCTTCCCGCTCACCGACCTGGCCCGCAGCGACACGCTGCTGCTCTGGGGCGCCAACCCGGCCGACACCATGCCGCCGCTCATGCAGCACGTCGACGCGATGCGCGGCGCCGGCGGCCGCCTCGTCGTCGTCGACCCGCGGCGCACTGCCACCGCCGCGGTGGCCGACCTGCACCTGAAGCCGGCGCCCGGCAGCGACCTGGTGCTGGCGCTCGGCATGCTGCAGCTCGCGGTGGCCGACGACCTCGTCGACCACGCGTACCTCGAGGACCGCACCACCGGGTGGCCCGAGGTGGCGGCGACGCTGGCCGCCTTCACCCCCGACGTCGTCGCCGCCCGCACCGGCGTCGACCCGGCCGACCTGGCCGCCGCGGTCGCCGGCCTGGCCGCCGAGCGGTCGGTGCTGCTCACCGGCCGCGGCCCCGAGCAACAGGTCGACGGCGTCGACACCGTCACCGCCTGCATCAACCTCGTGCTGGCCCTCGGCAAGGTCGGCCGGCCCGCCAGCGGGTGGGGTTGCCTCACCGGGCAGGCCAACGGCCAGGGCGGGCGCGAGCACGGCCAGAAGGCCGACCAGCTGCCCGGCTACCGGTCGATCACCGACCCCGCCCACCGGGCCGCCGTGGCCGCGGTGTGGGGCGTCGACCCGGCTGCGCTGCCCGGCCCCGGCCGCCCCGCCGTCGACCTGCTCGCCAGCCTCGGCCGGCCGGGTGGCCTGCGGGCCCTGCTGGTCGCCGGCTCCGAGCTCACCGTCGCCGCCCCCGACAGCCGCGGCGTCGAGGGGCGCCTGCGGGCCCTCGACCTGCTGGCCGTGCTCGACACCCTGCCGACACCGACCGCGTCGCTGGCCCACGTGGTGCTCCCGGTCGCCGCGTGGGGCGAGGTCGACGGCACCACCACCAACCTGGAGGGCCGCGTGCAACGCCGGAAGCCCGGCTGCGTCCCGCCGGCTGGCACCCGCAGCGACCTGGAGGTGATCGTCGACCTGGCCGGGCGCCTCGGTGCCGGCGCGCTGTTCCCGACCGCGGCGCCCTCCGTCGTCTTCGACGAGCTGTGCCGCGTCAGCGCCGGTGGCACCGCCGACTACTCCGGCATGAGCTTCGACCGGCTCGCCGACGGCCCGGGCCTGCACTGGCCGTGCCCCCGGCCGGGCCACCCGGGGACCCCCCGGGTGCTGACGGGCGGGTCGGCGCTCGCCGACGGCCGGTTCCGGCTGGTCGCGGTCACCCCACGCGACGACCGGCCGGCGACCGACGACGACTTCCCCGTCTGGCTGGTCACCGGGCGCCACCGGGAGGCCTACAACAGCGGCACCCAGACCGGCCGCCTGCCCCGCCTGGCCGACGCCCGCCCCGAGCCCCGGCTGCTCGTGCACCCCACGCTCGCCGCCACGCTCGGGGTCGCCGACGGCGACCCCGTGGTCGTCGAGAGCCGCCACGGTCGGATGACCACCCGGGTCAGCTGCTCCGACGAGCTGGCGCCCGGCGTGGTGTGGGCGCCGATCCACTGGGGCGGCCCCGACGCCGTCAACGCCCTGATCGGCCCGGCCGTCGACCCGGTCAGCGCCATGCCCGGCTTCAAGGGGGTCCCGGTGCGGCTGCGACCCGCCGCCCCGGGTACCGTCGCCCGCCGATGGAGCCGAGCGACCTGACCGGGCGGTCGGGCACCACCCTCGCCGACCTGCAGCGGCGCATCGAGGCGCTCTACGGCGACCGCGACCGGGCGCGGGGGCTGCCGTCGACGGTGGCGTGGCTGGCCGAGGAGGTCGGCGAGCTGGCCCAGGCGGTGCGCAAGGGCACCGCCGCCCAGCAGCTCCACGAGCTCGGCGACGTGGTGGCGTGGGTGGCCACCCTCGCCAACCAGCTGGGCCTCTCCCTCGACGAGGCGGTGGCCCGCTACACCGCCGGGCCCGGCTGCCCGCGCTGCGGTGCGGTGCCGTGCGCCTGCCCGGTCGACCCCCGGGCGTGACCCGGCGGGCCCGGCAGGCAGCTCAGCCGGGCAGGCGGCGGGGGGTCGAGTGCTCCCAGTCGGCGAGCAGCGCCCGCAGGGCGGCGATGAAGGCCAGCGGCTGGTCGAGGAGCAGGTGGTGGTGCGCCTGGGGGATCTCCACGAACGGCGCCGCCCGGCCGAGCAGCTCGTTCATGTGCTCGGTGACATCGGGCGTGACGATGGCGCTGAACTGGCCGTGCAACACGGCGATGCGCGACCGCACCTCGGCGAGGTACTCGTGCAGGCCGCGCGGCTCGCTGCGCTGGAACACCGCCGGGTCGAACTTCCAGGTCCAGCCACCCTCGATCTGGCGCACCGAGCGGCGGGCGATGAAGTCGACCACGTAGTCGTTCTCGCAGGGCTGGGGCGGGATGAGGTGGAAGTGCTCGACGGCCTCGTCGAGGCTCGGGTACGTCTTCGGGTTCCGGAAGGCCCGGCCCCGCTGGCCCTCCTCCGACTCCGGGTCGGGGCGGCGCACCGGGGAGTCGACGACGATGGTGCCGGCGAGCTGCCCGCCGTGCAGGGCGGCGGTCACGATGCTCACGAACCCGCCCATCGAGTGGCCGACCACGATCGGCCGGTGCATGCCGAGGCCGGCGGCCACGGCGAGCACCTCCTCGGCCCACACCTCGATGTCGTAGCCCGGCCGCCGGCCGCTGTCGCCGTGGCCCGACAGGTCGAGGGCGGCGACGTGGTAGTCGTGGGTGAGCTGGGGGGCCAGGAAGCTCCACCAGTGGGCGTGGGCGGCGCCCCCGTGCACCAGCACCAGGCCCGGCCGGTCGGTGTCACCCCACGACAGCACGTTGATCGGGCAGCCCCGCACGTCGACGGTGGTGCGGCGGTGGTCGGTGGCCACCGCGCTCGTGAACCAACTCGGGGCGTTGCCGGTCACGCGCCTTGCTCCTCCTGCTCGTCGGTCGGGACCGCCGATGATGGCAGGCGCGCCGCCGCACCCCCGGGCCACGCCGGGGCCGCCGGGTCAGCCGGTGGGCACCGGCCCGCCCCGCTTGACCCGGTACATCTCGCGGTCGGCCTTCGCCAGGACCTCGGCCGGATCGTCACCGGCGGCGCCCACGGCGATGCCGATGCTGACACCGACCCCCGGCGGGGTCACCTCCCGCAGCCGATCGGCGATGGCCGCCGCCTCGGCCCCGCCGGCGCGTGGCAGGGCGACCACGAACTCGTCACCACCGACCCTGGCCAACAGGTCGCTGCCGCGGATCACCGACTGCCAGGCGGCCGCCGCCCGGCGCAGCACCTCGTCGCCCGCCTCGTGGCCGAGCCGGTCGTTGACCTCCTTGAAGCCGTCGAGGTCGAGCGCCAGCAGGGCGGTGGTGGGGCTGCGCCCCATCTCCATCTCCAGCACGGCGTCGAGCAGGCGCCGGTTGGCCAGGCCGGTCAGCGCGTCGGTCACCGCCCCGAGCTCGGCGTCCCGCTTGAGCTGGCGGAACTCCCCGATCATGGCGATCAGCACCAGCGCGGCGGCCACCACCGTGAGGCTGCGCCCCACGTACCACCCGAGGCTGTAACGGCGACCGGAGTTGTAGGTGAGCAGGAGGTCGCAGGAGCACACCAACGTGGTCACCGCCGCCCACTGCTCCGGCCCCCGCCGACCGCGGGTCCCGGTCACGCAGGCCACCACCGCGGCGAGCACCAGCGGCGCCGCCACCGGGGCGGTCAGGTCGGTCATCCGGCTGGTGTCGAGGCCGTGGATGAGCACCGGCAGCCTCGTGGCCAGCCCGGCGACGCCCAGGTCGGTGAGGGCGGCCACGGCCACCACGGCCACCGTCGTGCGCCGCAGGGTGCGCCGCCGCCGCTCCCTCGGCGTCGGGTCACGCCAACGGCGCGGCCACGGCGCCCACGCCAACCCGAGGAGGGTCGGGAACCCGGCGTGCCACGCGATGTAGAGGTAGGCGGCGACCGACGGGGTGGTGGCCAGCGGGGGGTGGGCGAGGACGCCGGGGAAGGCCGCCCCGTAGCCGGTCATCGCCGCCAGCGACCACAGGTAGGCCCACGCGCTGGCCAGCAGGCGGAGGTCGCCGGTGTCGACGTACTGCCCGGCCAGCAGCACCGCCGACAGCACGTCGAAGCAAGCCACCGTGGCCAGCACCGCCGGCACGAACGAGGTCGAGCCCCCGAAGGGGTGGTGGTCGAACGGGAGGGCGGCGAGCGTGACGGCCACGGCGACCGCGGCCACGGCTGCCGGCCGGCGGGCGACCGCCGACCGCAGCGTCAACGCCATGCCGATGTGTCGGCACCGGCCGACCACTCCTTGAACCCCCCTTGCCCCCAACCGGCTGCCACCCCCCGGCGGCTGAGCAAGATTTGAGGAATCGCTCAGGTTCGCGTCAGGAGCGTCGCCGAGAGTGGTCACATGAGCGTGGTGCCCACCGACCGCTCCACCAGCGCGCCCCCGCGCCTCGGGCAGCCGCAGCCGCCGGCCGGCGGTCGTCCCGGCGCGGGCCGACGCCCGGTGCCCCGCCGCCGGCCCCCGGCTCCCCGCCCGTGGGTGGCCGACGCCGCGGCCGTCGGTGTCGGCGTCGGTCTCGGGGCCTCCATGGCGCTGCCGGTCGCGAACACCAGCTGGGCGGCGGTCCGCGCTCCCGGCGGGTGGGCGACCCTGCTCGGCGACGTGACGGCCCAGGGGGGCACCTTCCTCCTGCTGGTGATGGTGCTGCTCGCCGGGCGGGTGCCGGCCGTCGAACGGGTGCTCGGGCACGACCGCATGATCCGCTGGCACCGGCGCACCACCACGGCGCCGCTGCTGCTGCTCGGCGCGCACGCCGTGCTCACCACCCTCGGCTCCGCCGAGGGTGGCCGCAGCGGCTTCTGGTCGGCCGGCGGGTCGCTGGTCACCACCATGGCGTGGATCTTCGCCGCCGTGGTCTCCTACGTCATGATCGTCGCCATCGCCGGCGTCTCGATCCGGGCCGTGCGCCGCCGGTTCAGCTACGACACCTGGTGGGTGATCCACTGCTACACCTACCTGGCCCTCGCCTTCTCGGTGCCCCACCAGATCTTCGACGGCACCGACTTCGTCGGGCACCCCCTGGCCAGGGTGGCCTGGACGCTGCTGTGGCTGGGCACCGCCGGGGTGGTGATCGTCTTCCGCCTCGGCCTGCCGGCGTGGCGCAGCCTCTACCACCGCTTCGAGGTCGTCGAGGTCCGCCCGGAGGGCCGCGACGCCTACTCGCTGGTGATCAAGGGCCGCCACGTCGAGCGCCTGGCCGTCGCCGGCGGACAGTGGTTCGCCTGGCGGTTCCTGGTGCGAGGCATGTGGTGGCACGCCCACCCCTTCAGCCTGTCGGCCCTGCCGGCCCCGCCCTACCTGCGGGTCACGGTCAAGGTGTCCGGCGACACGACCGGCGACCTGGGGCGCCTGCAGCCCGGCACCAAGGTCGCCGTCGAGGGCCCCTACGGCGCCTTCACCGAGGCCGCCCGCACCCGGGCCGGGGTGGCGCTGATCGGGGCGGGCGTGGGCATCACCCCGCTGCGGGCCCTCCTCGAAGACCTCCCCCACGGGGTCGACGTCGTCGTCGTGCAGCGCGCCTCGAGCGAGGCCGACATGTTGCACCACGACGAGCTCGCCGCCCTGGTCGACGCCCGCGGCGGCCGGCTGGTGGCCCTGGCCGGGCCCCGCCGCCGCCACCAGCTCGACGACCCGAGGGGCCTGCAGCGGGTCGTGCCCGACCTCGGCCGCCGCGACCTGTTCCTCTGCGGCCCCGACGCCTTCACCGCCGGCGTGGCCGCCGCCGCCCGCCGCCTCGGCGTCGACGCCGGGGCCATCCACTTCGAGTCGTTCACCCTCTAGGACCCCCCAATGCGCCGCTACCAGCTCGTCCTCGGCGGGACCGTCGCCGGCACCGCCGCCGTGCTCGCCTTCCCCACCGCCCACCCCGCCCTGCACGCGGCGTCGGCCACCGGCCCCGCCACGGCCGCCGCCGGGTCGACCGCCGCCACCACCCCGGCCCCCGCCGCACCGGCGACGACGGCGCCCGGGTCGAGCGGCACCACCCCGGGTGCCACCGCCCCGGCGACCAGCCCTCCCACGGCGTCGGCCACCCGGTCGGCGACGAGCACCACCGAGTCGTTCCGCTACGGCGACATGGCCGTGAAGGTGACCGTCGACGGGACGAAGATCACCAGGGTCGGCATCGCCTCGATCGACGAGACCGACGGGCGCTCCCGGCAGATCGACGCGTATGCCGTCCCCGTGCTCGAGCAGCAGGTCGTCAGCGCCGGGTCGGCCAACATCGACGGCGTGTCGGGCGCCACGTTCACCTCCCAGGCCTTCGTCGACGCTGTCGCCAACGCCCTCGGCAAGCTCGGCATCAGCAGCTGACCCCGTGCACCGCCACCTCGAGTCGGTGATGGGCACGGTCGTCGGCATCACCAGCCCGGCGCCCCTGCCCGACGACGGGCTGGCCGCCGCCGTCGATGCCCTCCACGACGCCGACCGGGTGTTCAGCACGTGGGTCGACGACAGCCCCGTGCAACGGCTCCGGCGCGGCGAGGCGGTCACCGACGCCGTCGACGCCGCCCTGATCGACGAGGTGCTCGAGCGCTGCAAGGTGGCCCGGGTGCTCACCGGCGGCGCCTTCGACCCGTGGGCCATGCCCGGCGGTGTGGACCCCACCGGCCTGGTCAAGGGATGGGCAGCCGGGCGGGCCCTGCACGCCCTCACCGCCGCCGGGGCCGGCCACGCCCTGGTCCACGCCGGCGGCGGGGGCTGGCGGGTGGGCATCCGCCACCCGGCCCGGCCCGATGCGGTCGTCGCCGTGGTGGAGGTGACCGCCGCCATCGCCACCTCCGGCGACTACGAGCGGCCCGGCCAGCTCATCGACCCGGCCACCGGCCGCGCCGCCCGCGTCGCGGCATCGGCGACGGTCACCGGTCCCGACCTCGACCTGGCCGACGCCCTGGCCACCGGGCTCGCCGTTGGTGGTCGCCCGGTGCTGGCCCGCATCGACGCGCTCGACGACTACGAGGCGCACCTCATCAGCGACGACGGCCACCACTTCGCCACGCCGGGCATGGCGTTCGTCGACCCGTGAGCACTCGTCGCCGTGGGCCGGCGCCCACCCCGGAGCCGGTGCCGGCGGTCAGGCGGCCCGGTCGACCAAGTGCTCGGTGAGCTGGCCGCCGACGCCGAAGAGCCGCTCGCGCCACTCGGCGACGAGGGCCGAGTCGTCACGATCGTCGGGGTGGAAGCCGGGCCGGTCGTAGGCACGCAACGTGGCCCGCACCTCACGGCTCAGCCACGGGGACGTGGCGAAGCGGCGCAGGCTGGGCACGAGCACCTGGAGGCGGCGGCCATAGCGGTCGGCGGCGATCGACAGGGTCATGTCGACGACGATGCCGAAGGTGAACATCTTGCGCAGCAGCTTCATGGTGAAGATGCGCAGCCGCTCGCTGCCGCCGACGGCGCGGTAGACGTCGAAGGCGACAGCCTTGTGCTCCGCCTCCTCCAGGGCGTGCCAGAGCAGCAGGCGGGCGACCGGGCCGTCGCCGCTCATCTCCCGCACCCGCTCGTCAGTCAGCACCAGCTCCGCCAGGGTGGCGGTGAAGTGCTCGCAGGCGGCCGTGAAGGCCAGGTTGGCGATGGGCGGCACGTGGCGCTCGCGGAAGCGCAGGAACAAGCCGACGATCCGGTCGATGCGCTCGGTGGGGTAGCCGAGCTCGGCGAGGCGCCCGTTGAGTACCCGGTGCTCGCGCCCGTGCATGGCCTCCTGACCGATGAAGCCGGCGACGGCCCGCTTCAGCTCGGGGTCGGTGATCTGGTCGCGGAAGTGGCGCACCGAGCGCACGAAGTAGTCTTCCCCCTCGGGGAAGGTGCCCGACAGCACCGCAGCGAAGTGGCTCATGGCCACGTCGCCCTCGGCGAAGTGCTTCGGGATCGAGGCCAACGCCTCCTCGAATGACATGCGCCGGGTGGGCACCCGCCGCGCCGCCGGAGGGACGGCGCCGGCCTCGGCGTCCACCGCGGTCATGCTGCGGCCCGGGTGAGGAGGTGCTCGGTCAGCTCACCGTCGGTGCCGAAGAGCCGCTCGCGCCACTCGGCGACCAAGGCGGTGTCGTCGATGTCGTTGGGGTGGAAGCCGGGGCGGTCGTAGGCGCGCAGCGCGTCGAGCAGCTCCCGGCTGCACCATGCCGAGCGCACGAACCGACGGAGGCTTGGCAGCAGGTTCTTGGGCTTGCGGCCCTCGGGGTCGCGGGCGATGGAACGGATCATGTCGACCACCACACCGCTGATGAAGCCCTTGCGCACCACCTTCATGGTGCGGATGCGCACC
Organism: Acidimicrobiales bacterium; assembly: GCA_035718085.1. Classification (GTDB taxonomy): domain Bacteria; phylum Actinomycetota; class Acidimicrobiia; order Acidimicrobiales; family Palsa-688; genus DASTHS01. The sequence continues at coordinate 1,064 of DASTHS010000170.1, read as the reverse complement.
TTCTCGCTGCCGCCGACGGCCCGGTACACGTCGAAGGCCACCGCCTTGTGCTCCGCCTCCTCGAGGGCGTGCCAGAGGAACAGCTTGGCCACGGGGCCGTCGCCGTTCATCGCCCGCACCGCCTCGTTGGTCAGCACCAGCTGCGCCATGGTGGCGGTGAAGTGCTCGAGGGCGGCGGTGACCGCCAGGTTCTCGATCGGGTCCTGCTTCTTCTCCGCCTTGCGCAGCACCTTGGCCACGGTGGCGTCGATGCGCTTGGTGGGGTAGCCGAGCTCGGCGAGGCGCTCGTTGAAGGTGCGGTGCTGGCGACCGTGCTGGGCCTCCTGGCCGATGAACCCCGACACCTCCTGCTTGAGGACCGGGTCGGTGATCTGGTCGCGGTAGTGGCGGACCGAGCGCACGAAGAAGTCTTCGCCCTCGGGGAAGGTCCCCGAGAGCACGGCGGCGTAGTGGCTGAGCACCACGTCACCGTCGGCGAAGTGCTTGGGGATGGCGGCCAGCGCATCCTCGAAGGACATGCGGCGGGTGGGGACCCGCTTCTCGGTGGCGGCAGCAGCGGTGTCGGAAGCCATGCCCCCCATCGTACAGCACCTGAGAGATCTCCTCAACCCCTCAGAGTGATTACACTGGCGGGCATGGCGGACGTCGACGCAGGCGGCCGGGGGGCGGCGACCCGGCGGGCCGTGCTGGCCGCCGCCATCGAGCGCTTCGGGCGTGACGGCTACCGGGCCACCGCCGTCACCGCCATCGCCCGCGACGCCGGGGTGGGCGGCACGGTGCCCTACCAGTACTTCGCCACCAAGGAGGCCCTCTTCCTCGAGGCTGCCGACGAGGACACCGCCGGCGTGATCGGCGAGATCTTCGACACCGCCGGCCTCGAACCCCACCACCCCGACTGGCCCGGCGCCACCCTCGCCGCCGCCGTCGACGCCCTGGAGCGTCACCCCTTGGCCCGACGGATCCTCGCCGGTCTCGAGCCCGACGCCGCCGAGCGGGTGCTCAACGCCGCCGCCCTGGCCGACGCCCGCAAGGTGCTGGCCACGACCCTCTCCGCCGGCCAGGCG
>DASTHS010000169.1:0-5082 GCA_035718085.1 Acidimicrobiales bacterium | reverse complement strand
CGAACCTGTGGATCTGCGGGGGACGACCGGCCGGCTGTCCACACCCGCTGGGCGCTCCGCATCGTTGCGCCCGGCGCTCGACGCGGCGGCGACCGGGCACGGCGACGGGGTCCGGACGCACCCAGGGAACGCCCCCGACGGGGGGTTTCGCCACGGATGGGCCCGGGTAAACAGGAGTCGACCGCTGAAGCTGCCCCCTCGGCGGTCCCCGCCTCGGCGCAGGTCCTCCTGTCCCCGCCCCTTCGATGGGGGGACCGCGCCGGGGCCCTTTCGCGTCCCGGGCCTTTGCTTCCCGGCCGTTCCTCCGCCGTGCGGGCCGTCCCGCTCCCGGAGCCCCGGGGGCGGTGGTGGTGCTACCTGGCGCTGGGGTGCAGCGTCCGCGCCGTGCGGCAGGCCAGCTCGTGCCAGCGGGCGTCGACGATCATCGCCAGGGCGGTCAGCTGCCGGCGCTCGCGGGCGCGCAGGGGGCGTCCGCGCCGGCCGAGCAGCACCACCAGGTCGGCGGCGACCATCTCGGCCCAGGCCACGTCGTCGGGGCCGCCGGCCGGTGCGCTGGTGAGCGACAAGCGGCTGCCGGCCACGAACGCGTGCAGCCAGGCGGCATCGGGCGGCGTCCCCACCGAGGCGAGGGCGACGATGGGCCCGGGGTCGAGCACCACGGCCCAGTCGGCGTCGAAGTCCCGTGCCGCCCGTGCCGCCATGGTCTCGAGCAGATCGGCGACGCTGTGCTGGTCGCAGAGCAGCGCCGCCGTCTCGAGGGCGTCGAGGCGCCCGTCGACGGCCCCGGTGCGCACCGGCCGGATGTCTTCGACGTCGACGCCGTCGACCTCGGCCACCTCCGACAGCAGCAGGGGCACCAGGCGGGCGTCGGGCAGGTCGACGACCAGCTCGTCGATGGCCCGGCCCGCGCCGCGCTCGAGGATGTCGATGCCAATGAGGTCGCCCCGCACGGCCCCGATCCGGCTGGCGACCGCGCCGAGCGCCCCGGGACGGTCGGGCACCCACACGCGCAGCTGGTAGGTCGGCACGCACGACACCGTAGGGAACGAACGTGAACCGGGTGTTTCGGGCGTGCCACGGCTGGGTTGCACGACCGGGAAGATCGCCGGCACCGCCCGGCACCATGGGCGCCCGAAGGCCATGGGCCACTCACAACGCGCCCGTTTCCCGACACGTTGTGAGCTGCCCCTACGGGAGTGACGCACAAGACCGCCGAAATCCCGGGCGATGTGAGTCACCCGCCGCGCGCCGCCAGCGGCCAGTCAGCCGCCCCGCCGCCCCGCCGCCCCGCCGCCAGCCAGCCAGCCAGCACCGCGGCATGCGGCGCGCCCCGTCGCCCGACGCAGCAGGGCCCAGGATCAGTCGGCGAGCACGTCACCCGACGGCACGGCGGTGAGCCCGACACCGGCGCCGGCAGCGACGCCAGCACCGGCGGGGGCGCTCTCGTCGACGCGCTGCTTCTTGGCGTAGTGGGCGACGCGCTGCTGGCCACTGAGGGCGGCGATGGCGTCCATGACGTCGTCGGTGACGTCGCGCAGCACCTGCGGGTCGTCGGCCCGGCCGGCGAGCTCGTGCCAGTGCATCGGAGCGCCGATCTTGATGGTGACCCGCTTGAACGGGCGGGGCACCAGCGCCCCGACCGGCTGGGCGTCGGCGGTGCCGATGATGCCGACGGGCAGCACCGGCACGTCGCAGCCGATGGCCATGCGGGCCACCCCGGTGCGACCCTTGTAGAGCCGACCGTCGGGCGAGCGGGTGCCCTCGGGGTACAGGGCGAGCATGCCGCCGTCGGCGAGCACCTCGCGCGCCGACGCCAGGGCCCGGTCGGCGGCACTGCCCCCCTCGCGCTTGATCGGGATCTGGCCGGCCATCCGGAAGAACCACGCCGTCTTCGGGTTGTCGAAGTACTCGGCCTTGGCCAGGAACGTGACCCGACGCTTGAGCACCAGCGGCAGGAACAGCGAGTCGATGAAGCTGATGTGGTTGGCAGCGACGATCACCGGGCCCCGCCGAGGGATGCGCTCCGCGCCGTCGACCTGCAGGCGGAACGCCAGCCGCATCAGGGGAGTCAGGACCGTCTTGATGATCCAGTAACCCATGTGACGAACGCTACACCCGCCGGCACGAGCGGGTGCCAACCACCCCGAAGCCACCCGAACCACCCGAACCACCCGAACCGCGGCGGAGGAGCGGGTCAGCCCAGCTTGGTCAGCGCCCGGCGCAGGTTGCGCACGGCCTGCTGCACGCGCTGCTCGTTCTCGATGAGGGCGAAGCGCACGAAGCCCTCTCCCCCATTGCCGAAGCCCACGCCCGGCGAGGTGGCCACCTCGGCCTCGGTGACGAGGTGCTTGGCGAACTCGAGGCTGCCCATCTCCCGGTAGGGCTCGGGGATCGGCGCCCACACGAACATGGTGCCCTTGGGCTTCTCGATCTCCCAGCCGATGCGGTTCAGGCCGTCGACGAGGGCGTCGCGGCGCGACTGGTAGATGGCGTTGACCTGCGCCGGGTACTCCTGCGCCTCGTTGAGGGTGACGATCGAGGCGATCTGGATGGGCTGGAAGGTGCCGTAGTCGAGGTAGCTCTTGAGCTTGGTGAGGGCGGCGACGATCTCGGCGTTGCCGACCATGAACGCCATGCGCCAGCCGGCCATCGAGAAGCTCTTGGTCATGGTCCACAGCTCGACGGCGACATCCTTGGCGCCGGGCACCTCGAGCACCGACGGGGGCCGGTAGCCGTCGAAGGCGGTGTCGGAGTAGGCGAAGTCGTGCACCAGCAGCACGTCGTGCTCGCGGGCGAAGTCGACGATCCGCTGCATCCACGCCAGGTCGACGACCTCGGTGGTCGGGTTGTGGGGGAACGAGAACACGACCACCCGCGGCCGGGGCCACGTCGACTCCCAGGCCTCGACGAGGTTGCCGAAGAAGTCTTCGCCAGGGCCGAGGCGCACCTGGTGCACGTCGGCGCCGGCGAAGAGCGGGGCGTAGATGTGGATCGGGTAGCTCGGGGTGGGCACCAGGGCGGTGTCGCCGGGGCCGACCAGGGTCCACATGAGGTGCGACAGCCCCTCCTTGGCGCCGATGGTGGCGACGACCTCCCGCTCGGGGTCGAGCTCGACGTCGAAGCGGCGGCGATACATGTCGGCCACCGCGAGGCGCAGCTTGGGGATGCCCCGCGACGCCGAGTAGCGGTGGTTGCGGGGGTTCTTGGCCGCCTCGGCCAGCTTGTCGACGGCCACGTCGGGGCTGGGGATGTCGGGGTTGCCGAAGCCCATGTCGACCACGTCCCGGCCGGTGCGGCGTGCCTCGTCGCGCAACGCGTTGATGATGGCGAACACGTACGGCGGCAGGCCGTTGATGCGGCGGAACTCCATCTCCGCAGGCTAGTGGCCGGGTGCCGCCGCCAATGATGCAGCGCCGACGGCACCGGCCCGCTCGCCGAGGGCGGCGCCGACGATGCGCACCGAGCGCGCGCCGGCCGCCTCGACCAGCTCGGCGAAGGCGGCGCGCACGGGGGGCAGCAGCACCTCGCCGGCCACGATCACCCCGCCGCCGAGCACGATGACCTCCGGGTCGAACACGTTGGCCAGGTTGGCCAGGCCGAGGGCGAGCCACCACGCGAAGCGGTCGACGACGGCGAGGGCGTCGGGGTCGCCGGCCGCCGCGGCCACGGTGACGTGCTCGCCGCGCACCGCCTCGGGGTCGCCGCCCGCCGCCTCGACCACCCGGGGGGCGCGCCCGGCGACGGCGGCCTCGCGCCCGAGCAGGCCGAGGCCGCTGCCGGAGGCGTAGCGCTCCCAGCAGCCCTGCTTGCCGCACGGGCAGAGCTGGCCGTGGGGGTCGACCACCACGTGGCCGAACTCGCCGGCGAAGCGGCGGGCGCCCTCCAGGAGGCGGCCGCCGGCGACGATGCCCCCGCCGATGCCGGTGCCGAGGGTCACGGTGAGCGAGTCGGTGGCGCCGGCGGCGGCGCCGAGGCGGTGCTCGGCCCAGGCGGCGGCGGTGGCGTCGTTGCCCACCCAGCTCCGGGGGTGGGCGGCGGCGAGGGCGGCGCCGACCGGCAGGCCGACGAGGTCGGGCAGGTGCGGGGAGAAGCGCAGGGTGCCGGTGTCGTCGACCAGCCCGGGCAAGCCGATGCCGACGGCGTCGGGGCGGGCGCCGTCGGTGACCTGGGCGACGACGGTCTCGACGAGGTGGAGGAAGTCGCCGGGCGCCACGGTGGAGGCGGCGCGGGCCTCGGCCCGCAGCACGCCGGCGCCGTCGAGGGCGACGGCGAGGACCTTGGAGCCGCCGACGTCGACGCCGACGTTCAGGACGACGTGCCCACCTTGGCCAGCACCTTGCGCATGCCGGCGAGCCAGCGGTCGCGGTCGGCGACCTTGCCCTGCTCGTAGCGGTGCACCTCGGGGTGCGGGAGGATCAGGAAGGTGCCCGACGTCACCGCCGCGACCACCTCGTCGGCGACCTGTTCGGGCTCGATGATGCCGCCGGCGGCCTGCAGCTCGGAGGTGCCCGACCCGGTGCCGCCCTGCACCATCGGGGTGTTGACGCCCTGCGGGCAGAGGGCGTGCACGCTGACCCCGTCGCCGCCGTAGGCGATCGACAGCCACTCGGCGACGGCCACCGAGGCGTGCTTGGTGACGGTGTAGACCGCCGACTGCATCATGGCCAGCAGGCCGGCCGCCGACGCGGTGACCACGAACGCGCCGCTCTTGCGCTCGACCATGCCGGGCAGCACGGCGCGAGCCGCGTGGACGTGGGCCATGCCGTGCACCGCCCAGCTGCGGGCCCAGTCGTCGTCGGTGCCGAGGCCGCCGCCCACGGCGATGCCGGCGTTCGAGCAGTAGACCCCGATGGGCCCGAGCTCGCGCTCGACCCGGGCGATGGCCTCGGCGACGGCGGCGCCGTCGGTGACGTCGAGGCCGATGGCGATGGCGCCGTCGAGGTCGGCGGCGACGGCCTCGGCCTTGGCGGCGTCGAGGTCGACCACCGCCACCTTGGCCCCGTCGGCGGCGAACCGGCGGGCCAGGGCGGCGCCGATGCCGCTCCCGCCCCCGGTCACCACGGCCACGTTCCCCTGCAGCTG
>DASTHS010000168.1:0-19921 GCA_035718085.1 Acidimicrobiales bacterium | reverse complement strand
CCAGGGCCTTGTGGTCGTAGCCGTGGGAGCCGCCCGACGCGAAGGCATCGCCGAGCCAGAACCCTCGGGCCTCGCTGATGGCGTTGGCGTGATCGGAGTAGGTCGCGGTGCCCTTGTCGGCGGCGACCACCAGGTAGGGGTCGTCACCGTCGGTGGCGACGACCCCGGCGGGGTGCACCACCTCGCCGGCGACGACGTCGTCGGTCAGCTCCAGCAGGGCGGTGATGTAGCGGCGGTACGCGGCGAGCGCCGCGTCGGGGTCGGCGTCACGCCCGCCGCGCACCACGAAGCCCCCCTTGGCACCGGTCGGCACGATGATGGCGTTCTTCTTGGTCTGGGCCTCGGCGAGGGCCAGGACCTCCGTGCGGAAATCGCCGGGACGGTCGCTCCAGCGGATCCCGCCCCGGGCGATCGGGCCCATCCGCAGGTGCACCCCCTCGACGGTCGGGCCGTGCACGAAGGCCTCGACGTGGGGGCGGGGCAGGGGCAGCTCGGCCACCCGCCCGCTGTCGACCTTGAGGGCGATGGTGTCGGGCAACCCCTCCGGCCCCGAGGCGTACCAGTTGGTGCGCACCACTGCGTCGGCGACCGCGAGGAACCCCCGCAGGGCCTGGTCGTCGCCCAGCTGGTCGACCGGAGCGAGCTCGTCGAGCAGCAGGGCGCGCGCCGCGGCGACGGCCCGCAGCCGGTCGGGGTCGGCGGCGGGAGCACTGCCTGCGAGGCGCGCCTCGAGGTAGGCGACCACGGCCGCCGTGGCCGCCGGCCACCGCAGCAGGGCGGCGTCGAGCTCGGCGTCGGGTTGGGCCACCCCGGCCTGGCGCCGGAAGCGGCGCATCGCCCGCACCACGACCACCTGGCGCCAGTCGAGGCCGGCGGCGACGACGAGCCCGTTGAGCTCGTCGACGTCGCTGAGGCCACCGCCGGTGGCGGTGACGGCCTCCAGCAGCCGGGCGCCGTCGCGCCCGACGTCGAAGGCGACGGGCGCTGCCGCCCGCAGGCCGAAGTCGTCGAAGTGCACCCCCGTGCGCCCGTCGACGGCCGGCACGTGCTGGGGGACAGCCTCGGTCACGGTCATCCCGAAGCTCTCGAGCACCGGGAGCACAGCGGTCAGCTCGACCGGCTCCAGACCGGCCCGCCGGAGGCGGATGGCAGCCAGGTCACCCGCTTCCGCGGCCCGGAGGCGAAGGTTGTAGCGCACCCCGAGGGTGCCGGCGCGGCCCGCCGCCGACCGGCTGGCGTCGCCCTGGCCGGGGCCCGCACGCTCGAGCGCGGCGACGGCGCGGAGGTCGTCGACGAACTCGGCGGGGGTGGTGCGGTCGCGGTAGCCGGGTGGGAGCCGGTCGGCCCAGGCGGCCACCTCGTCGGGATCGCCGAGGAGGGTGGCCGCCTCGCGGGCCCACGGGTCGTCAGCTCCGGCCAGCACGCCAGCGAGCTTCGCGCAGCCTCCGCCCGCCCCGGGGGGTCACCCCGCCGCGTCGCCCGGCCCGTCGGCGGCCTGGCCGTCGGCGGGATGGCCGTCGGTGCTGGGGGCGCCCGCGCCGCTGCCGGGGGCCGCGGCGCCTCGCTCGTGGTGCAGGTCGACGACGAGGAGGCAGCGCAGGCGCTGGCGGCGCAGCTCGTCGGCCACGATGCGCACGGCGATGGTGACGGGGTCGTCGCCGGCCGGGCAGCCGCCCGGGGACAGGGCCGCCAGCTGCCAGGTGAAGCTGGCGAAGCGGGGTGTGCCGTCGGCCCGGCGGGCCGTCGGGCGCAGCTCGCCGAGGAGGCCGTCGGCGAGGTGCACGGCGTAGCTGTGGTCGGCGATCGGGGTGGGCGGCCGGTGCACGGCAGCGCCGAGGTGGGTGAGCAGCTGGTGCAGGTCGTCGTGGTCGATGAACAGGTCGACGGTGCGGGACATCGTCGTCATTGGTCGCTCCTCGCGTCGGGGGCAGTGGGCCGTGGTCGGCGAGACGGCCACCGTCGGCGGCGAGCGACCGGCCGGGGCGGCGCCCGGCGGGTCACCCCATGGTGCCCGCACCCTGTGACGGTGCCGTGACCGTGCCGCCCTCCCGCACGCGGCCTGGTTCCCACCAGACTGCGGGCCGTGGCGGGCGCGGCGGGTGTGGCGACGGGGGTGTGGTCGCCGGGGCGGCGGGTGCTGACCGCCGGCCTGGTCGCGACCATCACGCTGGTCGCGGTCGAGAGCCTCTCGGTGGCGACGGTGCTGCCCCTCGTCGGGCGCGACCTGGGCGACCTGCGGCTCTACGGGTGGGTGTTCAGCGCGTTCTTCCTGGCCAGCCTGGTGGGCATCGCCACCGCCGGCCGCCTGGCCGACCGCGTCGCCCTGGTCGGGCCGTTCCTCTCCGGCCTGGCGTGCTTCGCCGTGGGCCTGGTGGTGGGTGGCGCCGCCCCCTCCATGGCGGTGCTGGTGGCGGGCCGGGCCCTCCAAGGGCTGGGCGCGGGCGCTGTGCCGGCGGCGGCCTACGTCGCCATCGGCCGCGCCTACCCGGCGGCGTCGCGCCCCAGGATGTTCGCAGTGCTCTCGACGGCGTGGGTGGTGCCGGGCATCGTCGGCCCGAGCCTGGCTGCCGTGGTGGCGGCCGCCGCCGGGTGGCGGTGGGTGTTCCTCGGCCTGGTGCCGCTCGTCGCCCTCGCTGCGCTGGTCAGCGGCCCGGCGCTGCGGGCCGTGCCCTCGCCGCCGCCCGGCTCGGATGCCCCGACGTCGGCGACCACCACGCCCGCGCTCGCCACCGCCCTCGGGGCCGCCGTGGTGCTGGCCGGCCTGTCGACCGACCGCCTGGTCGTGGCGGTGCCCCTGGCCGTCGCCGGCGCTGCCGTGGGCGGTCGTGCCTTGCGCCGGCTGGTGCCGCCGGGCACCTTCCGGGCGGCCCGGGGCCTGCCGGCGGCAGTGGCCACCCGGGGGCTGCTGACCTTCGGCTACTTCGGCGTCGACGCCTACGTGCCGCTGACCCTCACCACCGACCGCCACGCCCCCACGGCCGTCGGCGGCGCGGCCCTGACCGCGGCCACCATGACCTGGACGGCGGGGGCGTGGGGCCAGGCCCGTCTGCTCGGGAGGTTCGGCGCCCGGCGCCTCGTCGCCGTCGGGGTGGCCACGGTCGTCGCCGGCATCGGCCTGTTCTCGCTGATGCTCGTGGGTGGGGCGCCGGTGTGGCTCGGGGTGGTCGCCTGGGCGGTGGCCGGCCTCGGCATCGGCACCGCCTACGCGCCCCTCAGCGTCACCACCCTCGAGCAGGCGCCGCCGGGCGAGCAGGGGCGGGCCAGCGCCGCCCTGCAGCTCACCGACACCCTGGGCACCGCGCTCGGGGCCGGGGCCGGGGGCGCCGCCGTCGCCGTCGCCCACCGCCAGGGATGGCCCCTCGGCGATGGCCTCGGGCTGGGCTTCGCCGTGGCCGCCGCGGTCGCCCTGCTCGGCGTGGCTGCGGCCGGGGGCCTGCCCGGCGCCGCCGACCGGGGCGACGACAGCGGCCCGGCCTGCGGTTGACTGGGCCATGGCCCGAGACACCGCCGAGTTCTGGTTCGACCCCCTCTGCCCGTGGGCGTGGATCGCCTCCCGCTGGGCGCTCGAGGTGCAGGAGGTGCGCGAGGTCGACGTCTCGTTCCACCTGATGTCGCTGGCCTACCTCAACGCCGACAAGCCCGACCTGTCCGACGACTACCGCAAGCTGCTGGCCACGGCTTGGGGCCCCGTGCGCGTCGTGGAGGCCGCCCGCCAGGCCAAGGGCCAGGAGGTGGTGCTGCCGCTGTACAGCGCGCTCGGCACCCGGTTCCACGACCGTGGCGAGCCCCGGGAGCGGGCGACCATCGTGGCCGCCCTGGAGGAGGCCGGCCTGCCCGCCGAGCTCGCCGACGCCGCCGACGACCCCCGCTACGACGACGAGATCAAGGCCAGCCACCACCGGGGCATGGACCAGGTCGGCTACGAGGTGGGCACGCCTTGCATCGCGGTGAACGGGGTGGCGTTCTTCGGGCCGGTGGTGAGCCCGATCCCTCGCGGCGAGGCGGCCGGCAAGCTCTGGGACGGCGTGCTGCTCGTCGCTGGAACCGACGGGTTCTTCGAGCTCAAGCGGACCCGCGACCGCTCCCCGATCTTCGACTAGGCCGACGGGGTGCGCTGGCGCCGCAGCCCACCCAGGCACACCAGCCCGGCGGCTGCGGCGCACGCCGCGCAGTAGGTCCACAGGTGGCGGAAGGGCCCGAGGGCGGCCGCCGGCGCCGTGCCGCTGCCGAGCACGGCCACCAAGGCGGCCACGCCGATGGCCCCGCCCACCTGGCGGCTGGTCTGGTTGACGGCGCTGCCGACGGCGAAGCGGGTGGGCGGCAGGGCCGACACGGCGGCGGCCGAGAGCACGGGGAAGGTGAGGCCGATGCCGAGCCCGGTGATCAGCGTGGCCGGCAGCCATTCGCGCAGGTAGTGGGGTGTCGCGCCGACGACGGTGGCGTACCACGCCAGGCCGCCGCTGAACACGGCGAAGCCGGCGAGCAGCACCGCCCGGAACCCCCATCGCGACGCCGACCGGCCCGCCGGGCCGGAGACCACCGCGACCACCAGCGGCCCCGGGGTCACGGCCAGACCCGCCCGGAGGATCGTGTAGTGCCAGACCCCCGTGAGGAACAGGATGTTGCCGAGCAGCATCGCGAAGAAGCCCATGGCGTAGACGAGGGTGGCGGCGTTGGCGACGCTGAACGCCCGCGACGCGAACAGGCTCAGGTCGAGCACGGGGTCGGCGTGGCGCCGGCACCGGCGCACGAAGAGGGCGCCGAGCGCGACGGCTGCGACGAGGGCGCCCACGACCCGGCCGTCGAGCCAGCCCCACCCCGACCCCTCGGAGAGGGCGAACACGACCCCGGCCAGGGCGGCCGCGCTCAACGCCACGCCCGGGTAGTCGGGCCGGCCGGCGGCGTCGAGGGGCTCGCTGCGGGGCAGCACGACCCGCCCGGCGACCCAGGCCCCCAGGCCGACGGGAAGGTTGACGTAGAAGGCGACCCGCCAGCCGCCGGCGGTGATGAGCACGGCGCCCAGCGACGGGCCGGTGGCCACGGCGAGGGCGCCGACCCCGCCCCAGAGGGCGACGGCCTGCGAGCGGGCCGGCCCGGGGAACACCTCGAGCAGCAGGCCGAGCGAGGCCGGCAGCAGCAGGGCGGCGCCGGCGCCCTGCAGCACACGACCGGCGACGAGCAGGGCCACCGTGGGTGCCGCCCCGCACAGCGCCGAACCGAGGGTGAACACGCCCAGGCCGGTGAAGAACACCCGCCGGCGGCCGAGCCGGTCGGCGGTGCGGCCGGCGGTCACCAGCAGCGAGGCGAAGACGATGGCGTAGGCGGTGAACACCCACGCCAGTGCGGCGCGCGAGTCGTGGGAGAACGACCGGCTGAGCGCCGGGAAGGCGACGTTGACGATCGACAGGTCGAGCGACGCCATGCACGCGCCCAGTGCGGTGACGGCGAAGACGGCGTTGCGCCGGCCGGTGACCGGCACGGTGACGGGGGGCGGTGTGCTGGCCCCAGCGAATCCGGTCATGGCGCTGACCGTACGCCCTTGAGTTTCGTCACGCAACTGTCTAGGGTCGGGACATGGAGCACAAGAGCTTCGCCGACATGGACTGCTCGGTGGCCCAGTGCCTCGAGGTGGTCGGCGAGTGGTGGTCGATGCTGGTCGTGCGCGACGCCTTCCTCGGCTACAGCCGCTTCGACGAGTTCCAGCAACGCCTCGGCATCTCCCGCAACGTCCTCACCCAGCGCCTGGCCCGCCTGGTGGAGGCCGGCGTGCTCGCCAAGGTCCCCTACAGCGAGCGCCCACTGCGCCACGACTACCGCCTGACCGACAAGGGCCGTGACCTGTGGCCGGTGCTCACCGCCATGCGCCAGTGGGGCGACCGCCACGCCGCCCCTGGCGGGCCGCCGGTGCAGATGACCCACCGCAGCGGCTGCGGCCACGTCTGCGACGCCGTGCCCACGTGCTCGGTGTGCGGGGAGCCGCTCGGCCCGCGCGACGTGAAGGTGATGCCGGGACCGGGGCGCCCCGCCGCTCCGGGCCCCGCCCGGCTGCAGCCGGCCTGAGCGGGCTGCCGAGCGGGAGGAAGTCGCCGGGCCGTGTCCACGCCACCCGGCGACTTCCCCGCCGCCCTCCCCGTGGCGGGTCAGTCGAAGGAGGTGATGACCCCGCGGAGGTTCTTGCCGTCGCGCATGTCCTGGTAGCCGGTGTTGATGTCGCTCAGGGCATAGGTGCTCGTGACCAGCTCGTCGAGCTTCAGCTGCCCGGCCCGGTACAAGTCGAGCAGCCGGGGGATGTCGGAGCGGGGGTTGGCAGAGCCGAACAGCGAGCCGACCAGCTGCTTCTCCATGAGCGTGAGGTCGAGCGCCGACAGCCCGACCTGCGCCTCGGTGGCCCCGTGCAGGTTGGTGACCACGACCCGGCCCCGCTTGGCCGTGATCGACATGGCCTGGGCGATCATGTCGCCCTGCCCGAAGCCCATGGTCATGATCACCTTGTTGGCGTTGCGGCCCCAGGTGATGTCCCCGATCTGGGCCTGGGCCTCCTCGACCGAGGCGAAGGCGTGCGTCGCCCCCATCTGCAGGGCCTTCTCCCGCTTGAGCTCGACGGGGTCGATGGCGAAGATGTGCCGGGCGCCGGCCATGCGGGCGCCCTGCACGGCGTTGATGCCGATGCCGCCGATGCCGATCACCGCCACGTCGTCACCGGCCTTGGTCTCCGCCGCGTACACCGCCGAACCCCAGCCGGTCACCACGCCGCAGCCCAGCAGGCAGGCCTTGTCGAGGGGGATGTCGTCCTCGATCTTGATGCAGCTGGCCTCGTTGACCACCGTGCGCTCGGCGAAGGCGCCGAGCAGGCACATCAAGGTCAGGTCCTGACCCCTGGCGTGGTGGCGGGAGGTCTGGTCCTGCGGCTGCATGCCGAGCGCCATCAGCGCCCCGAGGTCGCAGAGGTTCTCGTGGCCGGTGGCGCAGCTGGGGCAGCGCCCGCAGCTGGGGATGAACCCGAACACCACGTGGTCGCCCGGCTTGAGCCAGTCGACGTGGGCGCCGACCTCCTCGACCACGCCGGCACCCTCGTGGCCCCCGATCATGGGCAGCGGGAAGGGCAGGTCGCCGGTGAGCACGTGCTCGTCGGAGTGGCACAGGCCCGACCCGACGATGCGGACGAGCACCTCCTTCTCCTTCGGCGGGTCGAGGTCGATCTCCTCGACGCTCCAGTCGTTCCCGTACTCCCACATGATCGCGGCCTTGGTCTTCACGGCTCCCCCTCGGGTCAGCTCCGTCGTCGGCGCGCGCTGCGCCGCTGGTGCGAGCGTTCTACTACGACCGGTGACGCCCCGTCACGGGCCCGCACGTCGCTCGCCGCCCGCCGGCGGCGCCCCGGGTCGCTGGGCGAGGGCGCTCAGGACCCGCCGACGAGGAACGTCGACAGCCCGTCGGCGAGGGCGACGGCGGCCTGCTGGCGGAAGGCGGGGGCCGTCTCGAGGCCGGCGTCGGTGGCGTTGCGCATGTTGCCGACCTCGACGAGCACCTTCGGCACGGTCGAGAGGTTGAGGCCGCCGAGGTCGCTGCGCACGTCGATGCCGCCCGAGCCGTCGTAGGTCGACGGGGGAAGCGGGGTCCCGTCCTGCAGGGCGGCGGCCACGTCGCTGCCGAGGGGGGCCGACGCCCGGGCGGCCGCCGGGTCGGCGCTCGACGAGGGGTCCGGCTCGAGCACGGCGTAGCCCCGGCCCCCCGGGGGGCCGCCGTCGCCGTGCACCGAGATGGCGGCGTCGGAGCCGGCCTGGTTGCCGATCTCGGCTCGCCGGTCGACGCAGGGCCCGACGCCGGTGTCGTCGGGCCGGGTCAGCACGACCGTCGCCCCACGCTGGCGCAGCTCGGTCGCCAGGCGGGTGGACAGGTCGAAGGTGAAGGCGTGCTCGGGGTAGCCGGCGTCGGTGCTGGCACCGACGGTGTCGCACGCCTTGGTCTGCCCGAGGCCGGACGGCACCGGCGCGTCGATGGCGGACGGGTCGCCGGCGTTGCCCCCGTTGTGGCCGGGATCGACGGTGACGACCTGGCCGACCAGCGACCACGCGGTGCTCGGGATCGGCGTGCCCGTCGCCGGGGCGTCGCCGAAGGGCAGCACCGACCCGTCGGCCAGCACCACCCAGTAGCCGCCGCCGTCGCCGGTGGCAACCATCCCGATGGCCGGGGCCGACGGGTGGCCCGATGCGGGGGCGCCGAGGAAGCGGGCGTCGCCGAAGGCGAACACCCCACCGTCGCGCGCGACCAGCCAGTAGCCCCCGCCGTCAGGGGTGGCGGCCATGCCGACGACGGGCTGGTTGAGGCGGGTGGCGCCGGTCGACCCGAAGAAGCGGGCGTCGCCGAAGCTGAACACGCCACCGTCGCGCGCCACGAACCAGTAGCCGCCGCCGTCGGCGGTGGCGACGACCTGCAGGGCGGGTGCGGCCAGCGTCATCGCCACGGTGGAACCGTGGTACGCGGCGTCGCCGTAGCTGAACACCCCGCCGTCACCCCCGAGCAGCCAGTAGCCGCCGCCGGTCGGCGTGGCGGCGATGCTCACGACCGGGGCGGCCAGCGCGGTGGCGGAGGCGTCGCCGTGGCCCTGCGCGTCGCCCTCGGCGACCACCGCGCCGTCGGTCGACGCCACCCAGAACCCGCGGCCGTCGCGGGTGGCGGCGGCGGCGACCGGCACCTGCGGGCCGCCGGTCGCCGAGGCCAGGCGGCCGGCCACCGCGGCGGCGGGCGCCTGGGCGGCCCCGTCGGCCACGCTCCCGCCCCGGGGGGCGACCAGCGCCGCCACCGTCACCGCCACCACGGCCCCTGCACCCGCCAGCGCGCTCCGCACGCCGCGCACCGTAATCGCCGCCGCCTCCCGACGCCCGAGAGGGTTGCGACGCGGCGTCACCGGGAACATCGGACATGTCGGGCTCGCACGGCGGATGTTCATGCGGGCCTCACCGGCGGCGACGTCCACGGATCAGCCGCCGCGCGCGGGGGGAGCGACCCCCCGCCGAGCAGATGCACGACGCCGCCGAGGAGGTCGCCCACCGCATGCCCACGACCCGCACCACGCCCCGCCGGCGCAGCACCGCCGATCAGACCGACCAGCAGCCCCCGGTCGCCGCCGGGACCGCCACGGCCGACCCGGCCGCAGCCGGCGGGGAACGGGTGCCCGAGCTCACCCCCGACCAGGAGGCCCTGATCCGCGGCCACCTGGGCCTGGCCCGGGCCCTGGCCCGCCGCTTCGCCTATCGCGGCGAGGCGATCGACGACCTCGAGCAGGTGGCCATGCTGGCGCTGGTGAAGGTGTCGCGCCGCTTCGACGAGACCAACGGCGCCAGCTTCTCCACCTACGCGACCACGTCGATCCTCGGGGAGCTGAAGCGCTACTTCCGCGACCACTCGTGGGTGATGCGGGTGCCCCGGCGCACCCAGGAGACCTACCTGGCCTTCAAGCGGGCGTCGGAGCAGCTGGAGCAGGACCTGGGGCGACCGGCCACCATCCCGGAGCTGGCCGCCAGCCTGCGGGTGTCCGAGGAAGAGGTGCTCGAGGCCATCGAGGCCGGCCGCAGCTTCTGGCCGTCGAGCCTGGACACCCCGCCGGGCGACGGGTCACCGGCGCCGATCGACGAGCTCACCGCCGACGGCGACGCCTACGAGCAGGCGCTCGACCGTCAGCGCCTGCGTGAGCTGCTGCCCACCCTCGACCAGCGCGAGCAGCTGATCATCAACCTGTTGTTCTTCGAGGGCTGGACCCAGCAGCGCGTGGCCGACCGCATCGGGGTCAGCCAGATGCAGGTGTCGCGGCTGCTGCACCGCATCCTCGACTCGCTGCGCGCCCAGCTCGTCGACGCCTGATCTACCCGCGGTCGTCGCCGCCGGGCGCCACCCGATAGCGGCGGGCGGTCGACCGCCGTTGCTGGCGCTCCAGGGTGCGCAGGCCGTCGTCGATCGCCGGGGGCACCGGCCGCCGCCAGGCGTGCACCATGGGTGCACCGCCGGCGGCGGCGGCGAGGCCTCGCACCGTGACCGGCGCGGCCGGGAAGCGGCGGAGCATCCAGGCGCTCCGACGCAGCGCCGCCGGCAGCGGCCGGCGCAACCACGTCGACCACATGGTGTTGCGGATGCCGAGGCGCAGCCGCTCCTCGGCGTCGCGGGCGACCGACGCCTGGTGGTGGATGACCGCCTCGGGGAGGTAGGTCATGGCCCAGCCGGCCGACACCAGGTCGGCGCCGAGCAGCTCTTCCTCGCCGCCCAGGAACAGGCGGGGTTCGAAGCCGCCGGCGGCGCTGAACGCCGAGCGGCGCACCATCGACGCGCCGGCCAGGAAGCTGAGCAGCGGGTGCCCGGGCACGTCGGGCGGGCGGCGCAGCTCGGAGGCGGCGATCTCCGCGCAGATGGGGTCGTCGACGCCGCCGGGCTCGACGCGGATGTGGGCGGTGAGCACGGCGAGGCGGGGGCAGGCGTCGAGCACGTCGGCGGCCGTGGCCAGCGACCCGGGCGCCCACCACGTGTCGTCGTCGTTGAACGCCACGTAGGGGGTGGCGGCCAGCGCCACCCCGGCGTTGCGGGCGGCGGCGCCCTCGTTGCGCGGAAGGGTCACGAGGCGGACCCCGGGGTGGCGGGAGCGGACGGCGATCGAGGTGCCGTCGACCGACCCGTTGTCGACGACGATCACCGGTGGCTGTTCGGGCAGCACGGCCAGCCGGTCGAGGGTGGCGAGCACCTCGTCGCGTCGGTTCCAGGTGATGACCACCACGGTGGCGCGCTGGTCGCTCACGGCGCCGGGACCCCGCCCACCGGGGCGGCGGCCGCCCGACGGACGCCGTCGAGGGCGGCGAGCACCTGCTGGGGCGTCAGCGCGAGCAGCCCCGGGTCGAGGTCGACGCCGTGCGGGTCGCCGCGGCGGCCGGCCCACAACGCACGGTGCCACGGCCGGTCGGCCGGCGGCCCCCACTCGGCCGGCGGGATCGGCCCGAACAGCACGACCGAGGGGGTGCCCACGGCGGTGGCGACGTGCGCCACGCCGGTGTCGCCCACCACCACGGCCGCGGCCGCCGCCACCGTCGCCACCAGGGAGAGCAGGTCGAGGGCGGTGAGCACGTGGTCGGCCGGCAGGCCGGCACCCTCGGCCACTGCTGTGGCGGCGGCGACCTCCAGCGGGCCGCCGGTCACCACGACCCGGTCGCCTGCGGCGACGAGCGCTCGAGCCACGGCGGCGAAGCGTTCCGGCGGCCAGCGGCGGCCGGGGGCGGCGGCACCGACGTGCACCAGCACGGCCCCGCGGGCGGCCGGCGGCACGGCCACGACCGGCGGGTCGACGTCGAGGCGGGTCGGGTCTGCGGGGATGCCGGCGTGGTCGAGCATGCGGCACCAACGGGCCACCTCGTGCTCCTCGGGCCACCAGGGGGCGCCCCCCGCCGTCTCGGGGACCTCCGGGCAGGCGAAGCTCACCAGGCGCCGCGGCGCCAGGGCGAGCAGCACCCGCTGCGACGCGGGGCCTCGACCGTGCAGGTCGACGGCCACGTCGGGCCGGGTCAGCGCTGGGTCGAGTGGGGCGAGGGGCTGTGCCGGGGTGACCGCGTCGACGGCCCCGGTGTGGCGGGCCAGGGGCACCATGGCCGCCGAGGTGGCCAGCACCCGGCGGTGGTCGGGGAAGGCGTCGGCCAGCGCCCGCAACGCCGGCAGCCCGGTCAGGTGGTCACCGAGGCCGAGGGGCCGGAGGGCGACGAGCAGCGGGCGGGTCACCCCTCGCCGAGGACGGCGGCGAGCAGCCCGGTGGTGGAGCGGCCGCCGAGGTAGGGCACGGTGACGGCTTGGCCGCCCCAGCGGGCCAGCACGTCGCTCTCGGCGATGGGGCGCCCGGTGTAGTCGCCGCCCTTCACGAACACGTCGGGGCGCAGGACCCCGAGCACGGCGGCGGGGGTGGGGTCGTCGAAGCAGACGACCTCGTCGACGCACCCGAGGGCCCGCAGCACCGCCACCCGGTCGGCTTCTGGCACGACCGGCCGTTCGGGGCCCTTCAGGGCCCGCACCGACGCGTCGGAGTTGACGCACACGACGAGCGCGTCGCCCAAGCGGGCGGCGGCCTCGAGGAGGTGCACGTGCCCGGCGTGGAACAGGTCGAAGCACCCGCCGGTGGCCACCACCGTCGCGCCCTGGCGGCGACGGGCCGCGAGGCGGGCGGCGGCGCCCCCGACGTCGCGGGGGTCGGGCGCCAGCGGGGCGGTGGCGTTGGTCGGCGGAGGCGTCGGCCGCCACGCCGACGCCCCGCCGGCGGCCACGAAGTCGGTGGCGGCGGCAACGGCGTCGACGACAGCTTCGGAGAGCACGGCCCCCTCGCCGAGGCGGACGGCGGCGGCGGACGCGAAGCGGTCACCGGCGCCGCAGGTGTCGACCGGACCGCGCAGCGCCCGGGCGGGGACGGCGAGCGGCGGGCCGTCGCCGCCGTCGGCCAGCAGCGCGCCGCGCCGGCCGAGGGTGGCGGCCACGGCCGCCGCGCCCCACCGGTCGCGCGCCGCGCTGGCCGCGGCGTGCACGGCCGCGATCGACGCGTCGGCGCCGGCCTCCCCGAGCAACTCGGCGGCGTTCGGGGTGACGAGGGCGGCGCCGGCGACCGGCGCCGGGCCGCGCGGGTGGGGGTCCCAGACGACGGGGCTCGCGGCGCTCCCGAGCGCGGCGCGCACGTCGGGGTGGGCGGCCACCCCACGGCCGTAGTCAGCCACCAGCACCGCTCCCGCGGCGCCGATGGTCCGGCCGGCGGCGGGGGCCGGGGTCGTCGGCGCCGGGGCGCCGCCACGGTCGAGGCGCAACAACACCTGCCCGGCCACCCGGTAGCGAACCTTCTCGGGGGTGTCGCCGGGAAGGCCGAGGTCGACCACCTCGACGCCGGCGGCGTCGAGCAGCCCGGCCACCGCAGCGCCGGCTGGGCCGCCCAGCGCGGTGAGCAGCACGACCTCGCGCCGGCCCCCGTCGGCGGCCAGGGCGGCGGCCAGGGCCGCCCCACCGGGGCGGGCCACCTCGGTGGTGTCGTCGAGCACCGGCGCAGGGGCGTCGGGGCACAGCCGCTGGGCGCGCCCGTCGACATCCCGGTCGAGGAGGGCATCGCCCACCACCACCAGCGGCCTGCTCATCGGGCGCCCGCCTCCACCGGGGACCGGCCGCCGAGGGCGCCGGCGACGTCGCGCTGGTCGATCTCGGCCACGGCCGCGTCGACCGCCGCGCAGAGCAGGTGCACGACGATCAGGTGCGCCTCCTGCACCGCGGCGGTGCGGGGGGCGTCGATGGCGACCGCCTCGTGGCAGGCGTCGGCCAGCGGGTTGGGCGCCGGGCCGGTGAGGCCCAGCACCACCAGCCCGAGCCGCCGGCCGGTGCGCGCCGCTGCGACCACGTTGGGGCTGCGCCCGGAGGTCGACAGCAGCACCAGCACGTCACCGGGCCGGCCGTGGGCCTCGACCTGGCGGGCGTAGACGGCGTCGAGGCCGTAGTCGTTGCTGACGGCGGTGAAGGTGGAGGTCTCCGCGTGCAGGGCGATGGCCGACAGCGGCCGGCGCTCCCCGCAGTAGCGGCCCACCAGCTCGGCGGTGAGGTGCTGGGCCTCGGCCGCGCTCCCCCCGTTCCCGGCGGCGAGCAGCCGGCCGCCGGCGGTGAGCGAGCGGGCGACGACGGCCCCCCAACGCTCGATGGTGGGGATCTGGTCGGTGACCGAGGCGACGGCCCGGGCGCTGTCGGCGACGTGGGCGGCGAGAGCCGCCCCCGTGGGCGTGGGAGCGGGGCGATCGGTCATCGGCGCGCCTTCGCGCCCCGCCGCGCCGGGGCGGCGGCCAACAGGTCCTCGTACACCTGCGCCGTCGACCGGGCCACCCGAGCCCAGCCGAAGCGCGTCTGCGCCCGCCGGACGCCGCCGGCTCCGAGGCGGCGGCGCAGGGCCTCGTCGCCGAGCAGGTGGCCGAGGGCACCGACCAGGGCGGCGTGGTCGCGAGGCGGCACGTGGATGCCGGTGACGTCGTCGACGACGCTGTCGATCAGGCCACCGACGCTGGCGGCGACGACGGGCACCCCGCAGGCCATGGCCTCGAGCGGGACGATGCCGAACGGCTCGTACCACGGCACGCACACCACGGCGTCGGCCGAACGCAGCAGCGCAGGCAGGTCGTCGCGCCCGACCCGGCCGAGGAACTGCACCCGGTCGGCGACGCCGTGGTCGGCGGCGAGCGCCGCCAGCCGGGCGGCCTCGGGGTCGCCGGCCAGGCGGGCCCGGTCGGGGCCGCCGGCCACGAGCAGCTCGGCGCCCGGCACCTCCGCGAGGGCGGCGATCACCTCGCCGACACCCTTGCGCTCGACGAGCCGGCCGACGCTGAGCAGCCGGTGCACACCGGGTGGGCGGGGGGCGACGGGCCCGTCGGGGGTGAAGCGGGTCAGGTTGACCCCGCAGGGCACGACGACGGTGCGCCGGCCGTTGGCGCCCATGCGCTTGAGCTCGAACACCTCGTCGGAGCAGGTGGCGACGATGCGGTCGGCGGCGCACGCCAGGGTGGCCTCGACCTCCAGCCGCTGCGGGGGGCTGGTGTCGGCGGCGCCCTGGTGGCGGCGCTTGACGGTGCCGAGGGCGTGGAAGGTCTGCACGAAGGGGATGCCGAGGGTGCGGCACACCGGCAGCGACGCCATGCCCGACATCCAGAAGTGGGCGTGCACCACGTCGGGCGGCGCGTCGGCCCAGCGGCGGCCGAGCTCGGCGCCGAAGCACGGCATGTGGTCGACCAGCTCGTCCTTCGGCAACGGCCGGGCCGGGCCGGCGGCCACGTGGTCGACCACCACCCCGGGGGCCATGGCCACCGTGTCGGGCAGGTCGGCACTGTCGCGCCGGGTGTGCACGACGACCTCGTGGCCCAGCTTGGCCAGGGCCATGGCGAGGGCGGCGACGTGGACGTTCTGCCCGCCGGCGTCGACATCGCCGAGCACGGCCAGGGGGCTGGCGTGCTCGGACACCAGGGCGACTCTCAACGCGACACCTCTCTCAACTCGACACTTCCTTGAGCAGGCGGTCCCAGTCGGCGAGGAACCGTTCGAGGCCGTAGCGACCGAGCGCGGCGCGGCGGGCGGCTGCGCCGACCTCGGCGGCGGCCGCCGGGTCGGCGAGGAACTGGCGGAGTCCGCCCTCGAGCCGGGCCAGGTCGTTCGACACGACGCCGGCGCCGGGCGGCACGGCCTCCACCACCTCGGTCGTGGCCAGGGCGACCGGCGGCAGGCCGAGCATCATGGCCTCGATCAGGCTGAGCCCGAGGGAGGTCCACCGGAACGGGTGCAGGTAGGCGCGATGGTGGGCGAGCTCAGCGTGCAGCTGGGCTTGGGTCAGGTCGCGGCCGCCGAGCGGCTCGGTGCGCATGCCGTAGACGTCGACGGGCAGCGACGCCCGGAACCGCTCCAGCAGGTCGGCGCCGACGACGCGGCCCCGGGTCAGCGGGTCGTTCACGACCACCGCGGCGCTGGCCCGCTCGCCGGTGAAGCGGGCGCCGGGGTCGATGACGCCGTGCTCGATCACCTGCGTCGGGGTGGAGCCGCAGTCCCAGAACACGTCGTTGAAGTGGGTGACGTGCACCACGACGAGGTCGCCGCGGTCGGCGGCGGGGTGGCGCATGGCGTTGATCGCCCCCTCGGGGGCGTTGTGCTCGAGGTAGACGGCGGGCACGTCGACGCCGGGGCGTCGGCCCAGCCACCGGGCGGCGAGGTGATCGAGCTCTTCGGGGCGCTGCAGCACGACCACGTCGACCTCGGCGTCGGCAGCCTCCTCAGGGGTCACCTCGACCACCGAGTCCGGCCACTGCCAGGTCTGGGCGCGGCCCCGCCCGTCGGGCCCGCGGTCGGGCAGCACGGGCACCAGGTAGGTGTGCGGGCCCTGCACGAAGGCCGTGGCGTAGGAGCCGTGCACGTGCCACAGCAGCACCCTCACGCCGCCACCGCCCCGACCAGGTCGTCGACGGCGTCGGCGACCGCCGCCGCCGGCACGCTGTCGATGCAGGGGTGCCCCGGCACCGGGCACGTGCGCGCCCGGCACCCGGCGCAGGGGATGCCGAGGTCGCCGAGCACCCGCACGGGCACCCGCCACGGCAGCCAGCGCTGCGCCGGCACGGTGGGCGCGTAGAGGCTGACCACCGGCGTGCCGACGGCGGCGGCCAGGTGGGCCGGGCCGGTGTTGCCCACGACCACCGCCCGTGCCGAGGCGATCACCGTGGCCAGGCCGGCCAGGTCGGTGCGGCCGCTCAGGTCGGTGCCGGCCGGGCCGGCGGCGGCAGCGACCGCCGCGCACAGCTCGGCCTCGCCCCGGCCACCCGTGACCACCACCCGGGCGCCGCGCCGAGCGAGCTCGGCGGCCGCCTCGGCCATGCGCGCCGGCGCCCAGGCCCGGGCGGGCACGGACGCCCCCGGGTGCAGCACCACGTAGGGGGCGGCGGGCAGGCCGGCGACGGGCGGGAGCGGCCCGCGCACCGCCAGGCTCAGGTCGTCGCCGGCAGGGGCGGCGAACCCGGCGGCGGCGGCGATCTGCACCCCGCGCTCGACCTCGTGGAGGTCGTCGTCGACCTGCACCCTGACATCGAGCAGCGAGCCGGGGTAGTCGGTGCTGTTGGCGGTGATGCGCTCGACCCCCGCGGCGCGCAGCAGCATGGCGAGGGGCAGGGGGCTCTGGTGCCACGACGTGAGGATCACCGCCTCCTCGACCCCCAACGCCCCGAGACGGTCGACCATGGCCTCGAGCGACCCACGGTCGACCGGCGGCGGGGCGGCGTCGATCCAGGCCAGGCGTTCTGCCACCACCTCGCCGACCCCGGGCAGCAGCTCGGCGGCGGGGGCACCCTGCGGGCTGGACAGGAACGTCACCGGGCCGGCGGCGGCGGCGACGGCGCGCACCGCGGGGCCGGCGAGCAGCACGTCGCCCACGTTGTCGCAGCGGGCGACGAGCACCCGTCGCCTCAGCACGTGCCCGCCACCACGAAGTCGACGGCCCGCAGCAGCGACGGCGCCACGACCAGCGCGGCGGCGACCTCCCCGCGTCGGGTCGTGGTGGTCGGCACCAGCACCGAGCGGGCCCCGGCGGCGCGGGCCGCCTCGACGTCGGCGCCGATGTCGCCGATGACCGCACAGGCCGACGGCGTCACCCCGAGGTCGTGCGCGGCGGCGAGCACCAACCCGGGCGCCGGCTTGCGGCACCCGCAGGCGTCGTCGGGCCCGTGCGGGCAGACCTGCCAGGTGTCGAAGGGGCCCAGCAGCTCCTCGACCCGGGCGTTGACCGCGTCGACCTGCGCCCGGGTGAGCAGACCGCGGGCGATGCCGCTCTGGTTGCTGACCACCCCGACCCGGCATCCGGCCTGACGGGCCCGGGCCACCGCCTGGCGGGCGCCGGGCATGAGCGCCACGGCCGTCGGGTCGCCGTTGTAGGGCACGTCGACCACGAGGGTGCCGTCACGGTCGAACAGCACCGCTTCGGCCTTCCAGGTGGGGTCGGCCTGCCCGGGACGCACGAGCAGCCCGGGGCGACGGCGATTTCGGCCGGCGGCGGCGAGCGGCGGCCGGCCCTGGCCGAGCGGCGCCCGCTCGACGTCGGTGAGCCGGCGGGCGAGCGCGAGGCGCCCGCGCACGGTGTGCCAGGTGGCGAGGGGCGGGATGGCGGCCGAGGTCACGACCATGGTGGCCACCTCCGCCGGGGTGCGCGGGCCGGGGGCGATGCGGGCGGCCGCGAAGCGCACGGTGGCGGCAGCCCATGCCGCGGCGGCTGCAGCGGCGGCGCGGTGCCGGCCCCCCGCGGCGAGGCCCAGCGCCGCCAGGCCGGCGGCGATCGTGGCGCGATGGGCGGCGTTGCGGCCGGGCTCGGCGCCGGCCCGGGTGCGCCAGCCGTGGCCGTGGAGCGCCCCCATGAGCACGTCGTCGGCGTTGCCGCGCTGGCCGCGCAGGCTGGCCCGCCAGTCGGCGGGCCGCACGGGGTGGTCGACGATGCGGGCGCCGCGGACGATCAGGTAGCCGGCGTCGGTGGTGCGCAAGCCGAGGTCGGCGTCCTCGCGGAACGCCCGGGGGAAGCGCTCGTCGAAGCCGCCGACCTCGGCGAGCACGTCGCGCCGGTAGGCCATGTCGGCGGTGGCCCAGCACGCCTGCTCGAGGCCGGCGGTGCAGCGCTCCCAGTCGGTGGGGCGCCGATCGGCCGGCAGGGGTACGTGGATGCAGCCCTGGGAGGCGGCGACCAGCCCGTCGGGGCTGAGTGCCTCCGCGTCGGCGAGGTCGGCGGCGAGGGCCGCGCACCAGTCGCCCGGCGGCACCACGTCGTCGTCGAGGAACGCCACCCAGGGAGCGGTCGCCGCCCGCCACCCCACGTTGCGGGCGGCCGCGGGGCCCCGGCCGCCGGAGGTGACCACGGTGGCGAACGCGGGCACGGCCAGCGGGGCCGCGGGCTGCGGGCGGTCGTCGACCACGATCACCTCGCACGGCGCCGGGCACGCCGAGCCGAGGGGCGCCAGGGTGGCCGCCAGGCTCGGTCGGCCGACCGTGGGGACGACGACGCTGAAGGGGCGCGACTGCGCCGTCACCCGCCGATCACCGCCGCGGCGGCCGCGACGGTGTCGGTGGCACCGGCGGTCTGGAGGATGCCGGCGTGGGCCCGCTTGCGCAGCACGTAGGGGCCGAGCACCAGCATGTCCATGGGCGACGACCCGAAGCACTCGAGGGCGTCGTGGGGGGTGTCGACCATGGGGCGACCTGCGGTGTTGAAGCTGGTGTTCACCAGCACCGGCAGCCCGGTGCGGGCCTCGAAGGCGCGCAGCAGGGCGGCCACCAGCGGCTCGGTCGAGGGGTCGACGGTCTGCGCCCGGGCCGACCCGTCGACGTGCACCACCGCGGGGATCCGCTCGGCCCACCCGGGCCGCACCTGGTGGGTGAAGAGCATGTACGGGCTGGGCAGCGGCCCGTCGAAGATGTCGGCGGCGCGGTCGAGCAGCACCATCGGGGCCACCGGCCGGAACTGTTCGCGGCCCTTGATGTCGTTGAGGCGGGTGAGGGTCGACCGGCGGGCGGGGCTGGCCAGCAGGCTGCGGTGCCCGAGTGCGCGGGGGCCGAACTCGCTGCGACCCTGGAACCAGCCGACCACGCCGTCGGCGGCCAGCACGGCGGCCACCGCACCGGGGAGGTCACCGGGTCGCTCGACCTCCGCCCCGGCCGTGCGGAGCATGGCGGCGATGTCGTCGTCGGTGAAGTCGCGCCCCAGGTCGGCGCCGGGCATCGGGGTGAGCCGGTCGCCCCGCCGGGCGGCCTCGAAGAGGGCGCCACCGAGGGACGTGCCGGAGTCACCGGCGGCCGGCTGGACCCACACCTCCTCGAACGGGCCCTCGCGCACCAACCGGCTGTTGGCGACGCAGTTGAGCGCCACCCCACCGGCCATGGTGAGCACCCGGTCGCCGGTGCGGGCGTGCAGCCAACGGGCCAGCTCCAGGAGCACCTCCTCGAGGCGGTGCTGCACGGTCGACGCCAGCTGGGCGTGGCCCTCGAGGAACTCGCCGTCGGCCGCCCGGGCGGGCACGAAGCGCGACCAGTCGATCGGCTCGATGACGAACCCGCCGGCCTCGGTGGGCCGGATCAGGTCGCGGAACTCCCCCAGCCACCGTGGCTCCGCGTACGACGCCAGGGCCATCACCTTGTACTCGTCGGACGATCGCAGGAAGCCGACGTGCTCGGTGAGCTCCTCGTACATGAGCCCGAGCGAGTGGGGCAACCCCTGAGCGTGCAGGATCTCGAGGTCGCCTCCCACTGCCCGCCCGGCGAGGTGAGAGGCCGTCTCGCCCCTACCGTCGAGGACGAGCACGGCGCTGTCGGCGAACGGCGCCGCCAGGTAGGCGGACGCCGCGTGGGCGACGTGGTGCGGGACGAACCGGACGCGCCG
>DASTHS010000167.1:0-2247 GCA_035718085.1 Acidimicrobiales bacterium | reverse complement strand
GTGCTGCCGATCGCCCTGTTCCTGCTCGTCGCCTTCTCGCCCCGGCTGCTCTCGCAGGGCCCGCAGTGGTTCTCGCTCGCCGGGTTCCGCGGCGCCCTTCACGGGCCGCTGCTGCACGCCGTGGTCGACTCGCTCGGGGTGGGGGCGGCCACCGCGGTGGCGGCCACCGCCATCGGGTTCGCCGTGGCGTGGGCGGTGCTGCGCACCGACGTCCCCGGGGGGGGCCTGTGGTCGGCGTCGATGTTCGCCCTGCTGCTCGCCCCCTCCTACCTCGTCGCCCTCGGCTGGGAGCGGCTGCTCGAGCCCTCGGGGGTGCTCGGCGTGCTCGACGTGGGCGCGGGCGGCGCCCGGCACCTCTTCTACGGCCCGTTCGGGGTGGTCGTGGTGCTCACCGCCAAGGGGGTGCCCTTCGCCTACCTGGCCATCGCCAACGCCCTGCGGGGCCTCGGCGAAGAGTTCGAGATGGCGGTGCGGGTGCACGGCGGCCGGGGGCGCGACGCCGCCCGCATCGTGGTGGCGCTGCTGGCCCCCGCCGTGTGGTCCGCGGTCGCCATCGTCTTCGCCGAGTCGATCAGCGACTTCGGCGTGGCCGCCACCCTGGCCAACGACGCCCACTTCCCCATCGCCACCTTCACCCTCTACAACGCCATCGACAACTTCCCGATCGACTTCCCGGTGGCGGCCGCCATCGGGTGGATCCTGATGGCCATGGCCGGCCTGGCCCTCCTCGCCCAGTCGCGGGCTCTGCGGGGCCGCAGCTACCGGGTGCTCGGCGGGCGCAGCCGGCCGGCCCGCCGCCAGCGCCTCGGGCCCGTCGGCCGGGCGGCGGCGCTCGCCGGGCTGGCGGCGCTGGTGGTCGTCGGGCTCGGCGCCCCCGCCTTCGGTGCCCTCTCGGCGTCGCTGATCAAGGGCCTCGGGTCGCTGGCGTCGTCGCACGGCTTCACGCTCGACAACTACCGGCGGGTGCTCGCCAGCGCCGCCCTGCGCGGCCCGCTGCTGTACTCGGCGCGCCTGGCGGCCGTCACCGCCACGCTGACCACGGTGGTCGGCGCGGTGTCGGCCCGCCTGCTCACCGGCCGGGCCGAGCGGGTGTCGGCCCGCGTCCTCGACCTGCTGCTGCTCACCGCCGTCGCCCTGCCCGGCATCGTCTTCGCCGCCGGCTACATCTTCACCTACAACCTGCCGCTGGCCGGGGCCCTCGGCATCCACCTCTACGAGACCACCACCCTGCTGGTGCTGGCCTACCTGGCCACCGCCCTGCCAGCCACCGCCCGGGTGCTGCTCGGGCCCTTCAGCCAGGTCCAGCACTCCCTGCGCGAAGCCGGGCAGGTGCACGGCGACGGCCGCGGGGCCTCGTGGGCCCGCACGGTGCTGCCCGTGCTGGCCCGGCCCCTGATCTCCGCGTGGGTGCTCACCTACTGCGCCACGCTGCTCGAGCTGCCGGTGTCGCAGCTGCTCTACGTGCCGAACCGGCCGCCGGTGTCGGTCGGCATCGAGAAGGCCCTCGCCAACTACGACTTCGGCGGCGGGACCGCCACGGAGGTGCTCGCCATCGTCTTCGCCCTGCTCGTCGTCGCCGTGGCCTGGGGCGGGTACCGGCTGGTGGCCCCGGTGGGCTGGCGGCGTCTCGGGACGGCGCGATGAGCGCCCCCACCGCCCCCGGGCACCACATCGCCGTCCGCGGGGTCGACAAGCGCTACGGCACGCACCCGGCCCTCTCGGGCGTCGACCTCGAGGTGGCGCCCGGCTGCTTCGTGGTGCTCCTCGGGCCGTCGGGGTCGGGCAAGTCGACCCTCGCCCGCTGCCTGGCGGGCGTCGAGCGCGTCGACGGCGGCACCATCCACCTCGGCGGCACCCTGGTGGCCGACGGCCGCCACCACCTGCCCCCGGACCGGCGCAACCTGGCGATGGTCTTCCAGGACTACGCCCTGTGGCCCCACCTCCCCGTCGCCGGCAACGTCGGCTACGCCCTGCGGCGCCGCAAGCTGCCCGCCGCCGCGGTCGACCGCCGGGTGGCCGAGGCCCTCGGGCGCGTCGGCCTGGCCGCCTTGGGCGCCCGCTACCCCCACGAGCTGTCGGGCGGCGAGCAGCAGCGGGTGGCGTTGGCCCGCGCCCTGGTCGGGCGGCCCGGGCTGCTGATCTTCGACGAGCCCCTCTCCAACCTCGACGCCGACCTACGCGAGCGCCTGCGGGTGGAGATCGCCACTCTTACCCGTGACAGCGGCGCCACCGCCGTATACATCACTC